>JAJYPJ010000001.1 GCA_021795435.1 Pseudomonadota bacterium
CGCGCGGCGTCGAGCGCTGCAGGCTCTGTATGCCTGGCAAATTTCGGGTACCCCGATTGTTGGCGTCATTGAGCAGTTTCGCCACGAACAGGACATGGAGGTGGCTGATCTGGAGTACTTCGAGGACCTGGTCCGCGGCGTCGCCGCGCATATCGACGAATTGGATGCGGGACTCGCGCCGCTTCTTGACCGTCCGATGGGTCAAGTTGACCCCATCGAGCGCGGCGTACTTCGACTTGGTGCGTACGAGCTGCGTTATCGGGTCGACGTTCCCTACCGCGTGGTCCTCAACGAGGCGGTGGAGGTGACCAAGCGCTTCGGTGCGGATCATGGCCACAACTATGTCAACGGCGTGCTCGATCGCCTGGCTTCGCAATGGCGTGCGCCCGAGTATCGCGCCGGGCGTGACTAGCGCATTGATGCATCGTCCTGCGCGACCAGGCTACGGGCGTGGCTGAATTCGACCTGATTGCACGAATCCGGAGTTGCGCGGGAAGCGATCGGCGCGACGTTGTGCTCGGTATCGGTGATGACGCTGCGGTCCTTTCAGTCGAGCCCGGGATGCAGTTGGTCGCTTGCGTGGACACGCTCAACGCTGGTGTGCATTTCCCCGTGGATACTCAGCCGGATGCGCTCGGCTGGAAGGCGCTGGCCGTCAATCTTTCCGATCTTGCGGCAATGGGCGCGCAACCGTGCTGGGCGCTCCTGTCGCTCAGTCTTCCTTCTGCGGAAACCCCGTCGGTCGACGAGTTGATCCTCGGATTGACACACTTGGCACGCCTTCATGGCATGGCGCTGGTAGGAGGGGATACAACGCGAGGACCGCTCAGCCTGACCGTCACGGCATTGGGGCAGGTACCCGCCGGTACTGCGCTTGTCCGATCGGGTGCCCGTGTCGGTGACGCGATCGTCGTCACCGGCACCTTGGGTGACGCTGCGGCCGGCCTTATGCTGGCGATGGGCCAGGTCGCCGCGCCAAGTCGCGCGGCAGGCGAGATGCTGCGCAAGCGGCTGGACTACCCGACGCCCCGAATTGCTGCAGGAACGGCAATGCGCGGGATTGCGAGTGCCTGTATCGACGTATCCGATGGCTTGCTGGCTGACCTCGGGCATGTGTGCGCCGCAAGCGGGGTAGGCGTCCAGATTGACATTGAGGCGGTGCCGCTGTCCGCCGAAATCCTCTCGGTGCTGCCGCGTGGCGTCGCGCAGCGCTTGGCGCTCAGTGGCGGTGATGACTACGAGCTCTGCGTCGCTGTTCCGCGCGATCATCTTGAAACCGCGCTAGCGGCGCTCCGCGGAGTCGGCTGCGCGCCTCACATCGTCGGTCGCGTGACGGCCGAGCCCGGGGTGCAGGTACTGGATGCGGCCGGCATGGACGTTACGCCGCGGCAGCGCGGCTACGAGCATTTTTCATGAGCAATTCACTCGGTCCCGCCCAGCGACGCCGACTGCTCGCGCATGCCGATGGGTGGATTGCACTTGGCTTTGGCAGTGGCCTCTCGCCTGTGGCGCCGGGAACCGCGGGTTCACTGGCTGCGTTGCTACCTTGGCTGGCATTGCGCCAGTTGTCGATGCCTGCATACCTGGCGGCGCTCGTTCTTGCGTTCGCGGTCGGGACGTGGGCGTGCGGGCGTGCTGCAGGCAGGATCGGCATGCATGACCCCGGTGCATTCGTCATCGACGAGTTTGTTGGCCAGTGGGCTGCACTTTTGTTCGTGGCGCAGGGCCCTTGGTGGGGCGTGCCGGCAGCCTTCGCGCTCTTTCGCTTGTTCGACGTGTGGAAGCCCTGGCCGATAGGATGGATGGACCGGCAAATCCGCGGCGGCCTCGGGGTCATGGCCGACGATGCCGTTGCCGGATTCATGGCGGCTGGCTGGGTTTGGATCCTCCTGCACCTGGTTTGATCATTTCAGGAGCAGCCATAGGCCTAGCCCTCCGAATAGCAATGCCGCGAGCGTGCGTGCCAGCTTCAGTGGAATGACATGCGAATAACGCGAGCCGAGCCACACGGTGGGTGCGTTGACAGCGAGCATGCCGAGCGTCGTGCCGGTCACGACCTGCCAATAGGGTGTGAAGTGGGCGCCCATGACCAAGGTAGCGAGCTGGGTTCGATCCCCCATTTCGGCCATGAAGAAAGCTAGGGCGCTGGCGACGAAGACGCCATGTCGCTGGTAGCGCGTCTCGCCCTCGCCCTCGCCGTCAATGCGTTCGGGCATGAGCGTCCAAACGGCCATGGCCAGGAGCGATAGCCCGATCATCCAGTGCTGGACGCCCGGCGTGAGGAGCGAGTCGAGCCAATGCCCCGCGAGAGCGGCCAACGCGTGGTTGACCAGCGTGGCCACGAAAATGCCGGCCAGGACGCGCCACGGCTTGCGATAGCGCGCAGCCAGCACCAGCGTGAGGAGTTGCGTCTTGTCTCCGAGTTCCGCCAGTGCAACGCCGACGAATGCGATCCAGAGCGTATGCATGAATCCGTCCTCAGGGACATGCTGCAAGGCGGTTGCAGCCATTCAGGTCGGTGGGCAGCCCAGGCCCGCGTTCTTGCCGGAGCATCGCGAAATTGCCGGCCATGCCCGGCCGTTCCGGTGAGCGTTCCGTTCGCGCAAGAAACCATGGAGGCTAGCAAGGGCGCGTGCGGGGTGGCAACCCGCGTCGCTTGCCGAGCGCAAGGCGGATCCGGCTTAGGCGAATCGTCGGCTACGACAGGGAGTATCTCGGCAACATCCGCAAGTCGATCCGCGCGCAAAGATCGTCTTCTTTTCCGAAATTGCGCTGCATCGCAGCAGTGGGCTGATTACAATCGAGGATTGATCCGCGAACGGTCGAATCCCAACCATGTCCCTTCCCCCCAGCTTTGAGCCCGGTTCACTCGAGTCCAAGTGGTACCGCCACTGGCTGCAGCACGGAATGTTCAAGCCTGCCGGCGACGGGGATCCCTATTGCGTCCTGTTGCCGCCGCCCAACGTCACCGGGACGCTGCACATGGGCCATGCCTTCCAGCAGACGATCATGGATGCCTTGGTGCGTCATGCGCGCATGTCTGGGAAGCGCGCTCTTTGGCAGGGTGGTACCGACCATGCCGGGATCGCGACCCAGAAAATCGTCGAGAACCGCTTGGCCGCCGAGGGCAAAACGCGCCATGACTTGGGGCGGGAGGACTTCGTCGATCGCGTGTGGGAGTGGAAGAGGCATTCCGGATCAACCATCACCAACCAAATGCAGCGACTTGGGGCGAGCATCGACTGGTCACGAGAGCGTTTCACGATGGACGAGGGGCTGTCCGCGGCGGTACGCAAGGTGTTCGTCGAATGGGCCCGTGCTGGACTGATCTATCGCGGCAAGCGTCTCGTGCACTGGGATCCGGTCTTGCGAACGGCCGTTTCGGATCTCGAGGTGAACAGCGAGGAACGAGACGGCTTCCTGTGGTCGATTCTGTATCCCTTCGGTGAGGGGCACCTGCAAGGCCCAGGGGGTACGCGAGGCCTCGTGGTGGCAACGACGCGCCCGGAGACTCTCTTGGGCGATGTCGCCGTGGCCGTGCATCCCGAAGACGAACGCTATGCGCATCTCGTCGGTAAGACCTTGACGGTGCCGCTGGTCGAGCGGCGAATCCCGATCATCGCCGATGCATCCGTCGACCGGGCGTTTGGCACCGGCTGCGTCAAGATTACGCCGGCGCACGACTTCAACGATTACGCCACCGGCCAGCGGCATGGACTTCCGCTGATCAATGTGTTGACGTTGGACGCTCGCATCATTTCGCCGAGCGATGCTTCGGATGGCGACATGAAGCGAGGGCCAGGGTATTGCGGAGGTTCGCAAATCCTTCCGGATGGTGACGATCACCCGCATTCCGCGGCATCCGCGCTGGAGCAGATTCCAGAGACCTATCGGGGTCTGGATCGTTACGAAGCGCGCGAGGCGATCCTTGCCGACCTCGAGGCGCGCGGGCTGCTCGTTGGCACGTCGCCGCACAAGCTGCAGGTACCGGTGAGCCAGCGTTCGGATGCGGTCATCGAGCCAATGCTGACCGACCAGTGGTTCGTGGACCTGACGCGCGAAAAGCAGCCTGACGGCCGTCCCGGCGGACTCGCGGCGATTACCCGGCCAGCGCTTGAAGCGGTCACGTCGGGTGCGATCCGGTTCGTCCCCGAGAACTGGAGTGCCACGTATGTGCAGTGGCTCGAGCACATCCAGGACTGGTGCATCAGCAGACAGCTTTGGTGGGGCCACCGCATACCCGCGTGGTACACGCCCGACGGGGATATTCTTGTCGGCGAGGATGCGAAGGAGGCGCTGGATTATGAGCTTGAGCGCCTGCGTCGGGAAATCGGTCGATGCGCGACGACTTCACCGCATGAGCCTGGATTCGTCGCCGGCCTCGAGGACAAGCTGGCAAGGATCACCCGTTATATCGACCATCCGGGGGCGCTGGTCCAGGATGAAGACGTCCTTGATACCTGGTTTTCTTCAGCGCTGTGGCCCTTTTCGACGATGGGTTGGCCGAAGCTTGATGGTCCAGTGAAGGATGATCAGGGTGAAGTTCTAGCAGATTGGCGCGTTGATCAGGCCTTCCTGCCTAGCGCCGCACTCGTCACCGGGTTCGACATCATTTTCTTCTGGGTGGCTCGCATGGTCATGGCCACTCGCTATTTCACGGGAAAAGTTCCCTTCCGCGAGGTCTACATCAACGCCATCGTGCGTGATGCCGAAGGCCAGAAGATGTCCAAGTCCAAGGGCAACACCATCGATCCACTGGATCTGATCGACGGGATCGATCTCGAGGAGTTGGTTCACAAGTCGACGGCCAGCCTGCTGATCCCGCAAGTTCGTGCCAAGGTCGAGAAGCGCATTCGAAAGGAATACCCGGACGGCATCAAGGCGGTTGGAACGGACGCCTTGCGTTTCACATTCGCGGCGCTGGCCACGCATGGGCGCACGATCAACTTCGACCTCAAGCGTGCGGACGGATACCGGAATTTCTGCAACAAGCTCTGGAACGCCGCTCGCTTCGTCCTGATGAATACGGAAGGGTTCAGCGCCAGTGGGGATCCGCCACTGGCCACGGCTGGCGAGAAATGGATCCATGCGCGCTTCCGGCACACGATGCACGGCGTGGCGGAGAACTTTGCGTCTTACCGATTTGACCTCGTTGCCCATGAGCTTTACCAGTTCGTGTGGAATGACTATTGCGACTGGTTTCTGGAACTGTCGAAACTGTCACTCAACGGCGGGCAGGAGGTCGAATCTCGCTCCACACGCCATACGCTGCTGTACGTCCTGGAAGGCGTCCTCCGTGCCCTTCACCCCATCATGCCGTTCATCACCGAAGAGATCTGGCAGCAGATCGCGCCACGCCTTGGGCTTGACATTGTCAGCGTCCTGGGCCGGCCCTACCCATCAGGTGCTCCTGGAAACGACTATCCAGCCGAAGCCAGGGATGTGGAGGTGCTGATCGGGATGGCTGGACAGATTCGCAGCCTGCGCAGCCAATTGGGTGTATCGCCCGGGAAGCGCGTGCCGCTACTGGTGGAAGGCGTTCCCAGCGATCCGGGCGTGCTTTTGCGGATCGAACCGATGCTGCAGGCCTTGTGTCGCCTTGAATCGGTCCAGCATTTAGCGCCGGGGCAGATCCCTCCCCCCTCGGCAGCCAGTCCGGTGCTTGGCGTGGTGGTGCATGTTCCCTTGGCCGGCCTGATCAACCTCGATGCCGAACGTGCGCGACTGACCAAGGAGCGCAGGCGCGTTGAGGCGGAAATCGACAAGTGCGAGAAGAAGTTGGCCAGTCCGACCTTTGTCGCAAATGCTCCCACTGCCGTGGTGGCGCAGGAGCGCGAACGGTTGGTGCAATGGCGCGACGAATTGGCGAAGCTGGATGCGCAGGCAGTACGCCTCGGCTGAAGACGCAGGCGAGGACGCTCAATCCTGGGGTACGTCATCAGGTGGCAATAGCTCGAGCGCCATCACGATTGCGTCCTCGCGCGCTCTGGTCGCTGGATAGTAGCCGCGGCGGCGGCCTATTTCGTTGAAGCCGGCCTGGTCGTAAAGCTCAATGGCGCGTCGATTGCTTGGACGCACTTCCAGGAACACTCGCTGCGCATCGTGCCAGCGCGCGAGGTCGAGCATGCGTCGGAGCAAGCGCCGACCGTAGCCCTGACCTTGTTCGGATGGCGCGACGCAGAGATTGAGGAGATGGGCTTCCTGTGCTGCGACGGAGAGGATGCCATATCCGAGAATGCGCGAACCGCTGGCCAGTACCCAGGCGTCGTAGCCGGCAGTCAGACAATCGCGCAAGACACCGCGGGTCCAAGGGAACTCGTACGCAGCCATTTCGATTTCGGCGACCTGAGCCAGGTCATCGATACGCATGGGACGCAGCGCGACCGGTTGCGGGTTCGGCTGCGCGACCATTACACGACGGTCGTTTGCAGATGCCGCGCGCGCAACGTCTTGAGTGCCTGCCAAAGAGCGCGCTTTCTCGCCGGATGGGCCAGCAGTTCGCTGGGTGCGTCCGCAGCCACGACGCAGGCCTCTTCCTTGGCGGCCGGTGGCACATGGCCATCCAGCGCATCCATGGTTGGTGAACCCAGCACGAGATAGGCATCGGCGGCCGGCAGTGGCTCCCGCAGCGCCGAAAGCTCGATACACGGCGCACGCTGCAATGCAATGGGGAGGCTCGTCAGTGCTGCGCGCAAGAGCGCCTGCTGGCGAGGATCACCGGCCGCGCCTGCGGGGAGGAGAACGATGAGCGGCAAGCGTTTGCCGGCCGCGGGATTCGCAACGGAGGTTGCTTGCGGCGGCTTCCCAGCCGCTGGCGAGGCGTTGGCCATCACCGGTTCGGGCTGTGCTCGGCGTAGCACCAGTGGTTGCAGGCCGAGCGCGCGGAGCATGCGTTGCCGTTGCACGGTCGGGGAGAAGGCCACGGTCATGGTGCGGCGCGCCCCCTCCGTCGCCTACGCTGGCGAGCGGCGAGGCCCCACAGGGTGAGGACTGGGCCGGAGAGCACGTAGATGAGAATGACGCCAAACGCCACGCGAGGGGGGTCAATCGCGAGTGCAACGAGCACCAGCACGACCACGAACAGGGCAATGAAGGGTACTCGGTCGCCGACGGGCCAGGCCTTGAAGCTGAAATATCGGAAGCGACTGACCATCAGGAGCGCAGCGGCGCCGACTACAAATGGGGTGACAAATGCCAGCGTGTGCCCGCTCCATCCAAGATTCTGTGCTGCCCAGAGGTAGATCATCGTGAATCCGGCAGCGGCTGGGCTGGCCAATCCCTGGAAATAGCGCTTGTCGGCGACGCCGACCTGAGTGTTGAAGCGAGCAAGGCGCAGTGCGGCGCATGCCGCGTAGAGAAATGCGGCCGTCCAGCCGATGCGGCCCCAGACAGGGCCATATGCCGACAGTTTCGACAACGACCAAGCGTACAGGATCAAGCTCGGTGCGAGGCCAAAGCTCACCAGGTCGGACAGCGAGTCATATTGGACGCCGAAGTCGCTTTGGGTGCCGGTCAGCCGCGCCACGCGCCCATCCAGACCATCGAGGATGGCTGCAATGAACACCCCGAGCACGGCATTGCCGAAGCTGCCACCCATGGCCGAAATGATGGCGAAGAAACCGGCGAACAGTGCCCCCGTGGTGAACAAGTTGGGCAGCAGGTAGATGCCGCGTCGAGGTCGCCGTACAGGGGCTGGTGCATCGCTCATCGGTTCAGTTTAATGCAACGCATGCACCCCGCCGACAGATCCCCTCCCGGATGAATCGCGGAGGTTCGAGCGACGCAGGTCACGCTCCGGCGCAATTCAGCGTCGCGTCCCCCGGCGGCTCTGCTAGAGTGGGGTTGCTCAGCTTTCGGGGAGGCCTGTCGATGCATCGTTCGTTCTTGCTTGGCTTGGCGCTGCTGCTGGTCCCCGTCGTGGCGTTGGCCCAGGTCTACAAATGGGTTGATGGCAAGGGCACGGTGCACTTTTCGCAGACGCCGCCACCTGCCGGGGTGAAATACGAGGTGATACACCTTGCGAGTGACACGGCAAGTGCGACCGCGGGTACCGCGCCAGCCGCGGCGGGTAGTGCAGCCCCGGAGCAATCAGGGTCGATGGCCCCGTCGCGTCCCAATACGCCGGCCAATCGTGCCGCGCTTTGCAAGCAATTGCGCCAGAACCTGGCGCTGCTCAGCGGCAACGAGGCGCTCAACATGGCAGGCGCCGACGGCAAGCCGGTCGCGCTCGAAGGCAAGCAGCGCGCGCTGCAAAAAGCCAACACGGAAGCCCAGATCAGGCAGTACTGCACGTCCCCGGCGGCCCAGTAGCGGATTTCCGGCGGCCGCGGGTCAGCCGAGCACGCCGTGCTGGCGCAGCCACAGTTCGAATTGGCTGAGTGACATCGCGCCCGACATCCGTGCCAATTCGCGTCCGTCGCGGAACGCGATCAGGGTCGGGATGCTGCGAATGCCCAGCATCGCCGACGTGGATGGATTGTTGTCGGTGTCCAGCTTGGCGAATCGCACGTGCGGCTCGAATTGCCTTGAAGCCTGTTCGAATACCGGTGCGAAGGCCCGGCATGGGCCGCACCATGCTGCCCAGCAATCGACGACGACCGGCACGCGCGTCCGCCCGACCAGGCTGCTGAAGTTGGCGTCAGTCAGCGGGGCCGGATGGCCATCGAACAACAACTTTCCGCAGCGCCCACACTTCGGCTGTTGCTCCAGCCGAGCGGCGGGTACGCGATTGACCGCCAGGCAATGGGGGCAAGCGATCTCAAGGGCTTCATCGGGCATGGAGCAACTCCAGTCGCGTGCGGCGAGCTTGCCGCCCGTGGATGGTCCTCGACATGGTGACGGTCGCGGACGAGTCAAGTGTCGTCCTGCGATGCGCCTCGTCAAAGGCTTTGCGCGACAAGGCCCTGCGGTTATATCGTCGCCGACATGAGAAGACAGGGGTTATTGCGCGCTTCGGCCATGGTCCAAGCGCTGCCATTGCTGGTGCTGCTTGGACTGATGGCTGGATGCGCGCCAGTGGCCGTTCGACCACCCCCGGCTCCACCGCCGGCGGTGGTGCGATTCCACGGCAGCGTGGTCTACCCAGGGGCTGGATCTCTGCCGGACGGCGCCACGTTGACGGTGAGCCTCTACGAGCGGGGGGCCGTTGGAACTCGTGCCTTGGCCCACTCCCCCCCGGTGCCGGCCAGCGGGTCGCCGCAGGCCTTCGTGCTGGAGGTGCCGCAGTCGCTTTTGCGCGACGGGCAGTTTTATGTCCTGCGCGCACGCATCGACGATGCGGTCGGGCGGCCGCTGTGGATTCAGGCGGCACCGGCACCGGTGGACGTCGCAGTCGCCGCCCGGCCCGTCACGTTGTGGCTGATCAATATGGCGGCCAGTCTGCCGAAGCCGGTGTCGCGGCCGCTTGCCGGTGGTCAGGCAGTGCCGTCGGGACCGCCTGTACTGGTCGCGAACGGTCTTCGCCCGACTTGGACGGCACGGATCTTCGGCGTTCGTGGTGCAAGGCAACTGCGCACCAGCGTGGGCGCGCACGATCCGCTACGCCAGACCTATCGTGGTGTTTCCAGGCAGCGACTGGCGTCAGGCGTGGTCGTCTACGCGACGGCCGACGGTTTCGTCACTCTCACGATCAGTCCAGGCAATTGCCGACTTCCGGCGGGTGCGCGGTCCATGGTCTGGCATGCGATCTTGGAGACGCCGGCGGCCACGTATCGCGGCTGCGCGAGCGGAATTCCTTGAGCAGTTCCCGTGCAGCCGGGCTACACTTGTGCTTTCGCCCGGTCGCTTAAGCCATGCCCATTGCTGAAAATCAGGTCGTCAGCTTTCACTACCGCCTCAACGAGGGTGGTCGGCAGGTTGAGAGTTCATTTGATCGAAATGAGCCACTGCACGTGCTGATCGGGCACGGCAACATCATTCCCGGCCTCGAGCAGGCGCTGGTGGGTCGTGAGGTTGGAGACCGTTTCAGCGTCAGCGTGCCCCCGGAACTCGGCTACGGCCCGCGCCAGGAAGGCATGGTCGTGCGCGTGCCGAAGAAGTATTTCAGCCACGTCCCGCGCCTGGAGGCAGGAATGCTGGTACCCCTGGCGCTGAAAGGGGGCGGTCAGGAATGGGTTACCGTGGTCAAGGTGGGCATGACCGCAGTTGACGTGGATCGCAACCCCCCGATGGCTGGCAAGATCCTCGATTTCGAGGTCGAGATTCTGGCTGCGCGCGAGGCGAGCAGCGAGGAAATGGCGCACAGGCACGCACACGGAGCGGATGGGACGCACGCGCACGGATGAAGCCTGGAGAGGGCTGCTGTTGCAGCCGCAGGGGGACTCAGCGCAAGACGCGCTTGCCATAGAGAAAATGGCTGTGCCAGTACGGGTTGTCCAGCCGGTCGAGGCGCACGGTGCCTCCCGTGTCCGGCGCGTGGACGAAGCGGCCCTTGCCCACGTAAATGCCGACATGGCTGACTCCGCCGCCGTCGGTTGCGAAGAACACGAGATCGCCCGGCTCGAGTTGGCCGCTTTCAACGCGCCGGTCGGGCAACCGGCTCATCGCAATGGAGGTTCGCGGGAGGTCCACGCCGGCATCCGTCCGGAAGACGTAGTCGACCAGGCCACTGCAGTCGAAGCCGCCTTCTGGCGTGTCCCCGCCCCAGCGGTAGGGTGTGCCCACGAGGCTGATGGCGCCAAACAGCACATCATTCGAGAGCATCGCCCGAGTGCTGTCAGGCTGCAGGCGCTGGGGCGTGCTCGCGCAGGCGGCCAGCAGCAGCGCGGCGCAAGCGGTCAGGCCTAGTCGCAGCAATCGATGCATGGTCGGCCTCACGTGGCTCGTCGTGAGGTTAGCGCGACCGTCAGCTGGCGCAAGTCATGCCCGCGATCGGCCATGGCTCCAACCGGCCATTGCCTGCCTGCTGGGCTGAGTCAACTCGCGGCAGCGAGGTCGGCGCTTTGTTGGTCGAGCTGGCGTTCGAAGTCCAGCGAGCGTTGAAGTGCCGCCGCGCGTACGACCGTCGGGACAACCTGACCGGATTTGCAGAGTTCGGCCAGGAGCGCCTGCTGCTGCGTCGTGAAACCGGGATCCATCTGGGCTTCGCTCAACGCAACGATCAGCGTGGCCAGCCAGCCACTTCCCTGATTGCGCAGGGCGAGCAGGAGTTCAGAGGTGGTGGCCATGGCGTTGGTCTCTTCGGCGAGGGCGTGAGCGATCATGTCCCAGTCAAAGCAGGCTTCGTGCCACACATTGAGACAATGTAGAAACAAAGATTTACAGGCCATTTTGCAGGCTTTCCGGCGCAATTCGCGGTAGGCGACGCGTCACATTGCGACACTGGCACGACACGCCGCGGCAGATCGGCGCGTTGCCCTTTCGGTTTGGGGCCATGAACCTCCTACAATCTCGTTATGAGCGAGAGGAACGACGTGCTGGTGTTGGGTGCCGGCGTAATCGGGCTGGCCTGCGCGCTGGAGTTGCTGAATCGGGGTGCGAGGGTGCGGGTCCTCGAGCAGGCGGTGCCTGGCGCAGGGGCCTCGCACGGGAACTGCGGAACGATCACGCCCAGCCACGCGCCACCGCTGACGGCACCGGGAACCATCCTGCGCGCGCTCCGTTCGCTCGGGCGGGTCGATGCGCCACTGCGCATCGACCCGAGACCGGATCTTGCGCGCTGGCGATGGCTTTTCGGACTCGCCACCCAGGCGCGCCCTCAATCATTCTGGCGTGCTTCGCGCGCGCGCGCAGCGCTTCTGACTCGTTCGCGCGAGCTGTTTCCCTCCTGGCTGGCCGGAGCAGCCATCGACGCGGGATGGCAGGAGCCCGGATTGCTGCTGGTCTTTCGTGATGCCCGCGCGCTAGCCGCTGAGCGTCATTACATCGAGACATTGCATCGCCTGGACATCCCGGCGCGCATGCTTGCCGGAGACGAAGTCGAAGCACGTGAGCCGGCGCTGACGACGGGTGTCGCCGGCGCGATCGAACATGTCGGGGATGCTGTATTGCGCCCAGAGAGGCTCGTCGCCGGACTGGCCGCCCGAGTGCAAGCTTTGGGCGGCGTCATTGACACCGGCGTACGCGTCGAAGGGTTCGATTGCGCCGACCGACGCATCGTTGCCGTGCGGTCGGGGCACGGACGATTCACGGGCGACCAAATCGTCCTGGCGTTGGGCGCATGGTCGCCGCTTGTGGTTCGCGATCTAGGCCTCCGCATACCCGTCCAGCCTGGCAAAGGCTATTCGATCACCTGGGATGCGCAAGCCGGCGCGCCACGCGCGCCCCTTGTGCTCAAGGAGCGCAGCGTGTGCGTTACGGCCTGGCCGGACGGGTTTCGCCTCGGCAGCACCATGGAATTCGCCGGATGGAACGAAGGGCTTAACCCGCCCAGGCTCGCCGCGCTTCAACGCGCCGCAGCCGAGTATCTGAAGGTGCCGCCCACGGGTGGCCCGCGGGAGCAATGGTGGGGGTGGAGGCCGATGAGCCGTGACGAAGTGCCGCTTGTCGGTCCGAGCGGGCGCTGGCGCAACCTATGGCTTGCAACCGGACACGGCATGCTGGGGGTCAGCATGTGTGCGGCGACCGCCGAGCTGGTGGCCCAACAGATGAGTCGCGAGCCGCTGACGCTGGATGCGGCACCGTACGACCCGGCCCGCTTCGCCCTGTAGGATCCCGCCTTGCGGTCGTCCCCCCAGCACCGGTTCGACTAGCGCATTAGGATGGGATTTCCTTGTATCGGAGGCATGCCATGAAAGCCAATGTCGGCAGTCTGGATCGCATCGTTCGCATTGCCATCGGCATTGCGCTGCTTGCGCTCGTCTTTATTCTTCCCGGGAGCACGCGCTGGTGGGGCCTGATCGGGCTACTTCCGCTGGCGTCCGGGCTTTTCTCGATCTGTCCGGCGTACGCGTTGTTCGGGATCAATACCTGCTCCCTCAAGGACCGGGCGGGCCGTTGAGCACGATGGCCGACTTCACCCTGCTGACCGGCAGTGCACCGCTGCTGGTCAGCTTGCCGCACGATGGCGTCGAGATTCCGGTCGAAATCGCTGAATCGATGCGGCCTGAGGCGATTCGTGTACCGGATACCGACTGGCACGTCGCGCGTTTGTATGAATTCGCCCACGGACTCGGTGCCAGCGTGCTCGTGCCGCGCTGGTCCCGTTACGTGATCGACTTGAACCGGCCACCCGACGGGGCGCCGTTGTACCCCGGCAAGGCGGAAACATCCCTGTGTCCGACTCAGAGTTTTGCCGGCGGGCCGCTGTACAAGGCGGGCGCAGAGCCGGATGCCGCGGAAATTGCGGCACGCCGCCAGCGATACTGGCAGCCTTATCACGATGCGCTTTCTGCCGAACTTGATCGACTGCATTCCCGCTACCCACGGGTTCTCCTCTGGGAGGGTCACTCGATCCGCTCCCGGGTGCCGAGGCTGTTCGATGGTGTTTTGCCTGATCTGAACCTCGGCAGTGCCGATGGCCTGAGCTGCGGCATGCGGGTCCAGGGGGCGATTGCTCGTGTGCTTGCTGCGCAGGGAACCTACAGTTTCGTCATCAATGGCCGCTTCAAGGGCGGCTACATCACCCGCCACTACGGGCAGCCAGACCAGGGCGTGCACGCCTTGCAGCTGGAGCTGGCGCAGCATACCTACATGGACGAAGACACGTTTGTCTGGAACGCCGCCCGCGCCGCTCGCCTGCAGGCGGTTTTAGGTGCACTCCTGGACGCGGGCCTGGCCGCAGTCCAATGAATCGATGATTCGGCACCGAAGCAGGGTCCCCTAGCGACCGTGCGCGGCACGCGACAGGTCGCTGCGATGCACCGCCCCAGCGCCGACCTTTACTTGCACAATCCACCCGATGAGTTGTTCAGCCTGCAGTGCGAGAGGCTCGGGCAACGTGGACTGGCCGCATCATTGGCTGCGGTCGGGCCATGGTGCGACAACTGCAGGCCAACCCACGAGGATTGAAGTCATGCGCAAGTTCGCCGTTCCGATGCTGCTGCTTGGGGCAATGCTGTTCTCGGGCTCGGTATTCGCTGCTCAGGGCACCTCACCAACGGAGCCAATGCCCACGGTCAAGCATGAGATGAAGCAGGAGACCAAGACAAATAAAAAAATGGTCAAACGCCATACGACAATGGCGAAGCACAAGACCAAGAAGACTTGGCACCATGCCAAGGCCACCAAGCACACCAAGAAGAAATGGCATGCCAGCAAGCGCGTCAAGCACGCCAAAAAGGTGGAGCTGAAAAAGCCGGGATCAGCGGCGACGAATGGCGGCATGTAAGGGAAAGATCGAGACAAAGGCGGGTACGGTTTTGCGAACGTCTCCAGCGATGACGCGGGGGGCGTTCGCACTATTCGTCCGACGAAACGGTGGGCGATCGGGTGATCGTCCACTGGCGCCATCTGCGCCAGGGGTGGGCCGAGGCATAGGCGGCTCAGGGGATCCCCTTGCTGGATCAGCGTCGCCGGAGCGGCCCTGACCGTCCGGCCGGCGTCTCGTCAGGCGAGCGCCGGGCCAAATGCTGGATGCTCTAAACGATGACGCGGTTGCCCAAGCCCATGGTGCTCGCGGGCAGTGGGCGGGCCCGTTGGTCAGCGCGCGAAATCGACCGGCTTGGCGAGTCCGCCGAGCGCGGTCGCTTGGGCTGCGGCAAGATCGTCGAGGCAGTCAACGCGCATGCCGAGGGGGCGAATCTGGCCATCGACCAGGCTATAGATCCATGCATGGACCGCCAGCCGCTGGCCGCGCGCCCAGGCGTCCTGCACCACGGTGGTCAGGCAGACATTGGAAGCTTGCTCGATGACATTGAGTTCGCACAGGCGCGCATTCCGCAGGCTGTCCATGTCGACCACATCGAGGACCGCCCGGTGCTTGATCATCACGTCCCCGACGTGGCGAAGCCAGTTGTCCACGAGCCCCATCCTGCGCTGCTCCAGAACCGCTTGCACGCCGCTGCAGCCGTAGTGGCCGACGACGAGGATATGCTTGACCTTGAGGACGTCGACGGCGAACTGGATGGTGCTCAGGCAGTTGAGATCGCCATGGGCGACCACGTTGGCGACGTTGCGATGGACGAATACTTCGCCCGGTGGAAGGCCGATGATTTCGTTGGCGGGGACCCGGCTGTCGGCACAGCCAATCCACAGGTACTGCGGCGCCTGTTGTCGTGACAGTCGCTTGAAAAATTCCGGTTCGCGCGCGCGTTGCCCATCCGCCCATTGACGGTTGTTGGCAAGCAGCTCGGCAATCTCAGGCATGGGGCAAGGATAACGCACGGCCGATGACGCCATCCGAAGGCTGCCACGACGACTCGCGCGCCCGGCACAGGCTCATGCTGTCCATCGAATGCGACTTCGCCGTCCGGGCGGGGCCGCCGATGGGCTCCTAGTAGAGGGCATTGCCGGGCGTGCGCGGGTACGGGATGGCATCGCGAATATTGGCGAGGCCGCACAAGTACACGAGCAGGCGCTCGAACCCCAGGCCAAAGCCGGCATGCGGCACGGTTCCATAGCGGCGCAGATCGCGATACCACTCGTAGTGCGCAGGGTCGAGGCCGAACTGCGCCATTCGCCGGTCCAGGAAATCCAGGCGTTCTTCGCGCTGGCTGCCACCGATGATTTCCCCAATGCCGGGTGCCAGGACGTCCATGGCCGCGACCGTGCGCCCATCATCATTCAGGCGCATGTAGAAGGCTTTGATCGACTCGGGATAGTTCATGACCACGACGGGGCGGCCGACATAGTCTTCGGCGAGGTACCGCTCGTGTTCCGTTTGCAGGTCCATGCCCCACTGGACGGGAAATTCGAATCGTCTTGGCGCTTTCTGGAGGACGTCAATGGCATCGGAATAATCGAGTCGCGCGAACGGATGGCGGACAAACGATTCGAGGCGGCTAATGGCCTTCGGCTCGACTCGCTCGGCGAAAAACGCGAGGTCATCCGCGCGCTCGGACAAGACGGCCTCGAAAATGGCCTTGAGGAAGCCTTCCGCAAGCGTGGCGTCCGCATCCAGGTCGGCGAATGCGATCTCGGGCTCGACCATCCAGAATTCCGCCAGATGTCGCGCGGTGTTGGAATTCTCGGCGCGAAAGGTGGGGCCGAACGTATAAACCCTGCTGAGTGCGAGACAGTAGGCCTCGACGTTCAACTGCCCGGACACGGTGAGGAAGGCCTCCTTCCCGAAGAAGTCCTTCCCGAAGTCGATGCCGCCACCGGGCGTACGCGGCAGGTTCGCCATGTCCAGCGTGGACACACGGAACATTTGGCCGGCGCCCTCGGCGTCGGATGTCGTCACGATGGGTGTGTTGACCCAGACGAAGCCCTGGTCGCCCAGCCAGCGGTGTATGGCGCTCATGGCCGTATGCCGCATCCGCGCAACGGCGCCGATCAGGTTGGTACGCGGCCGGAGGTGGGGGATTTCGCGCAGGAACTCCAGTGAATGGGCCTTCGGCTGGACGGGATAGGTTTCCGGGTCGTCGACGAAGCCGACAACCTCGATATCGGTTGCCTGCAATTCGACGGCTTGGCCCTGACCCTGCGACGCGACCAGCATGCCGGTCGCGCGCAGGGCGCAGCCTGCCGTTAGGCGCTTCACTTCCGACTCGTAATTGGCAAGCGTGGCCGGTGCCACGACCTGGATTGGAGCGAAGCATGAACCATCGGTCAGGTTGATGAATGACAGGCCGGCCTTGGAGTCGCGGCGCGTCCGTACCCACCCCTGAACCGTTGCCTGATGGCCAGTCTGATTGCCGGTCAGCGCCTGCTTGACACTGAGGATTGCCATGTTTCGTGTACTCCGCTTGCGCGCCGGCGCATGCCCCAAAGCGTTGATCGTACCCGACGCGCCGCGGCGCGCTAAACTGCGCGCATGAAGACGGTCGCATCCCTCCCCATCACGCTCAGCGACGCGGCGCGCGCGCGCTGCGCCGAGTTTCTGGCACGCGATCCCGCGGCGCGGGCAGTTCGATTTTCGGTCAAGCGCAGCGGCTGTTCGGGTTACAGCTATGTCGTCGACCTCGCGGAACGCCTCGATGATGATGATTTGCTGGCGGAATGCGCCGGTGTGCCGGTGGCGGTGTCTGAATCGAGCGTACCGGTGCTGACGGGCTTGCACGTGGACTTCCGGCGGCTCGGTCTGAATGCGCAGTTCGTATTCGAGAATCCGAATGCGACCGGTTCCTGTGGGTGTGGCGAGAGCTTCACTGTAGGTTGAACCGGCCGGGGCGTCGCTGCATGGCGCCAGCGCCTTGCCGCAAGGGCAGCGTTGCAGGTACACTTCCGCTTCTGTCTGCCCTGTGCTGACAGCCCTTGCCTCACCGCCGGCTGCGCCGTGACGGGAGGCTGACCCCAAGCCCCCGATGGGGCAGGGCCACCCGCGAGGAAGCAATCATGCGTCATTACGAAGTCGTGTTTCTGGTCCACCCTGACCAGAGCGAGCAGGTACCAGCCATGCTGGAGCGCTACCGCACGCTGGTCGAGGCCGATGGCGGAAAAGTGCATCGTGTCGAGGACTGGGGGCGGCGCCAGCTGGCCTATACCATCCAGGACCTCGCCAAGGCGCATTACGCGCTGCTCAACATCGAGTGCGGTGCCAAGACGGTTGCCGAGCTGGAATCCGGGTTTCGCTTCAACGATGCGATTCTGCGGCATCTGATCGTGCGTCGCGACGATGCGGTCACCGAACCGTCGCCGATCCTGAAGGCCAAGGAGAAGGAAGAATCCAAGTCCCCGCGCCGCCGCGATGACGAGGCCGAATCCACCGAGTCGCAAGACCAGGTCGCCTGAGGAACATTTCCATGTCCAAATTCTTCCGCCGCCGCAAGTTCTGCAAGTTCACCGCCGAAGGCGTGACCGAGATCGACTACAAGGACCTCAACACGCTGCGGCAGTACATCACGGAAAACGCCAAGATCGTCCCGAGTCGCGTGTCCGGCACCAAATCGCGGTATCAGCGGCAGCTGGCGACTGCGGTGAAGCGCGCCCGTTTCTTGGCTCTTCTGCCCTATACCGACGCGCACGACCTGTGAGCGGCGGCTGCTGATTCGGACCGCCGCAAGGCTGCGCCGCAGGCGCTAACGAATTGAGAGAATCACGATGGAACTTATCCTGCTTGAGAAAGTGAAGAACCTGGGAAACCTGGGCGACAAGGTCCGAGTCCGGCCGGGGTACGGTCGGAATTATCTGGTACCGCAAGGCAAGGCGGCACCGGCAACGGCCGCGAACCTGGCCGAATTCGAAAAGCGTCGGGCCGAACTCGAGGCCAAGCATGCGGCCACGCTGGGTGCAGCTGAGGCACGCCGCGCTGGGCTCGAGGGCCAGGAAGTGGTCTTGAGCGTGAACGCCAGCCCCGAAGGCAAGTTGTACGGTTCGGTTGGTCCGCGCGAGATCGCCGAAGCGCTCACGGCCCGCGGCCTGCAGGCGGAAAAGAGCGAGGTGATCATGGCCGAAGGGCCGATCCGCGCCGTTGGTGAGGCCAGCGTGACGCTGGCGTTGCATGCGGACGTCAGCGCCACCGTGAAGGTGATCGTCAAGGCACTCTGACGGATACCGCGGTCAAGGCACCACGACGGGCGCTGCGGCGCCCGTCGTCGTTTCGGCGTGACGTCGGCGTCGCAGCCCGTGCGACGCCGATGTGCGAAACAACGCACAGGCTTATACACAAAAGTGGCACAAGGTTGTCCACTTCCAGTGTGGCACGGTGGGGTCCATCATCCATGCCGGGGCCCGTTTTTCTGGGTCGAGTTCAGGAGGAGTCACCGATGTCTGCTTTGATGCCCGAGCGCAAGCCGGCGCCTTCCGTCGAGAGCCTGCGGATTCCCCCGCATTCGATCGAAGCCGAGCAGGCGGTGCTGGGCGGGATCATGCTGCAGCCGGAGGCTTGGGACCGCGTCGCCGACGTTCTGCAGCCCGAGGACTTCTACCGACGGGATCACCGGCTGATTTTCACAGCAATCGGCAGGCTCGTCGAACGGAATCAGCCTTGCGATGCCATCACGCTCGGCGAGTGGTTCGAATCCCAGCAGCAGGCAGGAGACGTCGGTGGCGTTGGCTACCTGGCCGAGCTGGTCAACAACACGCCCAGTGCCGCCAATGTGCGCGCCTATGCGGAGATCGTGCGAGAAAAGTCGATGCTGCGCCGGCTGATCGACGCCGGCGTCTCGATTGCCGAGGACGCATATCGTCCGGAAGGCCGCGCCACGCGGGAATTGGTGGATCTTGCCGAACAGCGTGTCTTCGCCATCGCCGAAGGGGGCAAGCGCAACGGGCAGGGTTACGTCGGCATGCACGAGACGGCGCGGGAGGTCTTGCGCCTCTTGCAGGATCGGTATGCGAATCGTGGCCAGCTCACCGGGCTGGCGACCGGATTCATCGATCTCGACAAACTCACTTCGGGCCTGCAGCCGTCCGACCTCATTATCGTTGCCGCCCGCCCCTCGATGGGCAAGACTGCTTTTGCGCTCAACATCGCCGAGCACGCGGCATTGCGTGGCAAGCAGACCGTGCTCGTGTTTTCCATGGAAATGTCGGCTACCCAATTGGGCTTTCGCCTGGTGTCATCGATCGGCCGCATCGACCAGACGCAGTTGCGCAATGGCGACATCCCGGACGAGGACTGGCCGCGGGTGACCAATGCCATGAGCCTGCTCAGTGGCGCGCGGATATTCGTCGACGATACGCCGGCGCTCGCCCCAATGGAGCTTCGCGCGCGCGCGCGGCGTCTCCAGCGCGAGCATGGCCTCGGCCTGATCGTCATCGATTACCTGCAGTTGATGCAGGTTCCAGGCAGCACGGAGAACCGCGCGACGGAGATTTCCGAAATTTCGCGCGGACTCAAGGCATTGGCGAAGGAGCTGAACGTGCCCGTGGTCGCCCTGTCCCAGCTCAACCGCTCGCTTGAACAGCGCACCGACAAGCGACCCGTCATGGCTGATCTCCGCGAATCGGGCGCCATCGAACAAGATGCCGACGTCATCATGTTCATCTACAGGGACGAGTACTACCACAAGGAGTCATCCGACAAGGGCCTCGCCGAAGTGATCATCGGCAAGCAGCGCAATGGTCCGACGGACACCATCAAGCTTGCATTTCTGGGTCGCTACACCAAGTTCGAGAGTTACGATCCAGGCCATTACGGCGGCAGTTTCGAATGAGTCGGCTGGCGGTCGCGCACGTCGACATCGCATCGCTGGCCTTCAACCACGCTCGCTTGCGGGCCATGGCGGCCCCCGCCCGTCTCATGGCGGTGATCAAGGCAGATGGCTACGGACACGGGCTCGAGCGCGTCGCGCGCGCGCTGCATGGCGCCGATGCCTTCGGCGTGGCGGCGATCGCCGATGGGCAGCGTCTGCGTGCAGCGGGTCATCGTGAGCGGATCGTGGTGCTATCGGGTCCTGATGGCCCGGACGATCTCTCGGAATTGCGTCGCCTCGATCTCGAGGCGGTGATCCACCATGATTCCCAGCTGCGCTGGCTGGAGGCGGAATCCGTTGGCGCGCCCCTGCGTATCTGGCTGAAGGTCGACTCCGGCATGCATCGCCTCGGATTCGCGCCCGGACGGGTCACCGAAGTCCATGCACGGTTGTCGCGGCTGCCTCATGTCCACCGGGAGATCGTCCTGATGACGCATTTTGCTGCCTCAGACGAGTTCGGCAAGTCCACGACCACGATGCAGATCGACGCATTTGAAGCTGCCACGCGTGGATTGGCCGGTCCCAGGTCGCTGTCGAATTCCGCGGGTCTGCTGGGTTGGCCTCGTGCGCGCGGCGACTGGGCTCGCGCGGGCGGATTGCTCTATGGGCTTTCGGTGGTCGAGGGGAAGACCGGTGCCGACCACGGCATGCGTCCTGCGCTTCGTCTATGCACGCGGCTCATTGCCATCAATCGTGTTGGCCGGGGGGAGAGCGTCGGTTATGCCGGTGCCTGGACATGTCCCGAGGACATGCCGGTCGGTATCGCCGCCATCGGCTACGGCGATGGTTATCCGCGAAGCGCGCCGAGCGGAACACCGGTGTTGCTGGGGGGGCGCGAGGTACCGCTGATCGGCCGCGTGTCGATGGACCTCACGGCGCTGGACCTGCGGCAGGCACCGGATGCGCAGGTGGGAGATGAGGTCGTGCTTTGGGGCCCCGAATTGCCCGCTGAACGGGTGGCTGCGGCGGCGGGCACGATCAGCTACCAATTGACCTGCGGCCTGACGCGGCGCGTGCTGTTCATGGAGGCGTGATGCGCACGCCTCGTCCATGGCGCGGGAATCGGTGCCTCGTTTGGGCCGTGCGCCCGATCGCGAAGGAGTAGCCCATGGCTAAGGCAAAAACGGCTTACGTCTGCAACCAATGTGGCGCGGAACACACGCGCTGGCAGGGCCAATGCGCTGCATGCGGTGCCTGGGACACGCTTGGCGAGTTCATCATCGAGCCGGCACGGGCGGCGAGTTCTGCGCCGAAGCGCGCCGGTTATGCCGGGCAGGTCGATGCGCCTCGCATCACACCGCTGGCGGAAGTTGCACAGGGCTTCGAGGCCCGGAGCCTCACGGGGATTGGTGAACTCGATCGGGTCCTCGGCGGCGGGATGGTGCACGGCTCGGTGGTGCTGGTCGGGGGTGATCCGGGGATCGGCAAGTCCACCCTTTTGTTGCAGATGCTCGGCACGCTGGGCGCGCGGCTCCAGGGTTTGTACGTGACCGGCGAGGAGTCACTGGCGCAGATTGCCGGACGCGCGAGCCGCCTTGGCCTTGCACTGGAGCCCCTCAAGGGCCTTGCGGAAACCTGCGTCGAACGCATCCTCGAGCATGCCCAGGCGGCTCGGCCGCAGCTGGTCATCGTCGACTCGGTGCAGACGCTCTGGAGCGAACAGCTGGCCGCTGCGCCGGGCTCCGTCAGTCAGGTTCGCGAATCGACGGCGCGCCTCGTCCGGTTTGCCAAGGGAACAGGAACCAGCGTCTTCCTCGTTGGCCACGTGACGAAGGAAGGCGGCATTGCGGGTCCGCGCGTCCTCGAGCACATGGTCGATGCCGTGCTCTACTTCGAGGGCGATGCCGGCAGCCGATTCCGCGTGCTTCGAGCTTTCAAGAACCGTTTTGGCGCGGTCAATGAACTGGGCGTTTTCGCGATGGGTGAACGAGGGTTGCGCGAAGTGCCCAATCCATCGGCCATCTTCCTGGGTGCGCACAATGGACCAACGCCGGGGAGCGCGGTGATGGTCACGCGCGAAGGCACACGACCCCTGCTCGTCGAGGTGCAGGCGTTGGTTGACGCATCGCCCTTGGCAAACCCCCGGCGCGTGGCATTGGGGCTGGATGGTCCGAGGATGGCGATGTTGCTGGCGGTCTTGCATCGCCACGGCGGATCAGCGGTATACGATCAGGACGTGTTCATTAACGTCGTCGGTGGAATCCGGGTTCAGGAGACTGCGGTGGACCTGCCGGTCCTCCTGGCCGTGCATTCCAGCCTGCGTGACAAAGCCTTGCCCATGAAGACCGTGGCGTTCGGCGAGGTGGGCCTGTCGGGTGAGTTGCGACCCGTGCCCAACGGCGAGGAACGCCTGCGGGAGGCAGCAACCCATGGTTTTGAGCGCGCGATCGTGCCGCGCGCCAACGCGCCCAAGAAGGCGCATCATGGATCCATGGAGATCATTCCTGTCGAGCGCCTGGATCAGGCGTTGACGGCGGCATTCTGAGCGTCTTTCGCGGAGCAGGGCAATGAGCACGGGCAGCGAGGTGCGCGTGGCGGTGAACCAGGTTGGCGATTACGCCTTCCGGGTCGAATTCGAAGGTACGCATCTGGATGCGTTGATCACAGATGAACCTTCGCCCCTCGGCCACGACGAGGGGCCCAATCCGTCGCGCCTGTTGTTGGCTGCGATCGGCAATTGCATGGCGGCGAGCCTGCTTTTCGCCCTTCGCAAGTTCCGCAATCAGCCCGGTCCGATCGTCGCGACGATTCGTGCGACACCTGAACGAAATGCCTCGGGCCGATGGCGCATTCCCAAGGCCGAGGTCGAGCTGAGGCTGGCCGAGGCTGCCGCGAGCCACGTGCAGATGGATCGAATCCTCGCGCAGTTCGAGGAGTTCTGCATCGTCACCCAGAGCGTGCGAGAGGGCATTGCGGTCAGCGCCCGCGTCGTCGATGCCGAAGGTCGCCAGCTGCATCCACCGGTCACGCCGTGACCTGGATGGTCCCCCAAAGGGCCTCCCGCGGGCAGGAATCAGTGCCCCAGGTCGGCAAGCTCGCGATGCAGCAACTCAGGCTGGGGAAGGTTCAACTCCAGCAAGCGCTTGAGCCGCGCAAAGCTATCCAGATCAATGCGATCCCATGCAAACGCCAATTGCCCGGGAAGGATGCGCACGAGGCTCACGCCCATGCTCACGGGAAGGTTTTCAAAGATTCGCAGATCCATCCGGAATCGCGCGCCCGTGGCGGCATCGCAGCCGTCGGGGCGGCCCACCAGCACGCCGCGCAGCGAGAGGTCCACCAGCGCCGCATCCCACGATCCGTCGCGTGCATAAAGCTTCACGGTCCCGGCGAGAGGGACCCGCTGGAACCGGCGACGATCGTGCTGGGCAGGGGGTGCATCCATGGCATGGCTCCCGAATCGGCCGTGATTGTGCGTGCGCGTGCGTGCGACGGCAACCACGAGCGGGCGGACCTAGATGGGCCTATGAAGTACCAGTTCAAGCGCGAACTTGCTGCCAAAGAATGCCAGGACCAGGACGACCATGCCGGCGAGCGTTAACCCGACTGCCCGGCGGCCGCGCCAGCCCCAGCGCCAGCGGCCCATCAACAGGGTGCCGAACACGAGCCAGGCGATGATCGACAGCACCGTCTTGTGGACCAGGTGCTGCGCAAACAGGTTGTGCACAAAGAGCGCGCCCGTGAGCAGCGTCAGCGTCAGCAGGGCGAATCCTGATGCGATCAACTGGAACATCAGTCCTTCGGTCAAGGTCAGTGGTGGCAACGCGCGAAGGAAGGCCGGGGCGCGGTGGTCACGAAGCGATCGCTCCTGGAATGACAGCAACAGCGCGAGCAGGGCGGCGATCGACAGGAGGCCATAGCTGAGCAGTGCCAGCGTGACATGCAGCTTGATCTGCCAGCTGAGTGCCAGAGGCGCGGTCGGGGGCGCGAGGAACACATCCACGGCCAGCAGGGCAGCGGCCAGTGGGAACACGATGACCCCCAACGCGGCCACCGGTCGCCACAAGTTGACGACCAGCGTGAGGGCGGCGATCACACAAGCAATCAGGGAGAGCGCGGCAAAGAAGTGAAGGTCCAGTGCGCCTCGATGGGCCAGCGCGATCTCCCAGCCTTGCGCCAGAATGGCCATTGCGGCGACCGCCAGCGCCGCTCCCCGCGGCGTTTCACGCCCATCAAGCAGCGGTCGTGCCTGCAGCGCGGCAGCGGCAAGGAACAGCGCGATCGCGGCAAAGGTCAGCAGCAGCATGGCGCAAGTTTGGCACAGCGCCGGCCCGGTGCGTGGCCGCAGCTATACTGATTCCTTTGGTCCTTGATTTGGCACCCATGTTCGAGACATTGACCCAGCGCCTCGGCGCGACGATGGAGCGGCTCCGCGGTCGCGGACGGCTGACCGAGGAGAACATCCGGGAAAGCCTGCGTGAAGTGCGGATCGCCTTGCTCGAGGCCGACGTGGCCCTGCCGGTGGTCCAGGCCCTGATCGAGCGCGTCAAGGTGCGTGCCGTCGGTCAGGAGGTTCTGAAGAGCCTGACACCCGGCCAGGCCTTGGTGAAAGTCGTGCGGGACGAGCTGACCACGCTCATGGGCAGCAGCAACGCGGTGCTGGATCTGGCGGCCACGCCACCGGCCGTGGTGTTGATGGCAGGGCTGCAGGGAGCCGGCAAGACGACCACCGCAGCGAAATTGGCGCGCTTCCTCAGCGAGCGCAGCCGAAAGAAGGTACTGCTGGTCAGTTGTGACATCTATCGTCCTGCTGCGATCGAGCAATTGCGCCTGCTGGCCGATCAGGTCGGCGTCGGTTTCGTTCCAGCGGCCGAGGGCGCCGGTCCCGTGGAGATCGCGCGAGCCGCCCTCGAGCGGGCGCGTCGTGAAGTGGCTGACGTGCTGATCGTGGACACGGCGGGGCGTCTGGCCATCGATGCGGAGATGATGCAAGAGATCAAGGCATTGCATGCCGCGCTGAAGCCGGTCGAGACCTTGTTCGTGGTCGATGCCATGACGGGCCAGGATGCCGCCGTGACCGCCAAGGCGTTTGCGGAGGCATTGCCGCTGACGGGCGTTGTCCTGACGAAGACCGATGGCGACGCGCGCGGAGGTGCAGCCCTGTCGGTCCGCTATGTCACGGGCCGTCCGATCAAGTTCCTCGGCGCCGGCGAGAAGACCGAGGCGCTGGAGCCTTTCCATCCAGATCGGCTTGCGCAACGGATCCTCGGAATGGGCGACGTCCTCAGCTTGGTCGAGGAGGTCGAGCGCAAGGTTGACCAGGACAAAGCCCAGCAGCTGGCCATGAAGGTGGCGAAAGGCAAGCGCTTTGACCTCAACGACATGAAGGACCAGTTGCAGCAAATGCTCAACATGGGCGGTCTCGCCGGGCTGATGGACAAGTTGCCCGGCGTTTCGGGCTTGCCGGAGAGTGTCAAATCGAAGGTCAACGACCGCGAGGTACATCGCATGATCGCCGTGATCGACTCGATGACGCGAAAGGAGAGGCGGCACCCCGACCTGCTCAACGGATCGCGGCGGGCCCGGGTGGCCCGCGGTTCCGGCACGCAACCTGCCGATGTCAATCGCCTGCTCAAGCAATACCAGCAGATGGAAAAAATGATGTCCAAGATTTCGCGCGGCGGCATCAAGGGGATGATGCGCCAGATGCAGGGCGCTCTCCGGGGCGGTGGCTTGCCGCCCGGCATGGGGCCGCGCTGATCATGGCGATCGCGGTCGAAGGGTGCTGCGCCCAGCCAGTCGTCACCAGCCTGAGGTCGACGGAGTGAGTTCCTCCGCGATGCCTGGGTCACTCTGGGTGCTGGTGCCCCTGTTCAATGAAGTCGAGGTGCTGCCTGAGCTGCAGCGACGCTTGGGCGCCGTGCTCGATACGGTGGGTCTCGTCGGGCGCGTCCTTTACGTGGACGACGGCAGCCGTGACGGCAGTTGGGTGCAGGTATGTGCATTCGCAGCTGCCGATCCCCGCGTTCGCGGACTCCGCCTCAGTCGCAATTTTGGCAAGGAAATTGCGATGACGGCGGGACTGGATGCACTGGCGCAGGTCGATGACCTCGTCGCCTGCGTGGTGATCGACGCGGACCTGCAGGACCCCCCGGAGCTCATCCCCGAGTTGGTTGCGCGGTGGCGAGAGGGCCACGACATGGTCTATGCGACCCGCAGGCAGCGATTGGGGGAAGGGCGCATCAAGCGCCTGACAGCCGCTCTGTTTTACCGAGTGATGGCACGGTTGTCAGCCACTCGCGTGCCCAGGGACACCGGTGATTTCCGACTCCTGTCGGCGCGTGCCTTGCGCGCGATGGCGGGCTTGCGCGAGCGCCAGCGATTCATGAAGGGACTGTTCGCATGGATTGGCTATCCGCAGGCGCAGGTGCTTTACGACCGTGCTCCGCGGGCAGCCGGCCGCACCAAATGGAACTATGGGAAGCTATGGCGCTTCGCAGTGGAGGGCATCACGTCGTTTTCGACGCTGCCGCTGCGGTTAGCCACGTGGGTTGGCCTGCTGACGTCGCTGTTGGCCTTCGGCTATGGCGGCTGGATCGTGCTCAAGGTGTTGATCTGGGGCATCCGCGTCCCTGGCTATGCCTCGCTCATGGTGGTCATCCTTGTGCTGGGAGGCCTGCAATTGCTGGCCCTGGGCATCATTGGCGAATACGTTGGCCGCACCTACCTTGAGGCCAAGCAGCGACCGTTGTACCTCGTCCAGGACCACACACAACCGGTCGTGGACCGGCCAGCGTCGACAGCGCAGCCATGATGTCCGCGTCCAAGCGTCGCGTCTGGGTTGGGGCGCTCCTGCTTGCGTGGCTGGTGCTCTGGTTCGCTGGCGTCCAGTCGCGCGTGCTTCTCGAGCCGGACGAGGGTCGCTACGCCGAAGTGCCACGCGAGATGGTGGCGACCGCCAACTGGGTCACCCCCCGATACGATGGAGTCTTGTTCTTCGACAAGCCGGCGCTGCAATACTGGGGGACGGCGATTGCTTACGAGGCATTTGGCGTCCACAACTGGACCGCCCGGCTATGGGAACTTCTCACCGGCCTGATGACCCTGGTCATGGTGGGATGGGCCGGAACCCGCGCGTTCGGGCGCGTCGCAGGCTGGGGAGCGGCCGGGGTGCTGGGGAGCAGCCTCCTCTGGATCGTCGGAAGTCACATCGCCACGCTGGACGTGGGCGTGGCGGCGTTCCTCGGGCTGGCATTGTGCGCATTCATCCTCGCACAATTGCCGGATACGGGTCCGCGCGCGCGTCGCGCGTGGATGTTGGCGACCTGGGCCGCCATGGCCGCGGCATTTCTGTCGAAGGGTCTGATCGGGATCGTCTTCCCGGGCGGCGCGTTGTTTTTCTACATGGTGTGGACCCGGCAGTGGGCATTGCTGCGGCGCATGGAATGGGCGTTGGGCCTCCCGCTGTTCCTCTTGCTGGCCCTGCCTTGGTTCGTGGCCGTCCAGTTGCGTCACGGCCAGTTCCTCGATTACTTCTTTGTACGCCAGCAGTTCACGCGGTTCCTCACCGACCGGGACGATCGCCAGCAACCCCTGTGGTTCTTCCTGCCAGTGCTGGTGGTTGGCTTCTTCCCCTGGCTGGCGCTCCTGCCGGCGGCACTGAAGCGTCCTCAGCCGCAGACGGGTTTCGACGCGCGCAAGCTGTTGTGGATCTGGACGCTGATGATCTTCGTTTTTTTCAGCGTTTCGCATTCCAAGTTGCCCCTGTACTTGCTCCCGGTTTTTCCCGCCGTGGCGTTGCTGCTCGGCGACACGATCGCGCGAGGCTCGAACCGCGTCCTGGGTTTGGCTTTGGGCGCTGCCGCTGCGATGTTGCTGCTGGCGGTTCCGGTCGCGCTGCGCCAGCACGTGCCGGCAGACCTGGCGCTGCTGGCCCCCGCTTTCCGGGGATACATGCGGTCGCTGGCCATGGCGATGGGCGTTGCTGCGTTAATGCTGACGACGGCAGCGGTGCTCGGTTGGCGAGAGCGCCGCCTGGCGAGCATCGGCGTGGCGTCTTTTGCCGGGCTCGGCCTGCTGCAGGCGGCGCTGATGGGGTTCCAGGCGCTGGCACCCGCCTATTCGGCCGCTCCGCTGGCCCGGGCCATCTCTCCATGGCTCAAGTCCGGCACGCCCATCTATATGGTTGACACGCTTCAGCGCGGATTGCCCTTCTACATCCGGCGCCCCGTGATCTTGGTCGGACAGGCGCCTTACGATCTGCGGGACGGATTGCGCTGGGAACCCTGGCGGCTTATGCCGCAACAGGCCTTCCTGCGGCGATGGCGCCATCAACCCGGGGCATTGGCCGTCATTGCCCCCGATGCGCTGGTCGCCTTGCGTCGGCAGGGCATGCCCATGCACCAATTGGCGCATTCCCCGCGATGGATCCTGATCCGCCGGCCCGCTGCGAACGCGTTACGCGCCATGGATAATCGACCGTTCACCGCAGCCCAAGCCGTCGTATGTCCGCCAAAGTCCAAGTCCGCCGATCCGTCATCCACGGTCGGGGCGTGTTTGCACGCGCCGCAATCCCGGCGGGTACGCACATTCTTGACTACAAGGGGCGGCTGATCACTCATGCGCGGGCTGATCGCGTGTACGGTGATGGGGCGGAAAGCGGCCATACGTTCCTGTTCGCGCTCAATCGCCGCTACATCGTCGACGCCACCGTCGGTGGCAACGCAGCGAGGTGGATCAACCATAGCTGCACACCCAATTGTCAGGCGGTCATCGTCCATCACGCCGATGGCAATCCCCGACGCGACCGCATCGTCATCGAGGCACTGCGCGACATCGCGCCTGGCGAGGAGCTGACCTATAACTATGGCATCGTTCTGGATGTCCGCCACACCACTCGCTTGAAGAAGCTCTGGGCCTGCCATTGCGGCTCGCCCGCGTGCACCGGCACGCTGCTGCAACCAAAGTATTGAGCCGGGTCGACGGCTGCCTGCTTGTGGCGTCCCTCGGCGCGGCCTAGCGTTCTCTCCAACCCTGACGGGAGCCGGTCATGCCGCAACGTCGTAGCAACCTGGAATCTGGACTGGCGGGAGCCGGCGCGCCCGGCGCTGCTACTGGCGATGAAGGCAAGCGTGGCATGGACGTCCGAGACATGATCGCCATGGACCGCGTTGGGACACCTCAGATAGGTGTCGACCCGCGCTGGGTGCTGTTTGACCTGCGGACCATGGATCTGGAGACCAACCGGGCTGTTTCGAGTGTGTGGATGCTTGATGGCGACGACACGGACCTGCCTCCAAGGCGCCTCGTCGAGGGCAGCCATGCGCGCTGGTCCGCGGACGGAAGGGACGTTTTCTATCTTGCCAAGGCAGGTGATCGGACGCAGGTGTTTCGGATCCGCTTGTCCGATGGAATACCGATCCAGGTCACGGACATCGGTGTCGACGTCGAAGGCTTTCGCGTCTCTCCCGATGGCGAGCATCTCGTGGTTGCACTCTCGGTATTCACCGATTGCGACGGCGACATCAGTCGGACTTGCGATCGCCTTGCGAAGCAGAGCGCCAGCGCGGCAGGCGGTCGTGTTTACGACCGCCTGTTCGTACGCCACTGGGATCGCTGGTCCGATGGGCGACGCAGCCAGCTATTCGCGGTCGTACTCGGCGCGGACGGGAAGGCCACCGGGACGCCCAAACTACTGACGCGCGGGATCGATGGCGACGTTCCATCCAGGCCGTTTGGCGACGATACCGACTATGGCTTCTCGGCCGATGGGGCGATGCTTTATTTCAGCGCACGCATTGCGCGACATGACGAGCCGTGGAGTACCAATTTCGATATCTACCGCGTACCCGTTCGCGATGGCGGGACGCCCGAGAATCTGACTCCCGACAATCCCGCGTGGGATAGCCACCCGTTGGCTTCTCCCGACGGATCCATCCTTTATTACCTGGCGATGAGGCGTCCGGGATTCGAAGCCGACCGATTCGGCATCATGGCGCTGGACCTCGGCAGCGGCATGCGCCGCGAAGTTGCCCCGGCATGGGACCGTTCCGCGGGTCCGCTGGGCATCAGCCCGGATGGGCGAACGCTTTACACAACGGCGGACGACACTGGACAGCATCCCTTGTTTTCAGTGGACGTCGCCGATGGGAAGGTGGAACGGCTCACGGGCGAGGGGACCGTTCGCGGGTTTGCGATCGATGGCCGGGGACGCATCGTTGCCAACTGGCAGGACTTCACGCATCCAGCGGAGCTCTATCGCGTTGAGCCGGGTCAGGCGACTGTCGCCTTGACCCATTTCAACGCGAGGCGCGTCGCCGCGTTGCGCTTTGGCAAGGTTGAGTACTTCACTTTCAGGGGATGGAACGGCGAGAGCGTACAGGGTTTTGCGGCGGCCCCCGCCGATTGCGAGCCTGGGCGGAAGTACCCGGTCGCCTACCTGATCCATGGCGGTCCGCAGGGCGCATGGACCAATGAGTTCCACTATCGTTGGAATCCCCAGGCTTATGCCGGCGCCGGATTCGCCGTGGTGGCCGTCAATTTCCATGGTTCAACCGGGTACGGACAGCCCTTCACCGATTCGATCTCGGGTGACTGGGGCGGCAAGCCGCTGACGGACCTCAAGCTCGGCTGGGCTGCGGCGCTGAGGACATTTTCGTTTCTCGATCGCAACCGTGCCTGCGCCTTGGGGGCCAGCTACGGCGGCTTCATGGTCTATTGGATGGCTGGCGTGTGGAACAAGCCTTGGCGGTGCTTCGTCGACCATGACGGTGTGTTTGACACCCGCAGCATGTACTACACGACCGATGAGCTCTGGTTCGAGGAGTGGGAAAAGCGCGGGACCGAGTACGAACATCCTCGCCACTTCGAACGTTTCAATCCCATGCGCTACGTCAAGGACTGGCGCGTACCGATGCTGGTGGTGCATGGCGGACTGGACTTCCGCATCCCCGATACGCAGGGGTTGGCGGCGTTCACCGCACTGCAGCGGCGCGGCATTCCCAGCGAGTTCCTCCACTTTCCTGATGAGAATCACTGGGTCGTCAAGCCGGCCAACAGCATTCTTTGGCACGATACCGTCTTGAACTGGATGAAACGCTGGACGGCGGGTGAAGCCTAGGCACGGTCTAAGCCGCGCGCCGTGCGACCTTCAGCAGCCAGGCGTACATCGAAAACATCACCAGCGCGAATGCTATGCCGCCAAGCCACACGGCGGCGCCGGAAAAGTCGGACCCCACCAGCGCGAGCGGCGCATCCTTGCCGCTGAACACCACCAGCGCGGCGAGGGCGACGCCGATCAGGCTTTCACCAACGATCATGCCACTGGCCAGCAACACCCCGAGCTGCTTGGTCGCATCGGGCTTGCTCGTGCGGTCGGCGCGGCGGTCGAAGAACCATCCGGCGACTGCCCCCACGACGACCATGAGCGTCGTCGACGTCGGCAGGTAGATACCAAGGCCCACGGCCAATGGCGGCAGGCTGGCAGCCTTGCCGCTACGTGCCAGCAATTCGTCCGCCACGATGACGACGACTCCGATGAGGGCGCCGATACCGATCATGCTCCAATCGAGCCTGTGCTCGATGACGCCCTGTGCAAGTGCCGAAATCAGCGCTGCCTGCGGCGCTGCCAGCGCATGGGCGGGATTGGTGCCTGGCATGCCGGCGAAGCCATAGGCTTTCAGCAGCAGGTCCAGTACCGGCGGGATGACTGCTGCGCCGGCAATGACGCCGATCACCAGCGCGACCTGCTGCTTCCATGGCGTCGCATCGACCAGTTGGCCCGTCTTCAAGTCCTGGAGGTTGTTGTTGGCGATGGTTGCCACCGCGAAGACCACCGACGTGACGAACAGCGCGAAGGCAACGAGAGCTCCTTCCATGGACGATGGCAGCGCGGATGAAACACCGAGGACAAGCAGCAGCGCGGCAGCGATCACCACGAGGATGCCGACTCCCGACAACGGGCTGTTGGACGATCCAATCAGGCCGGCCATGTAGCCGCAGACGGCCGAAACGAAAAAGCTCATCAGCAGGATGAACACCAGGCCTCCAACAAGGAGCAACGCCAATTGCGCTCCAAGCCCCGCGGCCAGGCCGAAATGCACCAGCATCCAGCCGACCGGCAGAATACACAGTGCCGTGACGATGCCGACGATGCCGATGGGCAGATCCTGCTCGGTGCGCGGCAGTAGGTGGGACTGTCCCGATTTGCGCGTGCGCGCTGCGGCGATGGCACCGCGCAGGCCCGATGCCACTGGACCAATCAGTTTGGCCAGTGTCCAGATCGCCGCCACGCCGATCGTTCCCGCGCCGACGAAGCGCACGTGCGTGGCCCACATCGCCTGCGCGACGTCGCTGGCCGACCCTGCGGCAGGGTGAAGCCACGTGAACGCGGGGACCAGTCCAGCCCATCCGATCAATGCCCCCACCAGCATTGATAGACCGACCCAAAGTCCCACCAGATGGCCTACCGCAAACAGTGCGAACGACAAACTGAAATCGGCGCCCGTGGCGCCACGGTCGTTGCCGAATCGGAAGTAGGTCGCCACGTCGCTGGCAAAGACCCGTGTCGCCACCACCAATGCGAATCCGGCTGAAACCAGGGAGCTGGTGACAACCGCAACCAGGCCAGCCTTGTTTTCCCGTTCGGCGCTGCTGCCTTGGATGGCACTGCTGCCCACCTTGAGTACCTCGGCGCAAGCGACACCTTCGGGATAGGGCAGGTCGATGCCCGTGACGAGTGCTCGCCGCAGCGGGATCGTGTACATCACCCCCAAAATGCCGCCCAAGGCGCATACGCCGAAGCTCATCCAGAACGGAAAGCCCGTCCACCAGCCCACCATCACCAGGCCGGGCAGCACGAAGATGATCGCAGACAACGTGCCGGCCGCCGAGGCCAACGTCTGCACGATGTTGTTTTCCTGCAGCGTGGTGCCGCCCAGACCCTTCAGCAGCGCCATCGAGATGACCGCTGCCGGTATCGAGGTGGCGAACGTCAGACCCGCCTTCAGGCCGAAGTACACGTTGGCGGCCGTGAACACGAGCGTGATGAGGATACCGAGGACGATCCCGCGCAGCGTAAATTCACGCACCGGTGGCGTGCCGATGGCGGAGGTTGGGCTGGTCATGCGCAGACTCCCTTGGATGGCTGTTGCGGCGTCGTGTGGATCGGCGACGAGCGGAGGGTAACCGATGAGGCGGGAGGCTTGGCGACTTGCCGGGCCCTCTATGCGCAGGGGAGCTGGATTGATCTCCCGGCCTTGCTCGCAGCGTGGTCAGCGTTCAACGCGGTATTTGAGGCTGAAGCGGTTGTAAAGCGCCGAGGACTGCGCCTCGAGATCGAGCAGACGCGATAGCTTGTAACGCAGGGTCACGATCTGCTCGGGTGTGAACAATCCCACGCCATAGCCCACGTAAAGCCGCGGCGAGAGGTATTTGCCCACCATCAGCGCTGCGCCGCCCAGGTTGGCGTTGTCGCTCACGCTGGCCTCGACGCCTATGCGCGCACCGATCTCTCTGGCCAGCAAGTTGCCGCCGGCGCTGCCTAGCGCCTGTGCGGCCGAACCCAGCATGCCGCCCTGGCTGCCCTTGAGTGACGACAGTGGCTTGCCGGTCACGAGATACGAAAGTGCTTCACTTTGCTCCATCGCGGGTGTTGAGAAGACCTGTAGCACCGGTTGTTGCGCGGTGCCCCCGACATGCAGGCCGGCAGTCATGTCCGTCAGGATCCGCTCGGCGGTGATGTCGAGTCCAGGATTGGCGAGGGGCGTGCCCGCGAACAGGAGCCGGCCTTGCTTGATGGTCAGGTTCTGCCCATAAGCCCGGTAGGTTCCCGCCACGTGGATTTCGCCCCGACCGATGGCGGCGAGGCCGGGTGACTCTTCGACGCGCAGTTGTCCCGAAACGGCGCCGTCAAGCCCGAAGCCGCGCAGTTGCACGGCGCTGCCCAGATTCACGAGCACGTCGGCATGGAGTGGCAAGGGCTTTGGCCGGGGTCTGGGTGGTGCGTTGACGATGACGACATCCGGTGATGGCTTCGCGGCCCCGGCACCGGGAAGTCGCTCGAGGTTCACGCGTGCACGGCCGATCGCCACCGAGCCGCCAAGTGCATACCCCGCGGCATTGCGACGGAACCGCAGGTCCGGGCTGACGAGCACGTGGGCTGCGGGCACATCAGCGGCCAGCACGTCCTTGCCCCGGAGCGCGAGCGAGAAGTCCCCCGCTGTCCCAGTGCCCGTGATGGTCAGCGCGCCGGTGCCCGAACGCACGCTGCCGTCGATGCTCACGGCGCCATCGGCGGCGCGAGCTACCGTGACATCGCCGTGTTCAAGGTGCAGCCCCAGCGCGGGAAGTTCCGCGTCGAAGCCGTGGACGCTGGCCCGGCCCTCCAGCACGGGGTTTCGCAATGTTCCAGCCAGCGTCGCATCGGCGCCGAGCGTGCCCGCGATTCGCGCCAGTTGGGGGACGAAGGGCTCGATCATGTGCAGTTGCGGGATGACCAGGTGCACCTGGCCAGTCAATGCCTGCGTGGTGCCGCCAAACGCCGCATGCGCATCCAGCATGCCGGCGGGGACGAGTCGGGCTTGGGCATCGAAGCGTCCGTTCGTCGCCTCGATGCGGGCTTGCGCGCGGAGGTCTCGCCAGCCCACCGGTTGCTCGTCGAGGCCGGAGAAGATGATGCTGCCTGTCGGAGAATTAAGGGTTGCTTGGCCTTGCAGATGCATTGCAGCGTCGAACGAAATGCGGCCAGATCCATCCAGCGCGCCTTGCACGTGCGTCCCTGCGGGAAGGCCCGCCAGCGATCCCAGCACTGCGAGCGGCAGCCTGTTGATTCGGTAGTCCACCCTCCCGCTCCCGTCCGCTGCGCGGCTGCCGCCGCCGCACACGGTGGCAGTTGCATGTTCGAGACACGCGTCTGCCATCGTCGCCGCGCCGGCCCGATAGGTCCACGCGACGGGCGCGCGGAGCGCCCATGCACCGACCCGGGGCGAATCCACCTGCAGGTGGCGCAGGACCCCGGACCAGTTCGACGTTTGCGTGCGGCTTGCCGTTGCGGCCAGGCTCGCATGACCCATGCGGCTGCGAGCCTCGGCCCGCAGGGTCAGCGCCTGGGGTCGCCCGACGAGGCTCGCGTCGAGGGCGGCGACTTCATGGGCGCCGATTCGCAGGCCCTGGGCCACGACATGTACCGTGCCGGCAAGCGCGTCCACGCCTCGCACGCGCGTCCGCAGCAGCCCCTGGTCCAGTTGCACCGACGAGACATGCAGATGGCGTACCTGGACACGACCGTCGAGGTTGAGGTTGGGCCATACGCCCCGGGCAACCATCGAGGCTTGGATCGATCCGCTGGCCTGCGGCAACCAATCCCGGAGTGTACTGACCTCGACCCGCAGCCATGCCTTGTCGGGCGCGCCGAGGTAGCGCAGCGCGCCTCCGCCTGAATGCAGAACCAGGGTGCCTTGCGGGATTCTTTGCCCCTGCAGGCTGAGATTCGCCTTGCCGCGAATGGGCCGCGATCGCAACGTACCCATCAGGCCCCGTAGCCTCAACATGCCCGACGCACCGGAGCGGGAGAGCTCCCCGGTACTGACCAGCGCAAAGTCGAGATGCCCTGGCCAGGCCGGTGCGATCAGGGACGGGTCGAAGTGTTCGGCATGGGCGGCGATCCGCCATGAGCGGGGCGTGGCCAGTGTCACTCGGCCTGTCAACTGGAGCTTCCCGTGTGGCTCACGGCAGTCCAGACTTTCGATATGCAGCGTGCGACGGTTGCCTTGCAGCGCCAGGGTCACGCGCGCCTGCGCGGCGGGACGGGCGGAGGTACGGACGCTGAATTTCGATTGGATGCGGTAGCCGTCGGCGCTTCCTGCAAGGCGCGCCTGGCCGCTGCTGGAAGTGGCATCGGGGAGGAGGTTGGCGGGCGGTTGGATGTCGTGCCACTGCAGATCCATGACCGTCGACAGGCGCGGCGTCAGCGCCAGGTGTCCGCGCGCATCCAGTCGACCCGGGAAGGCGGGCGACGTCACATCGAGCGCATCCAGACGAACGGTACGGTCGCGTCTACGTGCGAGCCTTGCCTGCACCGCCAATGGCCAGGCATCGATGGTGAGCGATCCGTCGATCGCAGCACGCAGTTCATCACCCCGGCCGTGCAGATTGAGTGCGAGCGTGTGTCCATTGCCGGGCACCAGCGCAGCAAGGGCAAGTCGCGGGGCAGTGAGCGAACCTATCCATGGATAGGGTCCGTGGGTGGCAATATGCACCTCCAGCCTTGCCGCCAGTGGGGCGTTCACGGTGGCTGCCACCGTTGCCGTTTGCCCGTCGCTTTGCCCCTGCATTCGCAACGTCAGCGAACGGGATCCCTGGTGGAATTCCACGTCGGCACCGGCGTCGCCCGGCCATCCGCCGTCGAGTCCAACGGTTCCGTGCGCGAGCACCGACAAGCGCGGCGTCTGAAGCTCGCAAGCGCCCACGATGAGTCGCGACCCGGTCCATGCGGTACCCTGCAGGCGGAGCTGGTCAAGCGTGATCGCGGTCTTGCCCTTGCGCAGGATGATGCCACGCTGCAAGACGCCTTCCGCGATGTGGATGTCGAGTGGCGCATGGAATGACGAATGGGCACTCGCGGTTGCTTTCCGGGCGGGCAAATTCAACCGCAGGCCGCTCACCTTCACCATCCGAATGTCCAACAGTCCATGCAGCAGCGAGAGCGGGTCGAAGTCGATGACTGCACTGGCGACGCTGACGTCCAAGCCGCCTGTGCCCCGCCATTGGATTCCGCGGAGATCCAGGCTCCCCCAGAGCCGGCCGCTCGCCTGCTGTACGTTCAGGTTTCCATGCGTCAGCGCCCGCGCGCGCGCGATCGCAAACCGCAAGCCGCTCTGAGTGCCCAGCAGCCAAGTGGCGGAACCGATGAAGAACAGCACGAGCAGCGCCATCAGGGCCAACGCGCCTGGCCAGCGCTGCAGCCTCCGGTTCGGGGCTGGCTGGGTGGCGGGTTCCTGCTCCGGTTGCGCGCTCACAGGTCTGGCCCAATGCTGATGTGCAGACTCAGGCCATGCGCGTAGCGATCGCCGATGGGGAAGCCGAAGTCGATGCGCACCGGTCCGACCGGCGAAATCCAGCGCACGCCAAACCCGGCTGCCTGATGCATCTGAAAGCGGGTGCCATCGAACGCATCGCCGCCGTCGACGAAAAGTGCTACGCCCCAGCGGGGCCGGAAGTAGTGCTCGTAGGTGAGGCTCCCCACGAGCAGGTCGCGTCCGCCGACGACAAGGCCTTGTGCGTTGCGCGGCCCGACCGTCTGGTACCCGTAACCGCGGATCGAGCGATCACCGCCAGCAAAGAAGCGTAATTGCGGGGGCAGTGCGTAGAAATCGCGGACCCAAGTGGCGCCGGCATCGCCTCTGGCGATCACCCGATCGCGGGTGGTCAGGGAATGGATCCAGGTCCCGTCAAGCAGGAGCTGCGTGAACTGCGTCGTTGAAAGGGGACCCGCTGCGCGGCCGACTGCGCTCACCGCCCAGCCATTGCGCACGTAGAGCGGATTGGCCCCCCGCTTTCTGCCAAGGCCGACCTGGGCGTAAAGCAGCGTGGACTTCCCGTTTTGGCCGCCGACCTCATAGTTGCCGGCAAGGGCATCGAGCGCCAGGCTGCTGCTGAACCCGCGCCATTGCCTCGACTCGCCGGCCACGATCCCCAGGCTGCGCGAACGCGACGTGGCTGTGTGGGTATCCAGCCAGTTGGCGCCGAGGTTGAAGAGCCTGTCGTTCTCGCCGGGCCGGGGAATCGTGTACGCGATTCCCGCGGTCTTCAGACGCTGCGTCAATAGCGCATTGATCGCGGCGCTATGTCCCCAGCGATTCAGCCAGCGACGGCGAATGCCCCCCTCGATGCCACCCCCGGTATCGGTGCCGTACAGGAGTCCGGCCGAGTAGACCGTGCGCTTGGCCGGGGCGACCGTGACCATCACCGGTACGACACGATTCGTCGCCAGGCGCGGCTCGGGATTGACCTCGACCATCGAGAAGTAGTCGGTTCCCGCCAATCGCTGCTGCAACTGCAGCAACGCGTCCTGACTATAGAAATCCCCTGGCCGCCACGGCACATAGCGCTGCAGCATGCGGGGGGCGAATTGGGAGCCCGCAAACCGAACGGCACCCAGCCGATAGCGGGGGCCCGGTGCCCATGCGATCGTCACCGCCGCGCTGTGCGCTACGGTATTGACCAGGATTTGGTGGCGGGTGGCCCGGGCATCCAGAAAGCCATCGGCCTGCAGTGCGGCCATCACCGCCCCCTTCGAGCGCGTGTACGCTGCCTGGTCAAGAATCGCGCCGGCTTGGGGAATGAATGCGCGCAATGCGCGCCGGACCGCCGGCAGCTTCCGGGCGTCGGCAGGCATCTCCAGTGCAAGTGCCGTGACCCGTACCGGTTTGCCGGTGTCGATCCGCAGCTCGACGATCCAGTTCTCGCCGTTCGCCTGGCTGCCGGCGGGCCGATATTGGCCGGAGACGATCCGTGCGTCGAAGTAGCCGTAGGGCTCCAATGCATTGCGGACTTCCGCCGCGGTGTGCGCATAGAGCCTGCGCATCTGAGCCCGGGTGACCTCCCGTCCGGCGTAAGGCGTCAGCGAAAGGTTGGCGCGAATCGCGTCAGCCAGCGGCTTATCCACGCCCCGGATTTCGATTTGCACCGATGCATGCGTGATCCGGGGGAGCGAGGCCAGCAGGGCCATGACCAGCAGGTTTGCATGTGCGCGGCGCATCGTGCGAATTGGATCGGTTCCTTGCCCCGAGTCTAGCCGCGAGGGTACTCCAGGCGGCAGTTGCCCTCGCCCGACGGCACGGACCGCCATGCTGGCGCGCTGCCCGTGCATGCGGGCTCCCGGAGCGCGGGGTTGCCACGCTGCCCAGGTGTCTCGGGTTCAACGCCACGCGACGGACCCGCGCGCGGATCCGTCGCGGCTGGCTTACGCACCGTGTTTACTGTCCGATACGGCGAAGCGGCTTGCCTTCCATGAGGTTGCGCTCGATCTTCTCCAGCGTGACGCCCTTGGTTTCCGGTACCAGGGCCCAGGTGAAAAGGATGAATGCCGCATTGAAGGCTGCATACAACCAGAACGTCTGGGCGTGTCCGAAGTGGTTGAGCAACGTCAGGAACGTGGCGCCGACAATGAAGGTGCCCACCCAGTTGGTGACCGTGGAAACGCCGATGCCGAAGTCCCGGCCCTTCAATGGCTGGATTTCCGAGCAGAGCGTCCATACCAGCGGTCCCGCGGAGAAGGCGAAGCCGACCACGAAGACCAGCAGCATGGCGACGGCCAGCAAACGTTCCGCCTGCGTTCCCATGCCTGCATGCATCAGCGTCCCGACCACGCCAAGGCCGACGGCCATGACCACGAACCCGGCGTAAAGGATGGGCCGGCGTCCCCAGCGGTCGACAAAACCGATGGCGATGAAGGTGGCCAGGACGTTGGTCAGGCCGACGATGGCTGTGAACCACATCTGTGCGCTGGTGGCGTAACCGAGGTCCTGGAAAATGCGTGGTGCGTAATACATGACCACGTTGATGCCGGTCAGCTGCTGGACGACCTGCAACAGGACCCCCAGTCCAACAGAACGGCGGAAATTGCGATTTTCCATGAAGAGGCGCAAGCCGGACTGGGGGGTCTGCAGCTGGGCCTCGATATCGGCGACCTCGCGTGTCGCGATCGCGTCATCACCACGCAATTTGCGCAGAACCGTCGTGGCATCGGTGGAACGCCCGCGCAGGACGAGCCATCGCGGACTTTCCGGCAGTCCCAGGACGCCGAGCAGGAACAGCGCGCCGGGCAGGGCGATGATGCCCAGCATCCACCGCCAGCTTTCCGTGTAGCTGAAGGCAAGGTCGGAAAGGAAGGCCACGAATATGCCGATCGTGATCATCAACTGGTACGTGGAAATCATGGCGCCACGCTTGTCCTCGGGCGCGATCTCGGCGAGATAGAGTGGCGCCGTGAAGGCCGCTACGCCGATGGCCAGTCCGAGCGCGATGCGAGCCGCAATCAGCGACTCGGGCGACCAAGCCACGGCACAAGCGAGGGATCCGGCGACGAACAGTGCTGCGCTGAAGACCAGCGAACGCTTGCGGCCGAAGTGTCCGGACAGCCACCCGGCACATGCGGCGCCCACGGCTGCGCCGAACATCATGCTGCTGACGATGTGTTCGAGCATCCGATCGCTGACGGCGAATTCGCGCTGGATGAATTGCTGGGCACCTGAAATGACGCCGACGTCGAGGCCGAACATCAAGCCGGCCAGCGCTGCCAGCAAGGCGACATAAGCGGCATGGCGGTGCGCCTGCGCGCCCGGATCCCCTGCGGTGTTGCTCATCGGCATTCCTCTCGTTGGCTGCGAACGCGGCGTCCGCAGGTGGCCGCGTTTATAGCCCAGCAGGGGCATCGAGCGCACGCTGCACTACTGAATACGTATGCATCGCCGTCGGCTTATCCGGCGCGGACGGCTACAGTTCACGGCGCGTGGCCCGTCGGCCATGCACGGACTGCAGATGCCTGGCGGGCGCCGGGCCAAACGGGGAGCGCATGAACGTCGAGGTTCGGGCAGAAGGGCAATCCCGGAGTCAGGCAGCGGGGATCGGTGGTCCTGGCCGTCTTGCGCAACCATGGTGGCGCGGAGCCGTGATCTACCAGATCTACCCGCGGAGTTTCCTCGACAGCGACGGCAACGGGGTGGGCGACCTTCCCGGCATCCTGGCCCGATTGGATTACATCGCCAGCCTGGGTGTCGACGCGATTTGGATTTCACCGTTCTTCAAGTCGCCCATGGCGGATTTTGGCTACGACATTGCCGAATATCGCGCCGTTGATCCGCTCTTCGGGACCCTGTCGGATTTCGACCGCCTGCTCGCCGCCGCTCATGCACGCAACCTGCGGGTCATCATCGACCAGGTACTGAGCCACACGTCCATCGAGCACGCGTGGTTCCGAGCCAGTCGCGAGAGCCGCGACAACCCCAAGGCCGATTGGTACGTGTGGGCTGACCCGCTTCCCGACGGGACCCCGCCCAACAACTGGCTGTCGATTTTCGGCGGACCCGCGTGGACGTGGGAGCCGCGCCGGCAGCAGTACTACCTGCACAATTTCCTCGATGCGCAGCCGGACCTCAATTTCCACCATCCCGAAGTGCGCGCGGCGGTGCTGGACAATGTCCGCTTCTGGCTCGAGCGCGGCGTCGACGGCGTGCGCCTGGATGCAATCAACTTCTGCTTCCACGACGCGCAGCTCAGGAACAACCCTCCCAAGCCGGAGCATGCGCGCAGCGGACGCGGTTTCAGCTCCGATAATCCCTACGCCTATCAGTATCATCGGTACGACAACACGCAGCCGGAGAACATTCCGTTCCTGCAGGAGTTGCGGGCGCTGCTCGACAGCTACCCAGGTAGTGTCGCGCTCGGCGAGATCTCCTCCGAGGATTCCCTGGCGACGATGGCGGAATACACGCAGCCCGGCCGGCTGCATATGGGCTACAGCTTCGAACTGCTGACCGAGGACCATTCCGCCGCCCACATTCGGGCGACGGTCGAAAATCTCGAGCGGGTCTTGGGGGCGGGGTGGCCCTGCTGGGCCATTTCCAACCATGATGTCGCCCGCGTGGCGACCCGCTGGGGCGGACCGGCGCCCTGCGCGGCGCAGATCGCGCAACTGACCGCGATCGCGCTCTGCCTGCGGGGGTCGGTGTGTGTTTATCAGGGCGAGGAATTGGGCTTGCCCGAGGCCGAGGTCCCCTTCGAGGCATTGCGGGATCCCTATGGCATTGCCTTCTGGCCGAATTTCAAGGGCCGCGACGGATGCCGCACGCCGATGCCGTGGGATGAGGGCGAGCATGCCGGGTTCACCAGCGGCCAGCCGTGGTTGCCCATTTCGCCGCCGCATCGCCATCTCGCCGTATCACGGCAGGAGGGCGACCCTCAGTCGCCGCTGCAGCGGTTTCGCCGCTTCGTCCATTGGCGCAAGCAGCAACCCCTGCTGCGCTGGGGATCCGTGCGGGTGCTGGACCTGCCCGAACCTTTGCTGGGGTTTGTCCGGGCGGACGGCGAAAGCGAAATGCTGGCCCTGTTCAACCTGGGTCCGATGCCCCTGCAGGTGGGTTTGCCGCCTGGCGACTGGCAGGCCTTGTCGCCCGAGGGCCTCGATGCCGGCGCCATCGAAACGGTGGGGAAGGCGGCCCGATTGCCGGCGTACGGGACGGTTGTCGCGCGCCGGCGGGTAGGGCCATGAATACGTATGCACGGACCTTCCGTCCCTTCCCTACGCGCCTACCATGCCATTGCGCCCGCATTGCGGCGCCGTGACACCCCGATGACAACACATCGCCACACGCACGATTCGCTCAACTGCAGTTCCCGGAGGGGGAAATGATTCAGCTCAAGCGCAACGTACTTGCCATGGCCCTGGCGTCCACGCTGGGCGTGGCTGCATTCGGCATGGCCCAAGCCGCTCCGGCACCGATGCCGGCGGCAGGCAACAACGCATCGGCTCCAACGCAAGCCGATGCCCCACAGGACACGGGATCGACCACGAGCCAACGATCGACCCGCGCCGCGAAGGAGAAGAAAGCCAAGGAACTGGGCATGGTGCAGGTGACGGGCTTCGTCAGCAGCATCACCAATTCGACGGCGATCAAGCGCTATTCGACGGAAATCGTCGAGGCGGTTTCCGCAGAGCAGATCGGCAAGTTGCCGGGCGTCAGCATCGCCGACACCCTCGGACGCCTGCCCGGACTGGCGGTGCAGACCCTGAACGGACGGCCGCAGGTTGTCACGATCCACGGGTTCGGCCCTGATTTCAGCACGGCGCTGATGAATGGCAACGAGCAGGTCAGCACCGGCAACAGCCGTGGCGTGCAATTCGACCAGTACCCGTCAAGCTGGTTCAAGAACGTGGTGGTTTACCTCACGCCCAAGGCCAGCCTCATGGGCCAGGGCCTGGCCGGCACGGTGGACCTGCAGACCTACAGGCCCCTGGACGAATCGCACCGCATCACGGCCGTCAATGCCGGCTATGTCTGGAACAGCCAGTCGACGCTGGCGCCCGGCTTGAGCAACGAGGGCTACCAGGTCAATGGCATCTATGTCGACCAGTTCCTCAACGATACGTTCGGCGTCACCCTGGGCGTTGATCTGCAGAAGAATCCGTCGCAGATCGAGCATCAGGCGCCTTGGGGCTATCCGAACGCCGGGACTGGCGGACCGCTGGTCATCGGCGGATCCAAGAACTACGGCATCTCCGACCTGTTTGGCCGCACCGGATTGCTGGGGACCCTGCAGTGGCGTCCCAACCGCAATTTCACCAGCACGTTGGACATGACGTACGACAATTTCCGCGAAAACCAGTCGGCGAAGGGCATTGAGTTTCCCTTGTACTGGGGTGGTGGGGTGCAGCTGCAGCCCGGCTATACGGTCAACAACGGCTTCGTTACGACCGGAACTTACAGCAACGTCAAGGGCGTGATCCGCAACGACTACAACCGCAATTACGCCCGCGTCTACAACATCGACTGGAACAACCGCTACCGCATCAACGAAAACTGGTCGGCGACCGTGGACGCCAACTACTCGCGGGCAAATCGGCGCAGTTTCCTGATGGAGTCGTACAGCGGGACGGGTTACAGCACGGCCAATGGCGCGACCGACACCATTGGGTTCACGGAACTGGGCAGCGGCCTGCTGTACCTCAATCCATCGCTCAACTACGCCGGCAGCAATGTCGTGCTGACGGACCCGCAAGGCTGGGGAGCGGGTGCCAACCCATCGATTGTCCAGGCGGGCTTCATCAATGCACCGCGTACGACCGACTACATCGGTGACTTGCGCGCCAGCCTGAAGCGTGATTTCGACAATGGCCCGTTCTCCAGCGTGCAGTTCGGCATTGATCGCAAGACGCGCAACAAGACCTACAACATCGACCAGTACTTCCTGACGCTGCCGAATGGCACCCAGACGTTCGCGACGAGCCCGATCGGCGCGCAGACGGCACCGATCCCGACCAGTGCGTTCGTCAATGGCGGCACCTGTGATCCGCTGGCGTTCATGGGCGTCGGCCCGCAGGTCTGCTACGACCCGCTGAGCTTGCTCAACAGTGGCGCCTACGTGGTGTTCCCGACGGCACTTTCATCGATCGGCGTGCCACCAAACTGGAGGGTACATGAGATCGATACCACCCCCTACGTGCAGTTCAATCTCGATACCCACATTGGTTCGATCCCGCTGACCGGCAATTTCGGCATGCAGGTCGCCCATACGCTGCAGGGGTCCGAGGGCCAACGAGTGACCGCCGGCAACGCAGGCGCGGGGTCGCAGGTGCAACTGGTGCCGGTGTCGGGTAGTACCAACTACACGCGCTACCTGCCGAGCATGAACCTGATCTTCGGGCTCACCAGCAACACCGACCTGCGTATCAGCGCAGCGCGGGTGATGGCCCGTGCCCGCATGGATCAGATGAGCGCCAGCCTGGGCATCAACACCAACATCACGCAGTTGACCTCGACCAATCCCAACCAGGCCTACTTCAGTGCCAGCGGTGGCAATCCCAAGCTGCTGCCGACGATGGCGAACGACTACAACATCAGCCTCGAGCATTATTTCGCGGGCAACCAAGGCTATGTCTCGGCGTCGGGGTATTACATTCAGTTGCACGACTACATCAATCCCAGTGCCGCCTACCTGGCCGATTTTTCGCCATTCATCAGCAGCTACCTGAGCCCTGCGGAACAGCAGCAGCTCGGCACGCCGTATGGCATCGTCTCGGGACCCACCAACGATGGCTACGGCAACGTCCGCGGTGCCGTGGTCTCGGCAAGTGTGCCGCTGAAGATGCTGACGCCAGTGCTTCGCGGATTCGGCCTGATCGCCAGCGCGAACTACACGAAGAGCTCGCTGGTCTATGCGGGCAACCCGACGCCAATCACCGTGCCGGGCTTGTCGAAGTGGGTGACGAACCTGACGGCCTACTACCAGATCGGAGGCTTCCAGGCACGCGTCAGCCGCAACTATCGCAGCAGCTTCCTTGGCGAGGTTGCGGGCATCAGCGCGACGCGCATCCTGCAGACGATCCAGGGTGGCAGCACCTACGATGCGCAAGTCAGCTATACCTTCGACCGGGGTCGTTTCAACGGCTTGACCCTCACGTTGCAGGGGTCGAACCTGTCGAACAAGCGGTTCATCACCTACCAGAATGGCGATCCCCGGCAAGTGCTCTATTGGGAAAGCTACGGTCGCAGTTACGAGGTACTTGCGTCCTACAAGTTCTGATGGTTCCACGTGTGCTTGGGCTATGCCCCGCCGCCCCCGCGGCGGGGCTTTTTTTCGCCCTGCTTGGGAACGCCTCATGCCAGGCGGCCGCAGTTAACTGATCTGGACCGCCGTCCTGTGGCTTGCGCCGATCCGCGCGGTGTCGATGTGCTGTGGCTGCTCGCTCGAGGGCCGGCCTGATGGCAGCATCCCCATCGATCGGCATGGCGATGTCGCTGCCAGAGGCGACCCCTGGCTCGTCTTCAGCCATGACGTCCTGACACGACTTTCGGGCGAAGACCTGGATGCGGGCCGGATCGGCCGTTCCTTGATCCGGCGCGATCCAAGCCTGGATCGCGCCCGCGACGCGCGCACTCGCTACGATCGGATCGAAAAGCAAGTTCTGGTCGACACGGCGCGCATCGTCTTGATTTGCGATGTCTCTGGCCGCTTCGCGGCAAGGTGGCTGGTCTTGCGCCAGTCCTTCTGACGCCGCGCGCTCGTGGCGGATCGCCAAAGGACCGTGTGGACGGACACGAGCCTCCCCGCCCCCGGCGGGATGGCCGGCGAAAGCAATATGCGCCGAGGCGCCAAAGCGGCTGCCGCACTCGGCAATGCCGCCTCCCCACGTCCAGCCAGGGCCGCGTCAGCGTGGCCGATTCGCTTTCCAGCCGAAATGCCCCCCTACGCGCTTCGGCGCGGTAGCGTCTGAATGTCGATTTTCTCGAAGGCGCACAGATCGCCCAGGGCGGTTTCCATCAGCGCCCGGGCGTGGCCCGTTGCCCTTGCCAGCAGCGCGTGGATGCGTGCGTCGGCAGCGTTGCGATTCTCGCACTGCCTTGAATAGGCCTCGAAAGCACCCAGGGCCAGCACCAGATCGGCAACCTGATTCGGGCATTCGCAATCGACTTGGCTGCGGATTTCCTGCAGGCTAACCAGTTGCACGTCGTCAAACCGCCGCGGGGGTGGCGGAGCGGCAGGTACTGCCGGAAGACCACCGTCCAACTGCCGGCGCTGGGTGATCTCTCGGACGATCAGATTGATGAGGTTTGCCCGCAGCATCCGCACGCTGATCGGCGCACGGACCACTTGCCTTCCCGGCGCCCGCAAGCTTTCGACCACGCCCCACTTGGCAAATGCGTAGACGACCAGGGTCAGCTCAGGCTGGACCACCTGCTCAAGACGCTGCAGCCGTTCGGACGGTTCGTTGCCAAGAAGCGCCAGATCAACGGCCAGTACCTGCGGCTTGTGCCGGCCCACCTGCTGTTCGAAGCTCGCGAAGTCGGCGGCACTGACGATGACCTGCAGGTGTTTGCTTTCCTCTTCGCCCGCCTGTTGCATGTACGCCGGCAGCGTCGCGTGGAGGATGCCCAGAGTGATCATGAAGCTGCCTGCAATCGGGTAAAGGGACGCGGATGATCCATGGTCGGTCGTCAACGCCGTGTGCAGGGTCTGGCCAGTCGGCGGCTTCGCCGGGAAGGCTGGCCCCGGTTGCCCCGGAAGCAAGGATGAGTGGGAGGCCTTCCGCTATTCCAACGACCCCAGTCGCACCGTAGTATCGAGTCGCATCTGGCCCGCAGAAGAGGCATCGGGATGGACGGGGAGCGCATTCAACGCATCGTGGTCGTCGGCGGGGGGACCGCCGGCTGGATGACGGCTGCACTGCTCGCCAAGGCCCTTGGTCGCGCGGTTCGCATCACGCTGGTTGAATCCGAGGACATCGGGACGGTCGGGGTTGGCGAGGCCACGATTCCCCAGATCCGCCTGATCAACGATTTCCTTGGCCTGGACGAAGACACGGTGATGCGCGCCACGAAGGCGACATTCAAGCTCGGTATCCAGTTCAACGACTGGCTGAGGCCCGGCCATGCCTATTTGCATGCCTTCAGCGACATCGGCCTGCCGCAGGCCGCCGTGCCGTTTCAACATTGGTGGCTGCGCGCGCGCGCGCAAGGCGATGCGTCGGGCCTATGGGCCTACTCGCTCAACGCCCAGGCTGCCGCGGCAGGGCGCATGGCCCGCCTGGGCCAGGTGGGGGGAAGTCCGCTGACTGGCATGCGCTGGGCCTACCATTTCGATGCCGGGCTTTATGCGCAGTACCTGCGGACCGTGGCGATCGGGCTCGGGGTGCATCGAGAGGAAGGCATCATCGTCGACGTGGACCTGCAGGGGGAGGACGGCTTCATCGCCGCCCTCAAACTGCAGAATGGCGTGCGCGTCACCGGCGATCTGTTCATTGACTGCTCCGGTTTCCGGGCGCTACTCATCGAAGGCGCGCTGCATGCGGGCTTCGACGACTGGCGGCGATGGCTTCCATGTGACCGCGCGCTGGCCGTCCCGAGTGCAAGGGTTGGCGAGGCGCTTCCCTACACGCAGGCCAGCGCTCGTGCCGCCGGTTGGCAGTGGCGCATTCCCCTGCAGCATCGTACGGGCAATGGTCATGTCTACTGCAGTGAGTTCATGGGCGATGACGAGGCACTGGCCGTGCTCCGGGCGAACCTCGATGGGGATCCGCTGGGTGAACCGCGGCCATTCCGGTTTACCACGGGCATGCGTCGCGAGGTCTGGGTCAAGAATTGCGTTGCGCTCGGGCTTGCCGCCGGATTCATGGAGCCGCTGGAGTCGACCAGCATCCATCTAGTGCAATCGGGAGTCGACAGGCTGCTCAAGTTGTTCCCCGACGCACGATTCGAACCCTCGGTTCGCGCAGCGTTCAATCGGCAGACGCGCTTCGAGTACGAGCGGATCCGCGACTTCCTGGTCCTGCACTACACGACGACCGAACGACGCGACACGCCGTTTTGGCGCCACTGCGCAGCAATCGAAAGGCCCGGCGGATTGCAGGACAAGATGGACTTGTTCCGCGCGTGCGGCCAGATCTTTCGTGATGGCGAAGAACTGTTTACCGAGGTTGGCTGGCTGCAGGTCCTCGTAGGGCAGGGGGTTCAACCGCAGACCTGGCATCCGCTGGCGGATGCGCTGGATTCGGGCCGACTGGACGAGTTCATGGTTAGCCTCCGCACCATCATCCAGCGGGCGGTCGCGGCCATGCCGACCCATGGGCGGTTCATCGCCGAGCACTGCGCGGCCTGATGCACACTCAGGATTCGGCGCGGCAGTGTCGGTCGAGATAGGCATCGTGCGCCGGCATCGCGGCCGTCGCCTGCTGCATGACGGTGCGCAGCTCCGCAAGAAAGGTCGGGGCCTCGACTCCGCGAAGGTCCGCCAGGGAGTCATGGCGCTGCGGTTCGATTCCCTGGCCCGCTAGCACCGCCAGCCAGTTGGCGTTCTGGAACAATTCCAGCGGTTCGGCCACGAGTCGTCCCGCGGCACGGAATTGGGCAATGCGATAGGCCAGGGTCTCGGGGATCGGCATGGCGCGGGTATGCCGCCACAGCGGCGCATCATCGCGCTCGACGGCGTGGTAGTGGAGGATCAGGAAATCGCGGATCCGCTCGTACTCGGCGCTGGTGATGCGGTTGTACTCCTGCGCCGCCAGCGGCTCGAAATCGCGATCGGGGAACAATGCGAGCAACCTCGTGATTGCGGTCTGGATCAGATGGATGCTCGTGGACTCCAGCGGCTCCAAAAACCCTGCGGACAATCCGATGGCGACACAGTTCCGGTGCCAGGAACGGCGCCGTCGCCCGGCAGCGAAACGCAGCGGCCGCGGTTCGCCCAGGGCTTCGCCATCGAGATGCCCCAAAAGCAGCGCTGTGGCCTCGTCATCGCCCATGAATTCACTGCAGTAGACATGGCCATTACCGGTGCGGTGCTGCAGGGGGATGCGCCACTGCCAGCCCGCCGCCCGTGCCGTTGAGCGGGTATAGGGAACCCTGGGGTGCGCGCTGGCGCAGCCAATGGCGACGGCGCGGTCGCAGGGCAGCCAGTGGCGCCAATCGTCGTAGCCTGCATGCAGCGCATCTTCGATGAGCAACGCGCGGAAGCCGGAGCAGTCGACGAACAGGTCGCCGGCGAGGCGTGCGCCATCCTCCAGTCGCACGGCGGCGATGAACCCGTCCTCACCCCGCAACTCGACCTCGACGATGCGGCCTTCGCGACGCATCACGCCGCGATGTTCCGCGAAGCGGCGCAGGTACTGCGCATACCGCATGGCATCGAAATGGTAGGCGTAGTCGAAAGTGCTCTGCACCCGTTGGGGATCACCCAGCGGCCGATCGAACCGGGCCGCCTGGGCCATGACCCACGCCATGGCGTAGTCGTGGATCGGGCGCCTGTCGCCCCTTGCGCGTTCACGCAGCCAGTATTGATGCAGTGGCACCGCGTCGAACTCGACGCCAATCTGGCCAAAGGGATGGAAATAGCGGTGTCCAATGCGGGTCCAGTCGACGAATTCGATGCCCAGCTTGAACGTGCCCCCTGTCGATCGGAGGAAGTCGTTCTCATCGATGCCGAGCATGCGATTGAATGCCTTGATGGGCGGGATGGTGGCCTCGCCCACGCCGATGCTGCCGATCTCTGCCGACTCGACCAGTGTGATCGGACAGCGACCGGCCGTGGCATGGCACAGCGCTGCGGCGGTCATCCACCCGGCCGTGCCACCGCCAACGATGACGATTCCGCGAAGTGCCCGTGCATGGGCGTCGTCGAGATTCATTACGTCCGGCATCCTGTGGTGCATGCATCCTGCCTGCCAAGCCCGGCGATGGTGTTCCCGTCGCGGCCGTGAGTCCTCTGCACGTGCGCCTGGAACCCTGTCCATCCCGGTTCTGCCCGCGCAAATGCGTGTTGCGAATCCCGAGGGATGATCCAAGCCACCAAGACAGTTTCGATAGCGGTCATGATGCGGCGTCGTTGGGCAGGCTCGGCAAGCGTAACTGCAAATGCCACCGGGTTCGGCCGGGTCAGGGGACGGTGCTGCCGGCAGGCGGCCAGATCAGCATGGCATCACCGTAGGAGAAGAAGCGGTAGCGCTGTTCCACCGCGTGCCGGTAGGCGGCCAGGATGCGTTCGCGGCCGGCGAGTGCGGAAACCAGCATCAGCAGCGTCGACTCGGGCAGGTGAAAATTGGTGAGAAGCCCGTCAATCTGGCTAAAGCGGTAGCCGGGCAAAATGAAGATGCCGGTCTCGCCCTCGAAGGGGGCCAGCCGGCCATGCGGGGCTGCGGACTCCAGCGCGCGCACCACGGTCGTGCCAATGGCAATCACGCGACCACCTTCGGCGCGCGTGCGCATGATCTGTTCGACCAGAGGGGCTCCGACGTTGATCCACTCCTGGTGCATGCGATGCTGCTCGAGGTGCTCGACGCGCACCGGCTGGAAGGTTCCGGCGCCCACATGCAGCGTCAGATGGCCGAACTGGACACCGCGCGCGCGTAGGGCCTGCAGTAGGGGTTCATCGAAATGGAGGCCTGCGGTGGGGGCGGCGACGGCGCCTGCATGGCGCGCGAAGACGGTCTGGTAACGCTCGGCATCGGCTGCACCAGGGGCACGCGTGATATAGGGAGGCAAGGGCATCTGGCCCAACCGCGCGAGTAGTTGTGGCAATGGCTCCTGAGATTCGAACCGCAACCGAAAAAATTCCCCGTCGCGACCGAGAACTTGCACGGTACTGCCATCGGCGAGCTGCAATGTGGCGCCTGCGGAGGGCTTTTTGCTGACGCCCAGTTGCGCCAGGACATCCTGTCCGCCGATGAGGCGCTCGATCAGGATCTCGGCAGCGCCGCCGGTGGACTTTCGGGCATGCAATCGTGCCGGCATGACGCGCGTGTCGTTGAAGACCAGCAGGTCCCCTGACCGCACTTCGTCCGGGAGGGTGCGCACCCATGCATCGGTCAGCCGCTCCTGCGCAGCGTCCAGAACCAGCATGCGGCTGGCACTCCGCTCCGGCAGGGGGGCCTGTGCGATCAACTCACTGGGGAGATCGAAGTGGAAGTCGGACTTCTTCATGCGATCGGCACGTTGGGCGGTTCAGCGGACTTGGACGGGAGGCAGGCAAGGGCCAAAGCGACAAACATCCGTTCGACCGCCGCGCGCACGTCGGTTGCCCGGGACAGGTCATGGGGATCGAGTCCCGAGCCAAGCAAGGCGACCGAGATGGATGCATCCCCCACAATCCGGGCGGACATGGTTCGCAGCGTTTCAGCCAGTGCCTCCTGGGCATGATGCGCGCGTGGCGATGTGTTGACCAAGGCGATCGGCTTGGCGATGAAGCCCGCGTCGCCAACCAGCCAATCGAGCGCATTCTTCATCACGCCGCTGATGCCGTGCGCGTACTCCGGGCTGGCAATGACCATGGCGTCGGTCCGCGAAACGGCGAGACGGAACCGGCGGACTTCATCGGGTGGCGTCGCCTCGAGATCGGCGTTGAACAAGGGCAATCGCCCCGGTGCAGGGTCCACGACCAGCGTCACCCCGGCGGGTGCGTGCGCTGCAGCCAACCGGAGAAAAGCGCTGTTGAGCGAAGCGGCACGAAGGCTTCCGGACAGTCCGAGGATCTTCATCACGATGACGGGGTGGCGGGAGCCGCGCCTTCTTCGGCGGCCCTTGAGCCTGGTGGCGCGCGGCGAGGGGCCCCGCAGTTTCGCGCGATGGCCAGCCGGATGTCCAACGGCGGTGGCTGCCGGGTCGCGGGGGCGGCAGGCCCGGGGCCAGTCTTCCATGTTGCACTACAAGCTGTATCGAGCCGGCCGGCGTCCTAGACTCGGGCGGGATCCGTGCGGACAGGCGCAGTGCCATGCCGATCAAGGGCAAACCCAATTCGCTGGATATCGCGCACCTGGCGGGCGTGTCGCAAGCCACGGTATCTCGCGCGTTGCGGGGCCACCCGGCTGTCAATCGCGCCACCCGCGAGCGCGTGCTTGCGGTCGCGCGTCAACTGAATTACACGGTGGACAAGAATGCTTCGAACCTTCGGACGCAGCAGTCGGGAACCCTCGCGTTGCTGCTGTTTGAAGATCCGACCGTTGACGATTCCAACATCAACCCGTTTTTCCATTCGATGCTGGGATCGATCACGCGTGTCTGCGCCCAACGTGGCTATGACCTGCTGATTTCGTTCCAGCAGCTCTCGCGTGACTGGCATGCCGACTACGAGGATTGCCACAAGGCCGATGGGCTGATCCTTCTGGGGTACGGCGATTACCGCGAATACCGGAGTCGACTGGAGGCCCTGGTCGCGCAGGGCACCCATTTCGTCCGCTGGGGCGCAGTGCTGGAGGACCAGCCGGGCATATCCATCGGTGGCGACAATCATGCCGGCGGCGCCGCCGCGGCCCGCCATCTGCTGGCGCTGGGGCGTCGCCGGATCGGGTTCCTGGGCCACGCCTCCCAGGGCGCGCCGGAATTCCTCGAGCGGTACCAAGGCTATGCGGCGGCATTGCGTGAAGCCGGGCTGGTGGCCGATCCGTTGCTGCAGGCGGATGCCATATCCACCGAGCAGGCCGGGCGCGAAGCGGCCGAACTGGTCCTCGAGCGTGGTGCGCGGGTGGATGCATTGGTCTGTGCCAGCGACTTGATCGCGATCGGCGCACTGCGCGCGCTCCAGGCTCGAGGGCTGCGCGTTCCTGACGACGTGGCCCTGACAGGCTACGACGACATCCCCATGGCGCAGTTCACCACGCCGGCGCTGACCAGCGTCCAGCAAGACACGAAGCGTGCGGGCGAACTGCTGGTGGACACCCTGCTGAAGATGGTCCAAGGCGAAGCGATGGCGCCGATCAAGCTTGCGCCGCAATTGGTGGTGCGACAGTCCTGCGGAGTGTCGCAGGCGCCGGCACGCTCGCCGGCCACGGTGACCACGCTCCCTGCCCATGGCCGTCGGCCCTCACGTGGCGCGCGCCATTGACGATCGGGCCGCAGACGGCTCGCGCACGCGAAGTACGGCCAGGCCCGCGGCGAACAGGCTGAGTGCGCCCAGGAGCAGTGCGCCCATCGCGTGGCCATCGAAAAGGTACCTCACCAGCAATCCGAGGATGCTGGCGGCTAGCAGTTGGGGGATGACAATGAAGAAATTGAAAATGCCCATGTAAACGCCCATCTTCCGGGCCGGCAGGTGGTCGGAGAGCAGGGCATACGGAAGCGAGAGGATCGACGCCCAGGCAATGCCGATGCCGATCATGGGTACGACCAGCCAGTGCGGGTTACTGATCATGGAGATCGACAGGAACCCCGCCGCCCCCAGCCAGAGGTTCAGCAGGTGGGCCATGCGCAGCCCCAGCCGCCTGGCCATCGGGGCCAGCGCGATCGCCGCCAGCGCGGCGACCGCGTTGTAGACGGCAAACAGGATGCCTACCCAGTTGGCCCCGGCATTGAAGGCGGCGGACTGCGGATTGGTTGCGTGGAACTGGGCGGCAGTGACCGCAGGCGTGGTGTAGATCCACATGGCAAACAGCGCGAACCATGAGAAAAACTGCACCCACGCGAGACGTCGCATGGCCGCGGGCATGCCGTGCAGGTCTCGCATGATTTGTGCCCATGCGGGTGTCTTGCTGGCGCGCTGCCCCCCGGAGTAGGCCGCCAGCGCGGCGGAGAGCAATCCGAAGGCAAGCAGGCCGCCCGCCAGCAGATAGACCTCGGGCTTGAGCCGCAGCAGCCAGACCCCCATCGCCGAGCCGACGCCGGAGAGAGACCAGACCCACGCGCTTCTCCGGAGCCGGGCTGGTGCGACCACCGGCTCTCCATCCGTCGTGGATGGGGTCGTTGATTCATCGGCAAAGGCGTCCAATTGCTGTGGGGGGTACTCCTGTGTCGAGCCCACGGTCCAGACCATGGAAAGCAACAGGACCACGGCGCCCACATAGAAAGCGTAGCGGACCGTTTCCGGCAGCCGGCCCGGCGCGGCGGTATTGTCGAATCCGATTTGCGTGAGCAGCCATGGCAACGCCGACGCGATGACGGCCCCGATACCGATGAAGAACGTCTGCATCGCATAACCGGCCGGTCGCTGGCGTTCGGGCAATTGGTCGGCGACAAAGGCGCGGAAGGGCTCCATCGAGACGTTGAACGAGGCATCCATGATCCAGAGGGTGACCGCCGCCATCCATAGCGCCGAGGCATGTGGCATACCGACCAATGCTCCTGCGCTGAGCAATGCGCCAGCGAGAAAATAGGGTCGCCGCCGGCCCAGTCGCGTCCACGTACGGTCGGAATAGTGGCCGATGATGGGCTGGACCAGCAGGCCGGTCAGCGGCGCAGCGATCCAGAGGATCGGAATCTGTTCGACATTCGATCCCAGGGTCTCGAAGATTCGGCTGACATTGGCGTTTTGCAGGGCAAAGCCGAACTGGATGCCAAGGAAACCGAAGCACATGTTCCAGATTTGCCAGAATCCCAGCTCGGGTTTGCGGCTCATCATGGCGCTCCATGGGTTGCCGTCGGGCGTGGCGCCGGCGGCGTGGGCGAGATGAGCAGCGCGTCGATACGGGCCTCATTGAGCGGCCCGCTTGCGCCACCGGCCCCACCCGTGAACAAGGCGGCCTGGCTCAGGTAACTCATGTTGAAGCCCGGAAGCAGGCGGAATTCGCAGCGCGCGCCGGCCGCGGCGTGGAATCGGACCCGGCTTGAACGTTGCAGGCCGTGCCCCTGGGGCATGATCAACGGGCCTGTCCGGGCCGGCGGGGCGCCGCACTGGATGGCAATACGTCGAACCGCCGCCGTGATACCCGTGTTGATGGGTCCGTTTGCATTATCGAATTCGAGTCGAAGGACGTATTCGCCGGTACGGGGTGCTGTCCACGTGCGCGGCCATGCGCCACCGATGCGATCCGTGGGGCCCATGCATGCCGGTCGGCTCGGCAGCGACTGGACGCCATGGGCGACCGTGGTCAGGTTCACGCAGTGGCGCAGGCCATCGATTGGCAACCTCCATATCCGCGCGACCTTGTCCGACTGGATGCGTCCGTCGACCCAGAGCGTGGCCGGGACGGTGCTGCGAACGATCCACGCATGGCCTTCCTGCACAACGTGCGCCGGTGCCGGCGTTGCCGGGGCGAATGAGGGCAACGGTGCATGCAAGGGTGTCGAGATGGCCGTGATCGCCTTGAGCTGGATGCGCACGGACTGGCCTTCGCGCGGCGCGCCGGCATCGGCAACGAGCAGGTTGCCCGCCATCTTCGCCGGACGAACCAGCGTGATCACTTGCCCTGGCATCCGCAGAGAAATCGACGGGTGGTCACCGAAGAGCATCGGCACGAGCGAGACGGGAATCTCGGGGCGTATGCGGCCATTGTTCTCGAGACCGAACACGCCCTCGACCACCATGTTCAGGTAGCCCGCCACGGACCAGAGCTGGCGGCGGGAATCCACCACTGGGCCTCCCAGTTTGCCGGGCAGCTTCGTGTCGAGCTGCGGGAGCGCGAAGTTTTCCATGTTCGAACCGCTCAGGGCCGCGGCGCGGATCAGCGAGCGCAGTTCGTGGGCAATGCGCGCCGGATTCTGGATCCTCCGGGCTGCACGCAGCGCATAGGCGCTGACGAAGGGCCACATGGCCCGGTTGTGATAGACGGGTTGACTGGCGCGTTCGGGCCAGATCACCGGCGTGCCCGCCGGCCAGCTTGGATAGTCATTCAGGGCGAGGCGTGCGCGCTTGCCATCGGCCACGCCGCTGACAATGGCCAGCGAAGTACCCAGCAGGTCGTAGGCATCCACGGGCAATGGCGGATTGCCGCCGCCCAGGTAGCTGCGGTAGAGGCCTCGCCCAGGGTTCCAGAACCAGCGGTTGATGGCCGCCTTCAAGGCATCGGCCTGGCGGGCATAGTGCGTCGCGATGGCGGTATGGCCGCGACGCTGCGCCAGCTGCACGGCCAGTCGCAGGGCTTCGTAATGCAGGACATTCGTCGACAGCGCGAAGGAACTGGCGATGAAGCGGACGTTGCGCGCGGTCCAGCCCGGATACGTCTGCTCGCGCCAGTCCATGAAAGAGGTCTCGCCGCGGTAGAGGCCGATGTCCGGATCAAAGGCGTATGTGCGGTCTTGGGCCAGCGTGTCGCGCAATGCCTTCCAGGTCAGTTCGGCGAATGCAGGGGCCTGCAGCAGATGCCGAGCCCCGAGGAACCACACCACGCGGTCGGTGCTGATGGGCCAGCTGCCGCCAGAACCGGTGTCTTGCAGCACGTAGAGGCCTTGAGGGGCGCGATTGTCGCGGACGCCCGAGACCTTGAACGCCAGCGAGTTCCGCGCACGATCCGGATCGAAGCGCCAGAGCGCAAGATCCGTGGAGTAGGACAAGTCCCGGGTCCATACAAACGGCCATTGCTTTCCGGCGACAAAGCAGTGGCATGGCACGGGCTTGCCGTGGTTCCAAGCGCCATCGGTGATCTCGGAGACGGCGTCCCGCCGGAGGTCCTGCTGGGCCATCGCGAACAGGCCGTCAAACAACACGCTCGCCGTTTCGACGCGCCAGGGGGCCGGCGGGATCGCGCGTGTCCCCCGACCTTCGGACAGCAAGAATCCCGCACCATCGCGACGCATGCTGGCTGAACGCCCCTGCCAGTCCAGCCTCCCATGCCAGTCGCCCGCAACCCGCGCGTGCGCAAGCAGCGGTGCAACGGCGAGCGCCAGCAGTGCCGAGCTCCCGCGCCGCATCACCGTGACTCCAGCGTCAATCGCGCGCCTGATTCCGACGCAAGGCGCACGTAGGTCACCGGTCCAAAGCGGTCCCTTCCTGTAGACCAGCCTGGCCCGGCGCCGGATTCGAGTCGGCGAAGGCTCGCAAGTCGCGGCAGTGGCGCCCCCGAGGCCTGTAACGCATGGGCCGCAATGCCGTGGACGGCGAACAGATACGTCCGTAGCGCGGGGTGATAGCTGCCACGAGGCTGCGAGATCGTCAGGTGCACGGCGGTTCCCACTCGTTGGACGTCGATTTGCTGAAGATAGTAGGAGCCATGCGCGTAGGCATCATCGTTGCCATCATCGTCGTAGTACTCGAACGAACTGCCCGTTCCAGTGGGAAAGGCCTGCACGGTGACCTGCGTCACCGAATGCTGGTGCACAAATTGCAGAACTGGCTGCATCGGGATGATCGCGCCATCACGCACGAAGATCGGAATGTCCTTCCACGTCCGCCAATCGACGGGGACGGTGATCACTTGGCCACCGGTGTACGACTTGCCGGTGTTCCAGTCGAGCCAGGTGCCGGGCGGCAGCAGGATCTGTTTTTGCCTCTGGCCCTGCTGCATGACCGGTGCCACCAGCAACCAGTCACCAAACATCCAGGCGCTCGAGTCGTCTTGGACGGCCGCATCATCGGGGAAAACCATGGGCAGCGGCCGCACGATGCCGATGCCGCGCTCCGCATCGGCCCACGCATAGCTGTAGATGTAGGGGAGCAATCGGTATCGAAGCCGGATCGCCGCGACGGCGGCCGCTTCCGCCGTGGCGCCATACCGCCACGGTTGGCGGCGCTGGTCATGCGTGCCGTGGACCCGCATGATCGGGCTGAAGGCATCGAACTCCATCCAGCGGGCATAGTTCTCCGGGCTTGGGTGGCCATTGAAGCCACCTCCATCCATGGTCCACCACATTTCGCCGGTGTCGATGGCACTGAGCATGCGCACTCGCTGTGCCGCCATGCTGGCAAAGCCGGTGTCGATGTCCCCCGACCATAGCGCGTAGGCATAACGCTGCGCGCCAAGGTAAAAATCGCGGTTGAGTGAGAACACGCGCGTGCCGGGGAAGTACCTGCGCTGCCCGTCATAGAGCGCGCGTTCCATGTTCATGAATTGCGTGTCGTCCGGCGTCGTGTCGGCCTCGTCGTTCCACCATCCGACAATACCCGTCTCGAAGCTGTGTCGCAGGGTTGGATTGAAGAACCAGGCGCGGACGGCGGGATTGTCGAAGTCGAGATCCTGCACGAGCTTGTGCGAAAAGTAGTCCGGTTCGGCTTTCAGGCCCGGGAACCAGAAATCGTGGGCGCTGGCGTACCGGCCCTCGACCGTGTGCACGTGAATGCGCGGCTTCATGATGCCGATCAGGTGCACGCCCAGCGCATCCAACTGCTTTTTCAGCAACCCGTCGGGACCGCCGGGGAACTTGGTCGTGTTCCAGCGGAATTCCCCATAATGGTCCTTGCCCCAGGCCTTCCAATCGAAATCCAGCGAAAACGCATCCAGCGGGATGGCCAGGGTCCGGTACTTGCGCACGATGTGCAGCAGCTCGGACTGGTCCATGCCCCATTGGCTGTTGATGAAGCCGAGGGACCATTCCGGGAAGAGCGGGGACGGGCCGCTGAGGGTGCGAAGACCGTCAAACAGCGTTCCCGGCTTGCCGGTCACGATGTACAGCCGGATGTCGGGACGTGACATCCCGCGCCATTCGATCCGTCCCGAATGGATGTCCACGTGGGCGCCTAGCGTATCGACGAGAACGCCCCAGCCCGCGGTACTCCACAGCCAAGGCGCGCCGGGATGCCCCTGCTCACCCGCCGTCACGTTCCACGGACCCTGCCGAAGCATGCCTTCGCCGGCACCGACTGATTTGCTGTAGCCGCCCAGGCCATAGAGCGCGTCGGCAGGATTCACGGACATCTGGATCCGCCCATGCGCCATCCGCTCCATGCCATCCAGCGCAATCAGGGGCCGTCCTGACCCATCCTCGATCCGCAGTGCCTGTGCGGCAGCGTCCCACCGCAGCCTCATGGATGGCGAGTGCTCGGAGAGGTTGCCTTGGCCGTCCTGGTCGCGTTGCGGCGCGTAGTGTCCAGGGACTCGGTGCGGATCAAGCACCAGGGTTGCCGCGCTGGCGTGGGCGCTGGGCAGGAGGTGGATCTCGACGATGTTCGGTGCACGCCAGCGGACGCTGAGCACGTCGGGGCCCCAGGGCATCCGGCTCGCGTCATGGTTCAGGGCTTCTGCAGGCTCAGTGCGAAGGCTGCGCAAATCGAAGCCGTAGCGGTGCGTGGTCACCAGGGCGAACCGCGCAGACGGAGCGGCCTGGGCCCGTGCCGGCATCGTGGCCGGCAGCGCCAGGAAGCCCGCGAGGAGTGTGGCGGTCAACATACGCATCAGCGGTGCTCCGATGGAAGGGCCGCAGGTTGCGCGATGCCTTCGAGGACGACACTGCCATAGGCAGGCAGACGGAGGACGCCTCCCGTCACGTCGGTGCCGGATTCGCTCGCGCGAAGCAGTGTGCCGTAGGCAAATCCTTCAACGGGGCGAAGCATCAGTTGCTGTTCGCGCCCGGAGAGATTGTGCACGACGAGGACGCGTCCCTGCGCATCCTGCAGCCGCCATGCCGCCAGGGCGGCGTTGCCGCTGGCGAATTCGCCAGCCACGCCATCGCGAAGTGGTGCAATGTCCATGCGCCAGCGGATCAGTTCCCTGTAGCGTTCAAGCAGCGAGTGTGGATTGTTTTCCTCGGCCTGCACGGAGACGCCCCGATTGGCTGGAATGTTCGTCGGCTCCCATGACGGCTCCCCGGGCGAATGAGGATTGACGTCCCAGCGCATGGGTTCGCGGATCTGCGGATCAGGCTTGGTCCCGCGCATGCCGATTTCCTCGCCATAGTAGACGAATGGATGGCCCGGTAGCGTCAGCAGGAGCGCGGCGGCAAGCTTCATCTCGCGCATGTTGCCGGCCAGGTCGCTCATGATCCGGTTCTCGTCATGGTTGGTCAGGAAGGGCGCGTCCATCACGTAATGGCCGGCCGCCGCCCTGTATTGCTGCTGGATGCTGACGAGCTCCGCGCCAATACCGGCATCGCTGCCAAGCCGGACGCTCCGGATCAACGTGCGCGCCAGGGGGAAATCGAACACGGCATTCAGTGGCTTGACGAATGGCGCCATGTAACGCGTGCTCGTGCCCGCGACCTCGCCGACGAGATAGGCGTCCTGATCGACCGGGCGGATGCCGTCGCGGAACTGTTGCCACCATGCTGCGCTGCGATCCATCACCGCGAGGTCGTCGTCGTCGCGATCGAGCTTGTCATAGATGTGCTTGGCTGCATCCAGGCGGAATCCGTCGGCGCCCTTGCGCAGCCAGAACCGGCCGATGCCGATCATCGCCGCTCGCACCGACGGATTGTCGTAATCGAGATCCGGCATTTGCACGTCGAAAATCCCCATGTAGTGCTGCGTGCCCCATGGCGTTTCGATCCGGTGCCAGATGGGCGCGCCCCAAGGGCTGACTTCGGTCAGGTTGGTGGCCGGCGTAGCCCAGTAGTACCAGTGGCGGTAGGGGCTGTGGGGATCCCGTGATGCCTCGAACCAGGGATTTTCGGCGCTGGTGTGGTTTGCGACCAGGTCGAGGATCACCTTGATGTGGTCCGCGTGGGCTGCCCGCACCAATCGCTCGAAGTCGGCCATCGTGCCGTACTGCGGGTTGATGGCGCGATAGTTGGTCACGTCGTAGCCATGGTAGCTGGGCGACGCGAAGATGGGCATCAGCCAAAGGCCGCTGACGCCAAGGGCTTTCAGGTAGGGGAGCTTCCGGGTAATTCCGTTGAGGTCGCCGATCCCGTCGCCGTTGCTGTCGTAGAAGGAGCGCACGAACACCTCGTAGAAGACGCCGGATGGCGCAGGGGCACCGAGGCCAGACCGGTCGATCGGTGCTGCAGCCGCTGGGTGGTTCGTGCGCTCCGCGGCGCGAACGGCGGGCAAGCCCGTCGCCAGGAGGGACAGCGTCAGTCCCAGCAGGATCGCGTGTGCTCGACTCGGCATGACCATGTCGTTGTCCTCGTGGCGATGGAAGGCAGGTCGGATCCGGGATGGTAGGCTGCAGCGTGCGCCGTGACGGCTGCTGCATACGTATTCATCCGAATCGCGTCACGCCGCCGGCGGATCGGCGAACCCAGCGCGCTCAAGCGGGTGCGGTCGTTGCGAGGGCCTCGAGTTCGGTTGCGCTGAAGCCGGCGGCGGTTCTCGCCTCGATATTGAATGGGCCCCGCAGGCCCTCGGGCATGTAGTCGGCCAAAAGCGATTGGAACGTGCTCAGGGGTTCGCGCCCTTCGCGCTGGCAGCACCAGTTGAACCATCGAGTCCCGGCGGCCACATGGGCGATTTCCTCCTGCAGGATAGTGCCGAGGATGCGGGCGCTGCCGGTGTCACCCACGGCGCGCAGGCGCTCGATCATCCCCGGCGTCACGTCCAGCCCCCGTGCCTCGAGCACGCGCGGTACCAGCGCCATGCGTGCCACCACGTCATGGGCCGTTCGCCGAGCCATGGCCCAGAGCCCGTCGTGGGCAGGAAGGTCGCCATAGGCCATTCCGAATTCGGCAAGACGCGCTGCCAGCATGGTGAAGTGCCTCGCCTCGTCGGCCGCGCACGCGCTCCAGTCGAGGTAAAAGTCTTCAGGCAGGTTGCGGTACCGCGCGACGGCGTCCCAGGCGAGGTTGATCGCATTGAACTCGATGTGTGCCACGGCGTGCAGCAGTGCGGCGCGGCCGCCTTCGCTGCCAAGTCCGCGCCGGGGCAGGTTGCGCGGATCGACCAGCGTGGGCCGCGAAGGTCGGCCCGGCCACACGGCCGGCGGACGCCGGTCCGGCTCGTCTCGCAGCGTCAGCGCTCCACTCGCCAGTTCATGGGATGTCGCCAGTGTCCATGCGACTTTGTCGGCTGGCGAATCACAATCCAGGCACTGCTGCGCGCGTTCGTAAAGGGAAACCATGATCGCTGCGTGGGGCGGAGGGGAACATCGGTCGCAGCAGGCAGTCTATTCCCGTGCAACCCGCCGGGGACAGCCATGCAGCCATTCGCGGAATACGATCGACACGACGGACTGGGTTTGGCCCAACGGGTGGCGGCTGGCGACGTGACCGCGGCCGAGTTGCTGTACACGGCGCAGGTCCGGGCCGATGCGGTGCAGCGAGCGCTGAACCCCATCGTACGACGCATGGATGCGGAGGCTGCCGCGGCGATTGCGTCCGGGTTGCCCCGGGGTCCCTTCACAGGCGTCCCCTATCTGCTCAAGGATCTCCTCCAGTCGTGCGCTGGCGTGCCCATGAGCATGGGCAGTGCGGCGCTGCGCGACCACGTGCCTGCGGATGACGATGAGTTCGTCGCGCGGTTGAAGCGCGCGGGGCTGGTGCTCTTCGGCAAGACCAATGTGCCGGAATTCGGCCTCGTTGCGTACACGGAACCGAAGGCATTCGGCGCGACTCGCAATCCATGGGATCCGACGCGCACCCCGGGTGGATCCAGCGGCGGCAGCGCCGCCGCCGTCGCGGCGCGCATCCTTCCGGCGGCCGGCGCCAACGATGGTGGCGGATCCATTCGCATCCCGGCTTCCTATTGCGGCCTATTTGGCCTCAAACCGAGTCGTGGACGCGTCAGCAGTGGTCCGGACGCCGGCGAAGTCTGGATGGGGGCATCGTGCGAGCACGCCTTGACCCGCAGCGTCCGGGACAGCGCCGCGCTGCTGGATGCCGTGGCTGGTGCCGCGCCGGGCGATCCGTTCGGCATTGCCCCCGCAGGTTCATTCCTGGAAGCGACACGGCAATCCACGCCGAAGCTGCGCATCGCCTTCAGCACCGCGTCGCCGATGGGCACCCCGGTGGCTTCCGCCTGCATCGACGCCGTGCAGGGTGCCGTGTCACTCCTGCAAGAACTGGGTCATGAGGTCGAGGAGGCGGCCCCCGCCTATGACGGGATCCTGTTGATGCGCGCCTACTTGATGCTCTATTTCGGCGCGGTGGCGGCGCAGCTGCGCGAACTTCGCGAGCAAGGCGGTCGCCTCCGGGCGCACTTGCTGGAGCCCTCGACGCGCGCGCTGGCGGCCATCGGCGAGGCCATTGGCGCGGGCGAGTTCCTGCGCTGGCAACAGCGATGGAATCTGTTTGGCCGCGTACTGGGCGGCTTTTTCCAGACGTATGACCTGTGGCTTACGCCAACCACCGCGGACCTGCCGCCGCGGATTGGCGAGCTGGCGCCGACGCCCATGCAGGAGCAACTGCTGGTATGGGCGTCACGCTTGCGCATAGGCGGCCTGCTTCGGCGCCTGGGGGTGGTGGAGCAGGTGGCGATCACGAATCTTGCACGCACGCCCTTTACGCAACTGGCCAACCTCACTGGCGTGCCGGCGATGAGCGTGCCGTTGCACTGGACCAACGAAGGCCTGCCGGTCGGCGTGCACTTCATGGCGCCCTTTGGCGCGGAGGCACGACTGTTTGCCTTGGCCGCGCAGCTCGAACAGGCGAGGCCGTGGGCGGCGCGGGTGCCGCCCATCGCGCCGACCTAGCGGCGACGGGCTTTCGCCCGCCGGCCGCAAGGACGGCCTGCAATGCGGACCCTCCCTTAACGTGAATTTCGCAATTGCGCTGGATCGCGTGGCCGTCCCGCATGCGCCATCCGCAGCCGTACGGGAGCGTTCCGCGGCCTGCGGACTGCGCTCCTCGCCCATCCAACGTGAAGGGAATCCCTGATCGCATGGCGGCGCGCCCCGGGATACTTGCCTCGTCCTGGTTGCGGGAGTAGGTTCGAATCGTGCGGGGCTTCGAACCCGCGCCTTTTCAGGCCCGTCACCATGCATTGCGCGCCCAGTACATCCGACGCCCCGCCGCATCGCCGGCTGGGTGGCGTGCGGCGCGTGCCCCCTGAACCCTACTCGCAACACCGCCGTGGCGGGCGGGCGGTGCGTTGCGTCCCTATGTTCCACCCCAACGAAGGAGGTCGCGCGATGTTTGAAAATCACCCACGTGAAGACATCGAGGCATTGATGAAGGCCAACATCGAATTCCGGCGCCTGTTCCTGCGCCACCGCGAGCTCGACAGCAAGGTGCACGATGCGGAAATCGGCGTGCTGCCGCTCGACAGCGACACGCTCAGCGGCATGAAGCGCGAAAAGCTGGTCGCCAAGGAACGCCTGCTCCGCATGTGGCAAGAGGCGCGAACCTCCACGCACTAGCTTGGAGGCCGGCATGCGCCGTCGCATGCCGCTATCATTCCGGGACCGTCCAGCGTCCCTTGCGTCACCCGACCGCCGCGGCCTGACCGCGGCGGTTGCCTTTGCCGGGCGCGCACGTATCACCGAGGTCGCCTGCAGATGATCCATGACTCCGTACTCGAACTGATCGGCCAGACCCCCATGTTGCGGGCGCGGCGGTTGGATGCCGGCCGTTGCGAGCTCTATCTCAAGCTCGAGTGCATGAACCCGGGTGGCTCGATTAAGGACCGAATCGGCCTGACCATGATCGAGCGGGCCGAGCGCGCGGGCCGCATCAAGCCGGGCGACACCCTCGTGGAAGGGACGGCCGGCAACACGGGCATCGGCCTTGCCCTGGTAGCGCAGCAGAAAGGCTACCGCTTGGTGCTGGTGGTGCCGGACAAGATGAGTCGCGAGAAGATCTTCAACCTCAAGGCCATGGGCGCGGAAGTGATCCTCACGCGCTCGGACGTTGCCAAGGGCCATCCCGAGTACTACCAGGATCTCGCCAAGACGATCGCCGAGGAAACGCCCGGCGCCTATTTCGTCAACCAGTTCGGGAATCCGGACAATCCGGCAGCGCACGAGGCAACCACTGGACCTGAAATCCTCGAGCAGATGGAAGGGCGCGTCGATGCCATCGTGTTCGGTTGCGGTAGCTCGGGCACCATGACCGGGCTGTCGCGGTTTTTCGCGGCTGCATCGCCGCAGACCGATTTGATTCTGGCCGATCCCGTTGGCTCGATCCTCGCGCAGTACATCAATGAAGGCACGCTTTCCCAGAAATCCGCCAGTTGGATGGTGGAGGGGATCGGCGAGGACTTCCTGCCATCGATCAGTGATTTTTCCCGGGTACGCAAGGCCTACGCGATCAGCGACAAGGAGAGTTTCTTGACCGCGCGATTGCTGCTGGAGAAGGAGGGCGTGTTGGGTGGCAGTTCCACCGGCACGCTTCTGGCGGCTGCACTGCGCTATTGCCGCGAGCAGACGGAGTCCAAGCGCGTCGTCGTTTTCGTTTGCGACACGGGCAACAAGTATCTTTCGAAGCAATTCAATGACTACTGGATGCTGGACAACGGCTTTCTGGAGCGCCCTCAGCATGGCGACCTGCGCGACCTGATCTTGCGTCCCTATGCACAGCGCGACACGGTGGTGATCGGGCCGCATGAGCCATTGACGGTCGCCTACCAGCGCATGAAGCTGTACGACGTGTCGCAGCTGCCTGTGCTCGATGGCGAGCGCATCGTGGGCATCCTCGACGAGTCCGACCTGCTGATGCACGTGCATGCCGAGAGCGAGCGCTTTCGCGATCCGGTTTCCACGGCCATGGTCAGCAAGCTGGAGTTCGTCGACATGCGCACGCCGGTGTCCAGCCTCATGCCCGTGTTCGACCGCGGGCATGTCGCCATCGTCATGGACGGTCCACGCTTCCTCGGGTTGATCACCCGCATTGATTTGCTCAATTACCTCAGACGACGAGTCAACTAAGACCGTGCGGACACTGCGGGCGGCTTTTCGTGCAGGGGATCCGGCCATGTCCAAATTGAGTTTGCCGGCGTGCAGGGTGTACTCGCCGAGCGACCGGCGCGCATTGATTGGCTGGGTGTCCGCGTCTAGCGCCTCGAAGCGCGTTCCGAGTTCCTGCCGCGCTAGTCGCGGACGCGGGGATCAGAAGCAATGTCCTTCGGACCACGCCATCAGGACGACGAGGTGGATGGGTTGTACTCGCTTGGGAGGACTTTCGTCAGTCCCTTTCCGTGGTCATCCAGTGCATGACGCAGGACCACACACCGCGCCGCGCCGCAGCGCCATCCGCGTCCGTGGCATGTGGCCGGCGTGGCTCGTTACAATGGGCGCTAGGTTGGCGGGTCTCCACGCTCGGCAACTACGATGATGCCTGCCCAGATACAGGAAGTGTCATGAAAAAAGCCCAGCGACCCCTTGCCCTTGGCACGCGCGCCATCCACGCTGGGCAGGCGCCAGATCCCTCGACCGGCGCAATCATGACGCCGATCTATGCAACTTCCACGTACGTGCAGCGCAGCCCGGGCAAGCACCAGGGCTATGAGTATTCGCGCACGCACAACCCCACGCGTTTCGCCTATGAGCGCTGCGTAGCCGATCTGGAAGGAGGCATCGCCGGCTTTGCCTTTGCCTCCGGTCTGGCCGCAGCCAGTACCGTACTCGAGATTTTGGACTCCGGCAGTCACGTCATCGCCATGGACGACTTGTATGGCGGAACCTACCGTCTGTTCGAGCGCGTCCGTCGCCGCTCCGCAGGCTTGGATTTCAGCTTCGTCGACTTGAACGACGGTGCCGCGCTTAAGGCCGCGCTCAAGCCCAACACTCGCATGATCTGGGCCGAGACGCCCACCAACCCGATGCTCAAACTGGTGGATCTCGCCAAGATCGGCGCCTTCGCGCGCAAGCACGGACTGATCCTGGTCGTGGACAATACCTTCTGCTCGCCCATGTTGCAGCGCCCACTGCAACATGGCGCGCACCTGGTGCTGCACTCGGCGACCAAATATCTCAACGGGCACTCTGATATGGTCGGGGGCATCGTGGTCGCGGGCACGGCGGAACTGGCTGGGCAAGTTGCCTTTCTGCAGAACTCGGTGGGCGCGGTGGCCGGGCCGTTCGATGCCTTCCTCGCCTTGCGCGGCCTGAAGACGCTGCACCTGCGCATGCGCGCGCATTGCGATAACGCGCTGGAGCTGGCTCGCTGGCTGGAGCATCATCCTGCAATTGTGCGCGTGATCTATCCCGGTCTCAGGAGCCACCCCCAACACGCGCTCGCCAAGCGCCAGATGCAGGGCTACGGCGGCATCATTAGCATTGAGGTCAAGGGCGGACTGAGAAAGGCGCGCAGGATGCTGGAACGGTGCCATCTGTTTGCGTTGGCCGAGTCGCTGGGCGGTGTCGAAAGCCTGATCGAGCACCCGGCGATCATGACCCATGCCTCCATTCCGCCGGCGCAGCGCAAGCGGCTCGGCATTAGCGACGGGTTGGTACGGTTGTCGGTGGGGGTGGAGACAGTCGAGGATTTGCGCTCGGAACTGACCGCGGCGTTGGGACGGTAACCCATGTGCGACAGGGTCGTTGCGTATCGGAGCTTCCACGGGTCAACTGCGGCATGAGTCTCGAGCGGAGTCGCTATGAGAATCTCGGACTTGCGCTGCTGAATCTTTCCGCATGGATTCGTGCGCAGCCTTGGCTGCGCGCAATTTATCGGTGCTTCCCTCAGAAACTACGGTTTCGTGTCTCGCAGATGCTGACCGAAAAGGCCAACAAGCGGGTCCGCTTTAGCCGTACGCCTGCATGGACGCGCCAACTCCCGGCGATCGTTCCACCGGCCCTTCATACATCCAGCCCATGCGGCACTGGATTCGGTGTGAACGTTTTCGCATATGCGCGCGGACAGTTTGGTCTGGCCGAGGCCGCGCGACTATATACGCGTGCACTGCTTTCTGAGGGCTGCGCAGTTGCGGTGCACGACATTACCCTCAAGCTTGCTCACAGCATGGGTGATGATAGCCTTGATGCGCACATCGGCAGCGACACCCGCCACCCCGTCAACCTGATCTTCGTCAATCCCGATTACCTAGATGATGCCATCGCCAGCATCGGGGATGACCGCCTACATGGCCGGCGCAATATCGGCTGCTGGTTCTGGGAACTCGAGAAATTTCCCGACGAGTGGCTGCCCGCGCTGTCCAGGGTGGACGAGATTCTGGTGTCTTCCGCATTCGTTGCCGACATCGTGCGGCGCGTGACCGACAAACCTGTACTGCATGTGCCGTTGCCGGTGATTGGGCAGCCGGACAGTGGACTACAGCGTGCCGATTTTGGTCTTGGCGAGCGCGAGTTTGTGTTTTTGTGCAGCTTCGACTTCAATTCATTCATAGCGCGCAAGAATCCCCTGGCCGTCATCAAGGCGTTTCGTCGCGCATTTGCCGACAGGCACCCGGATGTGCGTCTGCTGATCAAATCATGCAATGGACACCGGCACCCTGATCAGCTGCGCGTTCTGCTAAACTCAGCCGCCGCTGACCGCCGGATCCGTGTTCGTGATGAGGTCATCGACCGCAGTCATATGCAGGCGCTGCAACGTTGCAGCGACGCGTACATCTCGTTGCACCGTTCCGAGGGCTTCGGGTTGGGCCTTGCCGAGTGCATGCGCGTGGGCAAGCCGGTGATCGCGACCGCGTGGTCCGGCAACATGGACTTCATGAACGAACAAAATAGCTGCCTCGTTGATTACCGCCTAGTCCCCGTTGGCGAGGGTGAGTATCCGCATCATGCAGGGCAACGCTGGGCCGAACCAGATGTCGAATGCGCCGCCCTGCACATGCGGCAGCTGGTCGAGAATCGCAATTTTGCGGCGCGGTTGGGTGCGCGCGCTGCGCAGGATGTTGCCAATCAACTTGCCCCGAGCGCTATAGCGCGGTGCCTTATTGATTGCTTGAAAGGCATGCATCGCGAGACCGGCGCCGCGGTCGCAGCCGACCGTCCTCAATACCCGCATAGCTGAGTGCAGCGCACATGTCCGATGCACAACACGCACCCGTCTTCATCCATTCGATGTTCCGTACTGGCAGCACATGGCTATTCGACCGCTTCCGGCGATCGCCCGAGGGCTACTGGTGTTATCAGGAGCCATATCACGAGCTTCTGATCGAGCTCAAAGACCAGCCGGATGCTGTACTGGACATCCATGAGCAGATCGCGAACGAGCTGCGCCACATTGTGCTGCAGCGGCCGTACTTCTACGAGATCCATGCGATCCGAGAGCATGTTGCCGATAGCTTCTCCAAGTGCATCAGCTTCGACAGCTTTTTCGATGTCCAAGGCTGCCCAGCGCTCGTCGATTACACCAGCCGCCTGATCGCGCATGCGCCATCACGCCCAGTACTGCAGTGCTGCCGTTCATTCGGACGCATCGGACATCTGCAGGCGCAATTTGGTGGCACGCACGTGCATTTGTGGCGCAACCCGCGTGATCAGTGGTGGTCCTATCAAGTCAACGACTACTTTGACGTCACCGGATTAGCCATCCTCAATGCGGATCATCCGCCGCCGCTGATCCTGCATTTGCGCGAGGCGATCGGGTTCACCCCGCTGCGCCGAGGCACCTTCGGCGAAGAATATGAGCAACTGCTGCAGGTGCCTTTGAACAGCGAGCAGCGCTATCTGCTGTTTTACACACTCTGGTTCTACAGTCTTTTGCAGAACCGCGAGCATGGTTGTTGTGATCTCAACATCGACCAGATCAGCTGCAGTCGAGCGTATCGCCGGCAGGCAGAGATGCGCTTGGCCGAACTGGGCGTCCATGGAGTGGATCTCTCGACATGCGCGGTGCCGCAGACCGTCTTTGATGCTTCCGAGATCAAGCAGTTTGAATCCATCGAATCCAAGGCAAGGCATCTCTTCGAGGAGGCTGGATACGGAGCCTCGGTGATTGCCACTGCGCTGCAGGCGCAGATCGATTGCGCCCCCAGGAACCATGATGCCCGACCTGAAGCCACGCGCGCGGCGTATGCAGCGCGCCAGGCGGTGGCGCGGTACATGAATCATCTGGCGGTGCAGAGGAAGCAGCACCGCGGATCCGCCGACGCACTGCAGCATGCGATGCGCGCACTGGAAGCCAATCAAGCATGCGAGGTCGAGGCTCGTACCCACCTCCTCTCCGAGCGTGTGCAGCGTGCTGAAGAGGAACAGCGCGCGTTGCGACTTGAGCGAGACAACCATGCCCTTCGTGCACGCATCGATGAAGTCGAGCAGGCGCGATCGCATCTGCTGGCGCAATTTGCAACATTGCAAGTGCAGCATGCTGAAGAGGAACAGCGCGCATTGCGACTTGAGCGAGATAACCTTGTCCTTCGTGCACGCATCGATGAAGTCGAGCAGGCGCGATCGCATCTGCTGGCGCAATTTGCAACATTGCAAGTGCAGCATGCTGAAGAGGAACAGCGCGCATTGCGACTTGAGCGAGATAACCTTGTCCTTCGTGCACGCATCGATGAAGTCGAGCAGACGCGATCGCATCTGCTGGCGCAATTTGCAACATTGCAAGCGCAGCGTGCTGAAGAGGACCAGCGCGTATTGCGACTTGAGCGAGATAACCTTGTCCTTCGTGCACGCATCGATGAGATCGAACAGGCACGATCACGCCTGCAGGCGCTGTTTGCAGCAACGGAGTCACGGCTGGCCGAGCTTTTGGCAAGCCGATCCTGGCGACTCACGGCGCCGCTGCGCTGGGTGCGATTTCAAATCAAATTGCTGCGCATCTATGGGGTCACGGCGCGTCTGCGCAGTCTGACGAAAAAGGCGGCGCGCACGTTACTTGGCCGCATGTTCCGCTGGAGTGAATCTCGACCGCGCTGGCGCAGGATGGGCGCAACGTCGGCTCGCCTAGTGGGCATCGATGCGCGTCTGAGGGCGCTGCATCAACATTGGTGGTTGCCGAGCGCTGCCGCTTTGTCCGCCCCCGGCCCGCTTGCTGACGGAGCTGATCATACGGACCCAGCCGCGGCACCTGCGGCATGTGTCGAACAGGTTGACGCCGTGCTCTCACCGCGTGCGCGACAGATCAAGTTCTGGTTGGATGCGGCACGTCGCGATCACTTGGGAGGTACCTGATGCGCATTGTGCTGGACATGCAGGGAGCGCAGAGTGCCAGCCGCTTTCGCGGCATTGGGCGTTACACGATGGGGCTGGCACAGGCCATCGTGCGCGAGCGGGGCGAGCATGAAGTGTTGTTGGCCCTCAATGGACTTCTGCTCGACAGCATCGATCCAATTTGTGCCGCATTTGAAGGGCTTTTGCCGCGCGAGAACGTTCGTGTCTGGCGGGCGCCAGGACCCGTGCATGAACACGATGCGGCCAACCGCTGGCGTCGCGAAAGTGCTGAATTGGTGCGCGAGGCGTTTCTCGCGAGCCTCAAGCCGGACGTGGTTCATGTGTTCAGCCTGTTCGAGGGCTATGGGGATGAGGCCGTCACCAGTATCGGACGATTCGCGCATTCTTTCGCGACCTCGGTCACGCTGTATGACCTGATTCCGCTGATCAACCCGGATCCAGAGCTCAAGGGCAATCAGCCCTACATGGATTATTACCAGCGCAAGATCACGGGATTGAAACGGGCCGACGTGCTATTGGCGATCTCCGAGTCGTCGCGCATGGAGGCGGTAAGCGCCTTGGGGAGTAACGAGGCGGAAGTTGTGAATGTTTCCTGCGCCGCCGATGAGCGCTTTCGCCCCATCGATTGCTCCGCAGAGCAGTCGGCTGCACTGTGTTCCCGCCATGGAATACGGCGCCCCTTCATTCTTTATGTGGGCGCAGCGGATGAGCGCAAGAATTTGGTGCGCCTTATCGAAGCGTATGCAAGCCTGCCTCCGGAATTGCGTGATCTGTACCAACTGGTGATCGCCGGTGTGTCCGACGAGAGCCAGCGTGTCGCGTTGCAACGAGTGGCCCTGGCGGCAAGGTTGCCAGCTGGCGCATTGTGCCTGGCTGGCGAGCTGAGCGATGACGATCTCGTAGCGTTGTACAACCGGTGCCACGTATTTGTGTTTCCTTCACTTCATGAGGGGTTTGGGCTTCCCGCCCTCGAAGCGATGGCTTGTGGGGCCGTGGTGATTGCATCGAACACTTCGAGCCTACCCGAGGTGTTGGGTTGTGAAGAGGCCCTGTTCGATCCGCGCAGTGCATCCAGCATGACTGCAACATTAGCCAAAGCATTGCGCGACGATGCGTTTCGCGAACGCATGCGGCGGCATGCGCGCGTGCAGGCTCAGAAGTTCTCGTGGCAGGCTAGCGCGCAGCGCGCCGTGGCTGCGTTTGAACGATTGCACCGCAACCGCCATGCGAGCGTTGCCAACACGCCTGCGCCGAGAACCCGTCTGGGTCGACGCCTGCGCATGGCCTTTGTCTCCCCGCTGCCCCCCGAGCGCACCGGCATCGCTGACTACAGTGTAGAACTGCTGCCGGAGCTGGCGCGCTACTACGATATCGATGTGGTGGCCCCGCAGGGCAGTGTGTCGGATGTGTGGGTGCGTGCCAATTGTCCGCTGCGTAGTCCGGCGTGGTTTCGCGCGCATGCGTCCCGCTACGATCGTGTGCTGTACCAAGTCGGCAACTCCCCATTTCACAGCCACATGTTCGACCTGCTGGCTGAGGTGCCCGGCGCGGTCGTACTGCATGATTTTTATCTCAGCAGTGTGCTTTCGTACGACGAAACGCAGGCGGGCCGTGGGCCGGTATGGACGCAGGCGTTGCTGGATGCGCATGGCTACACCGCGGTACGCGAGCGGTTCAGTCGCCCCGAACAAGATATCGTGGATAAGTATCCGTGCAGCCTGGGAGTGCTTCGGAACGCACTGGGCGTCATTGTCCATTCGGAAGCCTCGCGCGCGCTGGTTCGCCAATGGTATGGCGACCCCTGCTCAGGCAAGGTTGAGGTCATCCAGCTTCTGCGCGCGGTCGCGGGAAATCGGGATGTGGACGAAGCTCGGCAGCATTGCCGGCGTACCCTGGGTGTGGCGGACGATGCCTTTCTGGTGTGTAGTTTCGGCATGCTTGCTCCCACCAAGCTCAACCATCGGCTGCTGGCCGCATGGCTCGCTTCGCCGCTGGCGCAAGACCCGCGTTGCCATCTGGTGTTCGTCGGCGAGAATCACGGCGGCGACTATGGTGCCGCACTACTGGCCAGCATGGCAGCTTGTAGTGCCGGCGCGCGTATTCGTATCACCGGATGGGCCAGTGCGGAGACGTTCCAGAGTTACCTGCTTTCCGCCGACCTGGCCGTGCAGCTGCGCACGACCAGTCGCGGCGAAACGTCCGCCGCGGTTCTTGACTGCATGGCGCATGGTGTACCCACTATCGTCAACGCCCACGGCAGCATGCGGGAGCTGTCGCGGGACGCCGTTTGCATGCTGCCCGATGAGTTCACCGACACCGAGCTTGTCGATGCATTGACAAGGCTGCACAGTGACCAGGTGTTGCGTAATAGGCTGGGTCATGCTGCGCGGCAGCGCATCGCCAGTCGCCACAGCCCTGCGCAGTGTGCGCAACATTATGCCATGCGCATCGAATCGGCTTATGCCGCGCAGGTGGAGAGCCCTCTGGCACTGACGCGGGCTGTTGCGCAGCTTGATGCGGCACCCGTGGATGCAGCCGCCTGGTACAACCTTGCGCGGGCCGTTACCCTCAATCACCCGCAAGCCATGCCTGTGCGGCATCTGCTGGTGGATGTGACCGCGACGGCCCGTCATGATTTGAAAACGGGTATCGAGCGCGTCGCGCGCGCGCTATCGCTGGAAATGCTGTCGAATCCACCGGCGGGCTACCAAGTGATTCCTGTTTGCCTGAGCGATGTGGGGGGGCAGTGGCATTACCGCCACGCACATGGCTTCGCAGCGCAGTTGCTTGGCATCCCTGCCGATGGATTGCTGGATGAACCGGTGGAGTGCAGTCATGGCGATATTCTGCTAACGCTCGATTTGGCGGGTCATGCTCTCGTGCATGCCGAACGAGCGAGCTTTTATCGCGACTTGAGGCATGCGGGGGTGAGGGTTTATTGCTTGCTCCACGACTTGCTCCCGATCAAGTTGCCGCAGTGCTTCCCCCAAGGCACCGATGTGCATTTTGCTGAGTGGCTGGCAGCCGTTGCGCGCCTGGCTGATGGCGTCGTCGCGGTCTCGCAATCGGTGGCAGATGATTTCGCGGAGTGGTTGCAGCAGCACGGCGAGCCGAGGGCCAAGGCCTGCGGATTGTCGTGGTCGCACTCGGGCGCGGATTACATGAGTACCGCTCCGAGCGACGGATTGCCGGGCGACGCAAATGAAACGCTTGCCAGCATCAAGAAAAATCCGAGTTTTCTGATGGTGGGTACCATTGAACCGCGAAAAGGCCATTTGCAGACCATCGCCGGGTTCGACGCGCTATGGGCGCAAGGGATCGACGTGAATCTGGTTATCGTCGGCAAGGAAGGTTGGGTGGGTTTGCCTGATGATCAAAGGCGCACCATACCAACCATCGTCACTACCTTGCGCAAACATTCTCAGCTGGGCAAACGCCTGTTCTGGCTCGAGGGCATCAGCGATGAATATCTTGAGCGCGTTTATGACACCAGCGCATGCCTGATCGCGGCGTCTGAGGATGAAGGCTTCGGCCTACCCATCATTGAGGCAGCGCAGCACAAGCTGCCGATCCTGGCTCGGGATATCCCCGTGTTCCGCGAGGTAGCCGGCGAGCATGCCTATTACTTCAGCGGCGACAAGGCTGGCGATCTTGCGTTGGCCGTGCAGGCCTGGCTGAAGCTTCATGCGGAGGGCCGAGTACCTACCTCTGAAACCAAGCCGTGGCTTACCTGGAAGCAAAGCACAGAACGTTTGTTGCAGATCATATTGGATGACGAATGGGAGATGCGCATCTAGTCGTCGCTGCGTCGGATGTCGAGCGTGCTTCCCGATTACTGAGGCACGCGCATCGCCTTATTAGCGTTTACCACAGGGAGGGTATATCCATGAGGGCATTGCAGGCGACGACATCAACGGGTTGCCGGGGGCTATGCGTTAGGTCACAGAGCTATCGCAAGAATTGGCGGCGTTGGCGCAGCTGCTGCGAAGCAGAGACAAAGGCCGCTGATTCGGTCATGCGAGCGAGCGCATCATCCCGTGCTATTTGCTGAGGAATGCTGGGCTTCGTTAGAGATTCTTCTGGCCATGCGCGCATGCCATGGCGCATCCATCAGTAACTATCTACATGGGTCTGCATATGTACGAAGCTCCAGCTGACATCGCGGTGCTTATCCCCGCATACAACGAAGAAGTCGCGATCGGCAAGGTGATCAGCGATTTTCATGCAGCATTGCCGACTGCACGCATTTATGTGTTCGACAACAACTCGACGGACCGTACGATCGAGCGGGCGTTGGGCGCGGGCGCGGAAGTCCGTCGCGAAGAGCAACAAGGCAAGGGCCATGTCATGCGACGAATGTTTCGGGACATCGACGCGGATTGGTATGTGATGGTCGATGGCGATGACACGTACGATGCCGAGCTAGCCCCGCGCATGCTGGCACTGGCCGCCGAGGGCCCGTATGACCTGGTTAATTGCGTTCGTTGCGACACTGAGGACGCCGCATACCGTGGTGGTCATCGACTGGGGAACGCCATGCTGACGGGAGCGGTTCGCCGCATCTTTGGCGATCGCGTGCAGGATATGCTGTCGGGTTACAAGGTCCTGTCTCGCCGGTTCGTAAAGTCATTCCCGGCGCTGTCGCAAGGCTTCGATATTGAAACGGAGCTGACAGTCCACGCGCAGGAACTGTCGATGCCGATCACCCACGTCGAGGGGAATTATCGGGCAAGGCCCGAAGGGTCGGCGAGCAAGTTGCGAACGTATAGCGACGGATGGCGCATCTTGATGATGATCCTGAAGCTGATCCGTCACGAACGGCCCCTGTTCTTTTTTGGTTTGATCGCTGGACTCCTCGCAGCGTCCTCCGTGTTGTTGTCGATTCCCATCGTCAATACCTATCTCGAAACCGGCCTTGTGCCGCGTCTGCCAACGGCGGTACTCGCCACCGGAATCATGCTTCTGGCCGCGCTGAGTCTATTCGCTGGCATCATCCTCGATACTGTCAGCCGTGGGAGACGCGAGGTCCGCATGCTTGCCTATCTTGGCCATGAGATTAGGCGCAATAGAGGATAGAAATCCTGATTAGCAACGACCCTGAGCCGGCTGTCGCTGGATGTCATGCGTACCCGATGACGCTGCTTGGGCATGTATCGGAACGGAGAACTCACATGGCAATGCATCAAGTGCAGCTCCAGACGGGCTTGTCGACAACGCGCTTTATCCACCAGCACAGCACCGAAGCGAACTGCGCCCGGCCGCCCTACCAGGAAAGCCAGTCGCCAGTCACTGGGTTGGAGTGCGGGAGTCTGCCGCCGGCAACATGGAGGCTGGCCATACGCCCGTTGACCGGCAGCAAGACGAGCGCCATGCGACAAGCCAAGTCCATCTGGCTCCAGTCGGCCGAGGTCGGGTCCCGAATCAGCTGTCTTTTTGAACTCGCCCAGCAGCTACCGCGACTGGCCAGTGCCATGAGGCCGTCCAGTCCTTGGTCGGCATCGAAATAGCCGCGATCGACAACTTCCATACACGAGTGATGTCACGAATCAGATTGGTACTCGCCTGCGTTGCCGGACAGGGAGCGCCCTGCTAGATCGAAAATGAGGTTCTTATGACCAGTGATTCAATGACTAACATTCAGAAAAACGTCACGGCGGGCATCTTCTTCCTTGGAATCGGCGCGCTCAGCATCTACCTATTCTTCTTCCGACAATTTAATACACACTTTACATTACTCTTCGGGGATCAATTCGACGCTGTGATCGAAGCCGTCCTCGTTTCTCACTGGTACCACGTTCTGCAGTTTACCCAAGGATGGAATCAGCCACTTTACTTTTACCCGCACCACGACGTGCTCGGGTATAACGATGCATACTTCCTCTATGGATTAATTGCCTCAATATACAGAGTATTGGGATACAATTTATTCATCAGTCAGGAATTAATGCACATAACGGTCAAGGTCATTGGCTTCATTTCAATGGCTGTGCTCTTGAGAAGAATTATTCCTGGAAAAACCTTTATCAATGTAATGAGCGCAACGCTTTTTACATTATGTATAAACTCATCAAATCAAGCCTATCACGGACAGTTGTTTTTAGTTGCCTTCGCTCCGATGCTGACGCTCCTGCTAATTGGCATGATTGAGGCCATCAAGAATGCCTCAATGACGCGGGTGTACATTTATGGGATTGCATCTGCATTGTTCTATGACGCGTTATTGATTACCGGATTCTATATGGCGTGGTTTTATGGACTGTGCCTGATCATCTTCGTCATTGCATATGCACTAGTCGGCTTCACTGACTTCAAAACAATATTCCGGTGCGCAACACAGTGCAAAACCGCATTGGTTGCCTCACTATTTGTTTTTATCATGTTTGCGCTTCCGTTTTTATCTATTTACTTGCCTAAATTGCGAGAAACAGGCGGACAAACCTACGCGGATCAAATCTTTTACAGTCTCCATCTTGCCGATATCCTGAACTTTGGTACCGGCAGCATCGTTTGGGGGAAGCTGTTTGCAGGGATTGCCAGAGCCTACCCGACTCTTTGGCGACCTGGTGAGTACCGAGTTGGATTCACGCCGGACGTGATTGTGATTCTCTTGTTGGCCGTCACCGCGTCTTTGACTTCTTGGCGCGAACGTGCGATTGCCTGGCACAAGGCGCTCGCATTAACCATATTAATTGGACTCGTTCTGCCAATCTCCATAGGAAATCATTCGCTGTGGTATTTCTTGGATTTGATGGTGCCGGGCGCACATGGTCTGCGTGTCATCGCGAGACTATACATATTCCTCGCTTTCCCTGCGACGCTTTTGATTTCGTTATTTTTGGGCAGCGTGTGGGATCGGTTTCCGCGTGCGCGAATGCTGGTAGCAGCGCTTTCAATATTGATGTGTGTGAGTCAAATCAATTTGGCTGCGCCTACCAATTTGAACGTCCCGAACGAAATGGCGTTGATTCGCTCCGCCGTGCATCCGCCGAGATCTTGCAGGTCGTTTTTTGTTGTGCATCCCGTGGATGGGAAGGGTAGTGATCAGGAGTCATTATCACGCAACGTGCAGGCGATGATTCTGGCCGACTTTTTCGAGCTTCCGACGCTAGATGGGCAGGCAACATTCATCCCCAGTAATCTGGCGTTTGGCCAGCGGCCCCGGGCTCTTTTTGGCATGCGACGGTATTTGATAGAAAATAAGGTTGCCAATGCTTGTGAGTATGACATCGAAGGTAGGAAATGGACTGCTGGAAGCAAGGTCGATTTCGCCTCTGAAATGCGGCCCTATCGCGCCGGGACTCTTATAAGGTTTTCTTTGGCCGGCAATAGCGGCAATGCCGTAGCCAATGGGTGGTCTTCACCAGAGCCTTGGGGAACTTGGACGGACGCACGTAGTGCCGAATTGAATTTGCGGATATCAAGGTCGTTGGACGGGCCGATGGAGCTTACGTTTTTCGCGCATGCATTTCTGGCTCCTGCGCACCCCACCCTTGCCGTAGCTATTGCGATCAACGGCGTTGAGCTTGGGCATTTTCACTATGTCTATCCGTCCGGCGGTAGTGACGTTGAGCGAAACCTGACAATACCTGCCGCCGTGGTTGCTGCAAGCAAGGGGATGTTAAGGATCCGATTTGATATGGCGGACCCGGCCTCGCCGGCGTCGTTGGGACTGAGCGCAGATCCGCGGTTGCTAGGCCTTGGGATGGTGTGGCTCAAGGTTTCAGTGGCGAAGTGAACGCAGCAAAATGAGAGTTGGCTTGCCAGACGTTTTTGATGAGATGCCGTGGGAAGTTGTTCCCGCGGATGGACACTAATGGGCATGCCCTTCGCAGGCACAACAGGTACACGTAAGCGCGTTGCGCTGGTGTTGTGCGCGTACAACGGCTTGAAGTGGGTGGCCAGCCAGATCGAGAGTTTGCTGGGGCAGAGTGCTTGTCCGTCCGAGGTCGTGCTGAGTGATGATGCTTCAACCGACGGGACCTGGACCGTTTTAGAGGACCTAGCCAAGCGGTTGCGGGCACGTGGCGCTGTCGTCGCGCTGCATCGTAATTCGGGCAATGTGGGTTACGTTGCACATTTCGCCGATGCGCTCGTCCGTGCCACTGGTGATGTGATCTTCCTCTGCGATCAAGACGACATCTGGTATCCGGACAAACTGGCGGTCATGGCTGGCTACTTTGAGGAGGATCCGGCGCTGGTGATGTTGCACAGCGATGCGCGTTTGGTCGATGCGACGGGGTCGGACATGGGCTGCACGTTGTTCGAGGCGTTGCAGTTGGTTCCTGCCGAGATCGAGCGTATCCACGCGGGGCGCGCATTCGAAGTGCTCGTCCGGCGTAGTTGCGTCACGGGTGCGACCATGGCTATCCGTCGCGAGCTGTTGCAATGGGCACTTCCGGTAGGGGCCGGCTGGATTCACGACGAGTGGCTGGCCGTCATCGCAGCGGCCGTTGGGAAGGTAGATGTGATCGAGCGACCGTTGATCGACTATCGGCAGCACGGCGGCAATCAGATCGGCATGCGGCGCCGCACTTGGCGCGACAAATGGGAGGACTTGCGTCGCGCACGTGGTGCGCAGTTTCGCGCGGAGGTTGCGCGCTTGCACGTGCTCGACGAACGATTACAACTGCTCGGGGCTCGCGTCGCGCCATCCAAGCGCGAATTGCTGGCAAAGCGGATCGCGCATCTCGAGCGACGGATTGCGCTGGGCTCGTCGGCGCACTTGCGTCGTTTGCCTGGCATTTGGCGCGAGTGGCGGCACGGATCTTATCGGCGCTATGGAACCGGCTGGCGTTCGGCGCTCAGGGATTTCCTGCGTCGTGATTGAGCACGCGCAGCCGCCGATTGCCGCGCTATTGGTCACTTTCTGTCCGGATGGCGTGCGGCTCGGTGCTCTACTGGATGCGCTCATGCCGCAAGTTGCTGCGGTCGTGGTGTTGCACAATGGTGGCAATGAGGGCGAGCTCGCGGCGGCAATTGCCGATCGACAAGTTGCTCTGCTTCGCCAACCCGGTAACGTCGGCCTTGCCGCCGCACAGAATGCGGGCATCGCATGGGCGCGCATCCAGGGTTATTCGCACGTCTTGATGTTGGATCAAGACAGCTTGCCGGCGCCCGACATGGTGACGCGGTTGATGCACGCATTGGCATCGTCGGGACGTGCCGCAGCGGCTGGCCCGTGCTTTGTGGACGCCCGCGATGGGCACTCCGCACCGTTCGTGCAGATTGGCTTTCCGATCAATCACAAGCTGCGCTGCAACCAGGCAGGCGGCACGATCACTGCGGATTTCCTGATCGGTTCGGGAATGCTTATCCAGCTCGCGGCGATTGACACCGTCGGCAATATGGACGCAGGTTTGTTCATCGACAACGTCGACCTGGAATGGAGCTTCCGTGCCCGCGCGGCGGGCTACGAATTGCTCGGCGTCTGCAATGCGCGCATGCAGCACCATCTTGGCGACGCACGCCGGCACCTGCCGGGCATGCCACGCGGCGTGGTGGTGCATTCGCCACTGCGGCTTTACTACATGATGCGTAACCGCGTGCTGCTGTACCGTCTGCCGCACGTGCCGCGCCTGTGGGTGGCGCAAGATGTCCCTCGTGTGCTGGTCAAGCTATTTTTGTTCGGGGCGCTGATCGGTCCGCGCCGTCGGAACCTGCGCTGCATGGTGCGCGGCTTGTGGGACGGTGCTCGCGGGCGAAAAGGGCCGGCGCCATTGCTTGTGGAAGCTCGCGGCGATGCGCGGTGACCAGTTGATTGATGTGGCTTGGGCAGTGCTTTACGCCTGCGCCATATAGGTTTCGTAGGCTGCCGTCACTTCACCCGTATTCCCGAATGCCATCAGCTTGCCACGATCCAGCCAGAGAGCCTTGTTGCAGGCCTTGCGGATCGCCTCGTTGGAGTGCAGTGCAATGACGACGATTTCGGCGCGACGGTGCAGGCCTTCCAGCCGTTCCCGGGCTCTTTCCTGAAAGCGCGCGTCGCCCACGCCCAGTACCTCGTCCAGCAACAGGATCTGCGCATCCACGGCGGTGGACACGGCAAAGGCCAAGCGCACGCGCATGCCGGTGGAGTAGGTGCGCAACGGCAGATCGAGGTAGTCGTTGAGTTCGGTGAACTCGGCGATTTCCTCGGTCTTGGCACGGATTTCCTTATCGCTCATGCCCAGCAGCAGGCCGCGGAGACGAATGTTCTGTCGGCCGGTGGAATGGTCATCCATGCCCAAGGCGAGATCCAGCAGCGGCACGGTCTTGCCCTGTGTGCGTACGGTGCCCGCAGTCGGCGGATAAATGCCCGCCATCACGCGCAGCAGCGTTGATTTTCCCGCGCCATTGGCTCCGATCAGCCCTAGGCGGTCACCCGCTTCGAGGCGGAAGCTGACATCGTCCAGCGCACGCACGATGACGACGCCCTCATTGTCCTCCGCGATGCGGTTGCGTCGACCGGCGCGGAGCACGCGCTTTTTCAGCGACTGCCCGGAGACATCGAAGATTGGCAGGTCTAGCCCGACGTGTTCCAAGGTGATCGAGGTGCTGGTCATCGGGTTACAGCCAGTAGGGGATGCGCTTGTGGTAGCGGCCGGTGAGAACCAAGGCGAGTAGCCAGCCGGCCACGGTCATGCCCAGCGCGGTGCCCCAAGTCTGCAGGCTGGGCCACTCGCCCAGCAGCGGCTGGCGCACCAGATCGATGAGGTAGGCAAATGGGTTGAAAGTCACGAGCCACTCGTGCTTTTTCAGCGCGCTGGCTGCAAACATGATCGGTGTGACGAAATACATCATTTGCATGAATGCCATCACGATCTGCGGCAAGTCGCGGAAGCGCGCCGAAAGCAGGCCGACCACCATGGCCATCCAAACGGAATTGAGCAGCAGCACGATCAGTCCTGGCAGGAATAGAGGCACGGTTTGCCAGGTCTTGACGCCGTAGATGGCCAGCACGATCAGCACGATCACGAAGTTATGCAGAAAGATGATGAAGTTGCGCCACATCGCTTGGAGAAGGTAGATCAGACGCGGCGTGTGGACCTGTCGGATGTATTGCGCGCTGTTGATGTAGGCGTTGCAGCCCTCGTTTATGATCGTGGACAGCAGCGTCCACGCGACCATGCCGATCGACAGCATTGGCAGATAAGTGTTCATTTCCTGACCAAGAAGGGCGCCGAACACCAGCCCAATTGCACCAATCACCACGCCCATGCTGATCGTCAGCCAGAAGGGCCCCAGTTTGGAGCGCGCGTAGCGCTGGCGGATCTCGATCCAGCCCAGCAAGGTCCATAGCCGCCAGGACTTCATGCTGGCGTTGAGGTCAGCGGTGGCGGTGCCGAGAGCAGCCATTGCAATCCGGTTGAGTCGAAGGCGGGACATGATAGTCGACGCGGCCCCTTCCGTGGCTGGGTTACCAGGCGGGATCGGCTCGCGGGTCGTGGGCCACAGGACTTGGCTGCTCGTGTCAGCGCTTCTACTTCCTCCGCATTAGGTTGCTATGCATGACGCGGCCGTATGCTCGGCTCGGCAAATTGACCTGGGGTTCGCCATGGATGAGCTCCACTCTAATAGCCGAGACTTACGGGATCATGGGCAGCAGGCCCTGCCCACGACGCTGGTGCGCACGAGCAAGGATCACTCTTGAACGTATGAGGAATGGCGCGGCGCACGCCGCATTGCTGCTTGCCGCGTTGTAAATGGACCATCCGGCGCTGGGGGCGGCTGATTGGGCTTCTGGCTGGACCCATCGATTCCACCGGGTACTGCGCGGTTACGCAAGGGCTGTACATCAGGCCAACAGGGTTCGAACGTCATGTTGCGCCCGCATTTCACGCTGCCATCTGCGCGAGGACGGATGCGAACGGCACCAATAGCCACCACGGATTCCTACTACGGCTGGACGCCGCGTCTTGGAGAAGGCAGGAACGGCGGTAGTGCGGATATGGCTGGGCATTGCCAGCAAGCACCAGAAGCCGCATGGGTCGGAGGTGCTGCCGCCCTCGATGCGGGCCGCGCTGGGACACGGTGAGAAGTTTGCCGGACGGAATTGACCACTGGGCGATCATCGGCATGGTTGGCGCTCTTGCCTTATCCACAGCACGCCCAGGGATTCCTGTGGACAAGTTGATGATGAAACCTTTCCGGACGCTGCCGGGCCTACCGCGCTGACGGAGTGAGCAAGCTTTGGTCACGCACGTGGAAGTGTGCCAAGATTCCGCACATTCGTACGCAGGGATTACCCGATGAAACGCGCAGTCATCACGGGCATAACCGGTCAGGATGGCGCCTATCTGGCGCAATTGCTGCTGGGCAAGGGCTACAGGGTGTTCGGTACCTATCGACGCACCAGTTCAGTCAACCAATGGCGCATCCAGGAATTGGGCATTGCGGAGCATCCCAACCTGGAGCTGGTCGAATACGACCTCACGGACCAGGGCACCAGCATCCGCCTGATCGAACAGGCGCAGCCGGACGAGGTGTACAACCTCGCGGCGCAGAGTTTCGTCGGCGTGTCCTTCGACCAGCCGGCGACGACGGCGCAGATCACTGGCGTCGGCGCGCTGTTCCTGCTTGAGGCCATTCGCATGGTCAACCGCAAGACGCGCTACTACCAGGCATCCACATCCGAGATGTTCGGCAAGGTGCAGGCGGTTCCGCAAAGTGAAGGAACGCCTTTCTGGCCCCGCAGTCCCTATGGCGTGGCCAAACTCTACGCCCACTGGATGACGGTCAATTACCGCGAAAGCTATGGAATATTCGGCGCGAGCGGCATCCTGTTCAACCACGAGTCGCCGCTTCGTGGACGCGAGTTCGTGACCCGGAAGATTACGGATGCCGCGGCACGCATTGCGCGGGGCAGACTCGAAGTCCTGGAACTTGGCAATCTGGACGCCCAGCGCGATTGGGGTTTTGCGCCGGAATACGTCGAGGGCATGTGGCGCATGCTTCAGGCCGATCATCCGGACACTTACGTCCTGGCCACAGGTCGAACGGAGTCGGTGCGCGACTTTGTCAATCTGGCCTTTTCGGCGGTCGATGTTCCGTTGCACTGGCAGGGGCTAGGCGTCGATGAGGTCGGCGTTGATGCGCGTGGCCAGGTACGGGTGCGCATCAATCCGCGCTACTACCGGCCTGCTGAAGTGGATTTGTTGATTGGCGATCCGTCGAAGGCGCGCCGAGAACTGGGCTGGGAGGCGCGCACTTCGCTGGAGGAATTGTGCCGGTTGATGGTGCAGGCCGACCTGGCGCGCGTGGAGCATGACCGGTCGTTCTGAGCAGCCGCTGGCCCTGGTGACGGGCGCACGCGGGTTTACAGGCCGTTACCTGCGCGCCGAACTGGAGCGCTCGGGGTACCGCGTGTTGGCTGTCGTCCAGGAAGCGGCGACGCAGCCCGGCGAGATGTCGCTCGATCTGCGCGACCGGGCTGCCACCTTGCGCGCCTTGGCGCCATTGGCGCCCGACGTTGTCGCGCACCTGGCCGGGATTGCCCTGGTCGCGCACGGTGATGCGGCAGCGCTTTACCAAACCAACCTCGTGGCCACGCGGAACCTGCTGGAAGCGCTCGCGCAGTATGCAGAGCCGCCGCGCTCCGTATTGCTGGCCAGCAGCGGGAACGTCTACGGAAACCTCGGTTCAGAAGTGCTCGATGAATCGATGGCGCCTCAGCCAGCCAACGATTACGCGGTCAGCAAGCTGGCCATGGAACACATGGCCAGGCTTTGGATGGAGCGCTTGCCGATTGTCATCGCGAGGCCCTTCAATTACACGGGAGTGGGTCAGAGCGAGGACTTCCTGCTGCCCAAGATCGTCGCCCACTTCCGTCGTGGCGCGCGCGTGATCGAACTGGGAAACACCCATGTTGCCCGGGATTTCAGCGATGTGCGCGAGGTCGCGCGCTGCTATCGCGGCCTCATGGATGCGCCGGCGGCGGTGGGTCACACGCTGAATGTGTGTTCGGGCAATGTCACAGCGCTGGATGACGTCCTCGAGATGATGCGGTCGATCGCGGGTTATGCCATCGAGGTGCGAGTGAATCCTGCGTTTGTGCGGGGCCACGAGATCGCCCGGTTGCGCGGCAGCAACCGGCTCCTGCGCAACGTGCTCGGCGATGCGCCGGGCACCATTCCCCTGGAAGCGACGTTACGCTGGATGTATGCGGCGGCCTGACGTGCGCTAGAGCGCCGCGCCTGTGTCGCGTGCCGGTGGGCAACTCGATTCGCCGCCGCTCAGGGGCTTGGCAGATCGCGCTCCGCATCGGGGTGCATGGCTCGCTCATTCCACGGGATGCCGAGTTCTTCCTCGACCGCCGGGGTCCGCCACCCGCTGCGCACCCCCCACAGATAAAAGACTAAGCCGACGCCGGCGACCACCACGAGATCCCAACCATAGGCAATGTAGCCCTTGCCGCCGAAACGCGTGCTGCCAAGCCAGGACAACAGCGCCATGATCGGCAGGTAGGCGAGTAACCAGGAGGCGCCGCGCAGGTGTCGGCGGAAGCCAGACCAGCTATCGCGCGCCTGGTAGTAGGCGTACACGGGCAAGGCAACGACCATGAGCAGGATGATCTGCCCGGTCAGCGGCCAGCGCGCCCAGTAGAGCAGTTCCGTCGACATGACGAACGCGATGCCGGCCAGGATCGGCAGTGCCGCAATGCGGAGGGGACGCGCGAGCTCAGGCGCGGTGCGACGCAGCGTCATCGCACTGACAGGGCCCGTAAGGTAACTGATGATCGTGGCCACCGAGATCACGGCAGCCAGGGTGCCCCATCCGCGGAAGAAGAAAAGGAACAGATAGGCGACGACGAGATCCAGCCACATGGCCGGTCGCGGAATGCCCCAGCGCGGATGGATGCGGCCGAAAAGCCTCGGCAGGGTGCCGTTTCGCTCCATGCCGACCAACATGCGCGCCGTCGTGGCCGTATAGGTGATTCCGGTTCCGCTCGGGCTGACGAATGCATCCGCGTACAGGAGCAGCGCCAGCCAGTTCAGATTGACGAGTAGCGCGAGCTCCGCAAACGGTGACCGGAGATTGATGCCGTGCCATCCGGCACGGGCCAACATGGCTGGCGGGACCGCACCAATGTACGCGACCTGCAAGATGAGATAGATGACCGTAGCCAGCGCGATCGACGCGAGGATGGCAAAGGGGATGCTGCGCCCGGGGTTGCGCGCCTCGCCGGCCAGGTTGACCGGACTCTGGAATCCATTGAACGAGAACACGATGCCGGCCGTGGCGACGGCCGTGAGGACCGCCGGGAAGTTGAATGCATGTGGTCCGCCGTGGACGCCGACACTGAAATTCCCGGCGTGGAAGCCACTGGCGATGAGCGCAATGCCGGTAGCTGCCGGAATGACGAGCTTGACCCAGGTGATCGCGGTATTCGAGCGCGCGAAGAACTTGACGCTCCAGAAGTTCAGCAGGAAGTACACGAGGACCAGCAGCGCGGCGATGGCGAGGCCGGGCGGGGTCAATTCCCCGCTGCCACCCGGGTGGTGCACGAACAGGCCCTGTGCCCAGGGGAACGGCCAGGAGGCCATGTATTGGACCGAAGCCTCGGCCTCCACCGGAATCACCGAGACGATGGCGATCCAATTGGCCCATGCGGCGATGAAGCCCACAAGGGATCCGTGCGAATAATGGCCATAACGAACCATCCCGCCCGATTCGGGAAACATCGCGCCCAGTTCTGCATAGGTCAGCGCGATGCTGGTGATGATGGCGGCACCCAGGACCCATGCCCAAACCGCGCCGGGCCCCGCGAGGCCCGCCGCCCGCCACGCGCCGAAAAGCCAGCCGGAACCAATGATGGAGCCAAGTCCAGTGAACATGAGGGCCAGCGCGCCGACATCCCGGCGTGGCGTCGGATCTTTCTGCATCGGATGCTCCCAAGTCGCACGCTCGGCGGAAACCGGCGCACCGCTATCCGGACATTGTCGCAGCAGCGGTCCGGACTGTCAGCCGCCCGGCGCGGATTGGTGATCAATACGCGCTGCCGGACGTGGATCGAATCCCTGTCCCGATGTCGTCCAGGATCGAGCCCCTTGGCGATTCAACATTCGATGACGTTGACTGCCAGGCCGCCTCGCGAGGTCTCCTTGTATTTTTCCTTCATGTCCTCGCCTGTGGCGCGCATGGTCTGGATGACTTTGTCCAGCGACACGAAGTGGGTGCCATCGCCGCGCATGGCCATCCGGACGGCGTTGATGGCCTTCACCGACGCCATGGCATTGCGCTCGATGCAAGGGATCTGGACAAGTCCACCGATCGGATCACACGTCAGGCCGAGGTTGTGCTCCATGCCAATCTCCGCCGCGTTTTCCACTTGTGCCGGCGTGGCGCCCATGGCGGCGGCCAGTCCGCCAGCTGCCATGGAACAAGCGACCCCCACCTCACCCTGGCAACCCACCTCGGCACCGGAAATCGACGCATTTTCCTTGTAAAGGATGCCGATGGCGCCTGCCGTGAGCAGGAAGTCCATGATGCCCTGGGGAGTTGCGCCGGGCACGAAGCGATCGTAGTAGTGGAGTACGGCCGGAATGATCCCGGCCGCGCCGTTGGTCGGCGCCGTCACCACGCGCCCACCGGCGGCGTTCTCCTCGTTCACCGCCAGCGCGTAAAGGTTGACCCAGTCGAGGATGGTCAAGGGATCACGAAGGCACGCCTCGGGCCGTTCACGCAGCTCGCGGGCCATGTGTGGTGCGCGTCGCTGGACCTTGAGGCCGCCCGGGAGAATGCCATCCGAACGAAGTCCTCGTGCAACACAATCCTGCATGGCTTGCCAAAGCATCGCCACGCCCGATCGAACCTCGGATTCGCTGCGCCATGCACGCTCGTTGGCCAGCATCAGTTGGGCGATGGACTGGCCCTCGCGCGCGCAGTGCGCCAGAAGGTCGGCGCTGGTGCGGAAGGGATAACGCAGTTCCGTGGTATCGGCGACGATGCGATCTTCGGCCGCCTCGTCCTCATTGATCACGAATCCGCCGCCCACCGAGTAATAGTCACGCGTGGCCAGCAGGGCACCATCCGCGTCAAAGGCCCGATATCGCATCCCGTTGACGTGGTAGGGCAATTTTTGGCGTTTGTTGAACGCGAGGTCGCGCGCCTCGTCGAAAGCGATCTCGTGGGTTCCGGCAACCACGATCCGCTTGGAACTGCGGATGCGCTCGAGGATGGCCGGGATGGAATCCGGGTCGACGCGATCCGGCCAGTTGCCCTCGAGCCCCAGCAGCACGGCCTTGTCCGTACCATGGCCCCGTCCGGTCATCGCCAGGGAACCGTACAGTTCGACATGGATGCGGGCGACCCGGTGCAGAAGTCCCGGCTCGCCGAGCCAGCGCTGGACGAATCGCGCGGCGGCGCGCATCGGGCCGACCGTGTGGGAAGACGAGGGCCCAATGCCGATCTTGAATAGGTCGAAGATGCTGACGGCCATAGGCGTTTGTCACGAGAAAGTCGCGTATTGTAGGCGCCAAGCTTCCCATGGCGCCCCGCAATGCAGCAGTTCACGCTCTTTCGCCGCGGTGGCCGTCATTGCGCTGGCGGAGTTGCCGCACGAGGTTGAAGGGTTTCACGGCGTGGAATGGCTGGTGATCGACGAAGGATCGCAGGACGAAGCGGCTGAGATCGTCCGAGCCTGTGGGATTGAGCATGTCGTTTGGCACCCCGTCAACCGCGGGCTAGCGACAGACTGCCCGCATGACTGGTCTCGAGATGTGCCTTCAACTGGACGCCGAGGGGATCGTCATCGTTCATGTCGACAACCAGTACCGCGCTGCGGACATCCGGACGATCACGGCCCCCGTGCTGGCGTACGAGGCCGACATGGTCCTGGTAGCCAGACCCATCACGGAGAGCGCGCACTATTCGTGGTTTAAGAAGCGACTTCCGCATCCAGGTAGTGGGGGGCGGTACGCGTCGTGAGCAAGACGGACGTCATCGATGCCCCGAGCGGCTTCCGTGCCCTGTTCGCGCGAGTTTTTCGCGCGAGGCGGCAATTCGGCTGACCGTGTTCAACGCCTGCGCTTGTTCGCTGGAGACCATCCTTCAGGCAGGACCGAGCAACATGCGCGTCGGATCCCTCCCAATCCGCATCAACGAGAACCTGCGCCCTTCGCATCAAGTCAGGAGCATTTCCAATTGCGTCAACCGCTCGCTGGTGACCATCCAGCGCGCATTTGTCATCGATCGGCCGCTCTCGTTTTTTCATGGACCGGATCGGTGTTTGCGCTTGCCGGCAACTCGCTGGGCCTGCCGTTCCTCTGCCTCAATTGTTCAGGTTCCGGCACCGGGCAGGCCCAGCGCGTGATCCTGACGTCCCTGTTCACTGCTAGGCCTGATGGGTTTCCTTGCGGACCTGGTCGCCAACTGATGGAACACATCCGGCTCTCGCCTGCAGCGCGTCGAGCACAGGCTTCACGCGCCAAAGGATTTTGGCGAACGAACCATGATAAAAAAAGGGCGTTGCGGGGACCTCCCCGCAGAAGGGTGGCGTCGGCGACCGCGGCGCCGACCAGGGGGAAGGTCTTCCCACAATCCTCTTGAAATGGCCGGCCATTGGCCGTACAATAAAGTAGGAGGAAAGCCATGCCCAATGCCGCATCTAGATCAACCAGCGGGCGCACTCGAGCGGAGCGCCTGGAGGCCCGCGTCACAGCGGAGCAGAAAAATCTTATCGAGCGCGCGGCCGCCTTACAGGGACGTACCGTGACCGATTTCGTCCTGACGAGCGTGCAGGATGCGGCCCGGCGCGCGATCGAAGAGCACAGCCAGCTCGCTCTGTCTGTGCGCGACAGCGAGGCGTTCGTTAACGCGCTGCTGAACCCAAAGCCGGTCAATGACCGCCTCCGCGACACGGTCGGCCGCTATCGCGCGAGAGCCGGCGTTTGACGCGTGACAAGCGAAGTTGGAGAGGATCATCTCCGGGTCGAAGCACTTAGCTCGGACCATAACCGTTCGGTTTTCGAGAGCGGCGTTGAGCCGCTGGACCGGTATCTCCGGACGCAGGCGGGGCAGGATGCGCGCAAGAATATGGCGGCGCCTTTCGTCCTGCTGCTGCCCGACGGAACGGTCGCGGGCTACTACACGCTATCGGCGACCTCAGTGCAGCTAGCGGAGCTACCTGAGAAAACGGTGCGGAAACTGCCGAGATATCCGCTCGTGCCAGCAACGCTTTTGGGCCGTCTCGCGGTGGATCGGAAGCAGCAGGGAAAGGGCTATGGGCGGTTTCTACTGGCCGATGCCCTATACCGGACGGCTCGGAGCGAGATCGCCTCGTTTGCGGTAATCGTCGATGCAAAGGACGATAATGCCCGCCGGTTCTACGAGCGGGAGAGTTTCATGCCGTTGCCGGATCAGCCGATGAAGCTGTTCTGCCCAATGGCTGATATTAGGAAGCTATTCGAATAGTCGAATCGAGGAGGAGGATAGATCTGAGAACGCTGCGCGGCCAAAACGCCCAGCTCAGCCTTGATTTCAGCGATGCGCGCCTTCAGGCGCGCCAGCTCCGCGGATCGTCGTTCCATTAAGCCGACAAGCCGTGTCTGCTTGCGGATCATCCATAGAAGCGAACTCGGCGTCTTGCTGCTCATGCCGCACAGCGTAGGCAAACATGGTCGATCCAGTCTTGTGCGTCAGCTACCGATTAGCGTCCACCTCCACAAAAAACCCGGCTCGAGGCCGGGTTTTTGTCGAAGCGCGCGAGGCTCAGACGACCTGCACCTGTTCGGCCTGCAAGCCTTTCTGGCCACGGGCCACCGTGAAGGACACGTTCTGACCTTCCTGCAGGCTCTTGAAGCCTGACGATTGGATCGAGCGGAAGTGGACGAATACATCCTCTCCGTTCGCTCGGCTGATGAAGCCGAAGCCCTTGGCATCGTTGAACCACTTGACGGTTCCGGTTTCGACATTTGACATGGAGACTTCTCCTTGGAGTGGGTACGCCGCGTGGCGGCAAGAAGCTGGTCGCAAGGAGGAAGCGGGTATAACGATGGCGTAGGACTTCGATCTACAGCATCGGGCCACAATTCGCGTGACCCTTGAAACTCAGCCGCGACACAGTAGCGGGTAGCGCATCAACTGGCAAGCAAGCGATGAACGCGTATTCATGCCCGGAGTCATGCGCAACCGCCGTCCCTCGAAAGATCGACGCGTAAATCAGGTCTGTCACGTCAGTTGATAGCCGCGGGCAAGTGCTTTGTCAGCATACGCTCAGCAACCCATGACGGACGCCAGCAATGGACGTCTCAATCAGTCGCCCTATAGCGGCAATCTTGATCGAGGACCGCCACTGACCGAGTAATAGTCACGCGTGACCAACAAGGTTCCGTCGGCATCAAGGACACTGCAACAGGTGCCACTGACGTGGCGAGGTAATTCTTGGCGTTTGTTGAAGGCGAGGTTGCGCGCCTCGTCGAGTGCGATCACGTGCTTGCCGGAAGCCTTAATCCGCTTGGCGCTGCGGATGCGCTCGAGGACGGTCGGGATGGAGTCGGGGTCGATGCGATCCGACCCGACCCGGTTCCCTCCAGCCCCGGCAGCACCGCCTTGTCGGCGCCGTGGTCCAGTCCGGTGATCTCCAGAGGTCCATGCAGTTCGACGTGCACTCGGGCGACCTGGTGCAGAAGGCCCCGTTTATCGAGCCAACGCCGGACGAATCGGGCGGCAGTACGCATCGGGCCGAACGTGTGGGAAGACGAGGGGTCAGCGCCGACCTTGAAGGGACCGAACGCGCTGACGGCCACAGGCACTTGCCGCGAAAAGTCGCGTATTGTGGACGCCTCCCTTTCCGAGGCGCCCCGCAATGCAGCAGCTCACGCTCTATCGCCGCGACGCCTGTTTGCTTTGTGCGCTGGCGGAGGCATTGCTGCGCGACGAAGACATGCCCTATGTGACCCGCGATGTTGAGTCGGATTCTGATCTCGAAGCTCGGTACGGCGTCCGAATCCCGGTGGTGGCGCGGGCCGATGGCGCGGAGCTGGGCTGGCCGTTTGACGTCGTTGCCTTGAGGGCCTTCGCGGCGGCCGCCGATGCTGGCCGTCCGCGTGGTCATCCCACTGGCTGAATTGTCGTGAGTGTCGTGCGTTTCTGTGCTGGAGCGATGGTCGAAGGATGGTGTTCGTGAAGGCCGTCCATGCCCGGCGAACCACCGCTGGGCACTCTAGGGAACCGCATGGACCTCGCGCTGGCGCGCTTTGCGAAATCGACGGGTTCAGGAATTGCCGCCGGTGGGACCAAGGGGGGTTATTTCGCTGGCCGCAACATCCCTGCAGCGGGACATGCATGTGTTCTGCGGGCCGCCCCCGGGGGGCATGGGCTGTGGATCCGGTTCCAAGGGAAGGCGCCATTACACTGTGGGCATGAGTGAACGTGACGTACTGATGCGCCTCGCCGCCGGCGAGACTTGCTCCGGCGCCGTGCTGGCTCGGGAACTGGGCGTCAGCCGGGCGGCGGTCTGGAAGCAGATCCAGGCGCTGCGTGCGGAGGGTGTGCCGATCGAGGCCCATGCGGGGGCCGGCTACCGATTGGCCCACCCGGTCAAGCTGCTCGATCTCGCCGCGCTGCGTGGCGTACTGACTCCGGCAGTGGCGTCCTGTTGGCCGCACATCGAGGTGCATTGGCAGTTGGATTCGACCTCGAGCGAGTTGCAGCGGCGCGAGCCCCAATTGCCGTCCGGGAGCGTCATCCTGGCCGAGCGGCAGACCGCTGGGCGCGGGCGGCGTGGCCGGAAGTGGTTGGCACCGCCCGCGATGGGCCTGACGTTTTCGTTGCTCTGGCGTTTTCAGAAGGGTTTCGCGGCCTTGGCGGGATTATCCCTCGTCGTGGGCATTGCCCTGGCCGAGACCCTGCATGCCATGGGCGCGCATGCTGTCGCCTTGAAGTGGCCCAATGACGTGCAACATGATGGCCGCAAGCTGGCCGGCATTCTGGTGGAGCTTGGTGGCGACTTCCTCGGGCCCTGCTTTGCTGTTATCGGCATGGGCCTCAACCTGTGGTTGCCGCAGGAGGTGCGAGTCCAGGCGGGCCAGCCGGTCGCCGATATGGTCGACGCCTGCGACGGAACGGTCCCTGATCGCAACCAGCTGGTCGGCGCGTTGCTCGCCGCGTTGGCTGAGGCGCTGGACCTCTTTGCTCGCGAGGGGTTTTCCCCTTTCCAGGCGCGCTATGCCGAACTCGATGCGCTTGTCGGACGGGAGCTGACCGTGCAGAAGGACAGTGAGTCGTTCCGGGTGTTGGCATGTGGTGTCGATTCGCGTGGGGCATTGCGTGTGCGGCGTGGCAAGGATGCGCTGGTGCTCGACAGCGCCGAAGTGTCGGTGCGCCCATGAGGCTTCTGGTTGATCTCGGCAACACGCGTCTGAAATGGATGTTGGCGGAGGGGACCGAGGTGCGTGGCCGATCCGTTTCCCTGGCTTGGGATGAGGCGGACTTCGAGGCACGGCTGGAGGCGTTGCTGGCCGTGGTGCCCGCCGTCGAATCGATCTGGATCGCCAGTGTCGCCGGGCTGGCGCGAGAAGCTCGGGTTCGCGAGGCGCTGCACGGGCGGTTCGGGATCGAACCGCAGACGGCGGTCGCCGCGTCCGAGCTGTGTGGCATCCGGCTTGCCTACCGCGACCCATTGCGCATGGGCATCGACCGCGTAATGGCGCTGGTGGCGGTGCAGGCTGCCGGCCATGCACCCTGTGTTTTGGCGAGCCTGGGAACCGCGTTGACCCTGGATGCGATGGCAGGCAATGGCGAGCATCTGGGCGGGTTGATCGTTGCAGGTCCGGACTTGATGCAAAAGGCGCTGGTTGAGGCGGCTGGCCGCGTGACGATTCGGCGAGAAGGTCAGGTTGGCTGGTTTGCCGACAATACCGAGGATGCGATGGCGGGCGGTTCCTGGTGGGCGGCTGCAGCCCTTGTCGAGCGCTTTTACGACGAGTCAGCGAAGGCCTTGGGGCTGGCGCCACGGTTAATCCTGACCGGTGGCGCCGCGCCGCGGTTGCAGCCGCTGCTCCGCATTGCGGCCATTGAACAGCCTGATGCCGTCTTGCGCGGGCTGGCCCTGTGCGCCCAACACGCTGCCGATGAGGCCTGAGGGTCATCGATGGCTGCGGGCCCTCGCGCCAGGGCTCGATGGACAGTTCGGTCGGTGGCGCCCCACGCGCGGATGCTGGAATCCTGTGCGGGGCGCGGCTGCGGCGTGCCTTCGATCCGTCGACATGCACCGGGTTGTGGACTGACGGAACAGCCCGCCTCGGGGTATTCGACCCCGATCAAGTGCCGGCGCGACCGGCATTCGGTGCGGTTGGAAGATGACCGATCGGGCGCTTCAGCCCGGGAAGCGAAGGCCAGGGGGGACTGCGCGCCCGCTGGCACCGAATGCGCCGGGTGAGGGCTGGTCTGGGGCCTCCGGCCGACTTGGATAGAATGCAGTGGTGACCGGCCTGCGCCTGACCGTCGTGATCTTGTTCGTGGCCAACGTTGCGGCGGCTGCGCTGATCGTCCTGCGCACGCATGTTCCACAGCCGCCATTGGCGGTTCGCGTGCCGGGTGTTCCCGCCTTGCACCTCCTGCATGAGGTACCCGACCTGCGCGAGTCTTCTCCAAGGCCGCGGCTGTCGGCACCGAAGGCCGCCATGCGTTGCTTGAAGCTAGGTCCTTTCACGACGCAGGCGGAAATGCGGCTGGCATTCGCGGCGCTTGGCCCGCACGTGGGACAAATCCAGTACACCGTCGCCGATTCGGCCGTGTCGCGCGGCTGGTGGGTGTATTTGAGCGCATCCGATCGCGCGGAGGCGTTGTCGAAGGCACGGGAACTGTCCGCGCGCGGAGTGCGCGATTACTACGTGATCACGGCGGGGGAGCGGCAGAACAGCATCTCGCTGGGGCTTTTCCAGGATCCTGCCAATGCGCGAAGGAGGCTGACGCAGATCCGCGCGCTGGGCTTTGCCGCGCAGTTGCGCCAGCGCGTCGAGCAGGTGCCGCAGTACTACATCGAATTCGCGCTGCCGCCGCAGCCCGGATTCACCTGGCAGCGCTACGTTGCCCATCCTGATATTTTGGTTGCGCGGACCCTCGCTTGCGGGTGAGTGGCTTCCGCTTCTGGCTGGCGAGCGTGATGAACGCGTCGGGCTCGTTACAATGCACGGCATGCCGGCATAGCTCAGTTGGTAGAGCAACCGCCTTGTAAGCGGTAGGTCGCGTGTTCGAGTCACGCTGCCGGCACCAAAGACGGCCGATTGCCCACGAGAAGGGACAACTCGTCGTGTGACGGCAGGGCCTGCCTTCAGCAGAAGCATCGCGCATCGCTGCGGCGAGCCGGGGGACTGCTAATCCTGATCGCGGGTCGGCGGCGGCTACTTGAGATAGCTGCGCAGAACGGCCATCACGGGGGCAATTTCACTCTCTCGTTGACCGTCGAGGTCAATGTGCGCGCGAATGTGGCCTTCGAGCACCTCGAGCATGAGACCGTTGATGGCACCTCGCACCGCGGCGAGCTGTTGAAGGACGTCGCCGCATTCCGGCGAGCCGGCACCCAACGTGCGCTCAAGGGAAGCGATCTGGCCACCAATGCGTCGGACCCGTGCGAGCAGCTTTTTGTCCTGGGCGACATGCGACATGGGAGAGCCTTTGTATATACTGGCCCCCAGTATACGATCTGCCGAGGACATCCGTGGCCGTGACGACGTCATCCACTGCGGGGCATAGCCACGCTTTCCACGCAGGCAACGCGAGAGGAGAGCAGCGCACGCGCATCGTCGTCGCGATCACGGCGATCATGATGGTGGTCGAGATCGTCGGCGGCTATGCCCTCAATTCGATGGCGCTGCTGGCCGACGGCTGGCACATGAGTTCGCACGCCCTGGCGATGGGATTGTCCCTGCTGGCCTATGTGGCAGCGCGGCGCTACGCGACCGATCCGCGTTTGGCCTTTGGAACGTGGAAGATCGAGATACTGGGTGGCTTCAGTAGTGCCATCCTTCTGGCGGTGGTCGCCGCGCTCATGCTGTTCCAGTCGCTTGAACGACTGTTGGCGCCCTCCCCAATCCATTACAGCGAAGCCATACCGATCGCGGTCTTGGGGCTTGTCGTCAACGCGGTCTGTGCGTGGCTGCTGCGTGATGGCGATCATCACCACGCGCATGGGCATGCACACGGCGATGCGCACCATCATCACGATGTGAACCTGCGGTCGGCTTATATCCATGTCATTGCGGACGCCGCGACCTCCGTGCTTGCGATTGGCGCACTGCTGGGTGGGAAATATCTCGGCGCCCATTGGCTGGATCCTGCGATGGGGATTCTCGGGGCGATCCTCGTTGCCCGTTGGTCATTCGCGCTGATGCGTGAATCCGGCCGCATCCTGCTCGATGCGGAAATGGATGCGCCCGTCGTGCAGGAAATTCGCGACGTCGTCCACGAGTCCTTGCCGGACGCGCAGATCACCGACCTTCATGTCTGGCGCGTGGCGCACGACGGCTACGCATGCATACTGGGTCTTGCAGTTACCGAAGATCTATCACCGGATGATGTGCGTCGGCATCTTTCGGTCCACGAGGAACTCGTTCATGTGACCGTTGAGGTGACGTCGACGGGCAAGGGGGGATGAGGGGATCGCTCCAGCAACGGCCCGATCCCATGGCTGGGACCTTTCCTGACCTGACGCGAATCGACTCGATGATGAAGCGGGGCATCGTCGAAATCGAGATCGTTCGCGGTCTGCACGCATCGATGGAACGGTCCGAAGCCGACAGCGGCGAATTCGCGACAGCGCGCGGCGCCGCCGACGTGGACAGCTGTCCATGCGGCGGCGTGCAGGGACCCGATCGATGGATGGATCGGACGGGGCCGGACCTGTCCGAAGCGGGCGTCCTGTTGGTGGTGGGGCCGCGAATGGGCCATCATGCAAGAAACGACCGTGAGCGTGGGCAGGGCTGCGATGGCTTTTGATTCCAATGCCGACGACCAGATGGGCCCATTTGATGGTTCATGACGATGGCAAGGACTACGAGGCGCGTTTGGCGGCGCTGGCGACCGAGTTTGCGCGGACACTGCCGGACAAGCGCGCCGCCTTGGCGGCCGAATGGAACGACTGGCGTGCGGGCGATCCAGAGGCTCGCGCGCGGCTGCAGGCGGTGGTGCATCGGCTGGGCGGAGCCGCGGATAATTATGGCTATGTGGCGGTCGGGGAAGCGGCGCGGCGCCTGGATGCGCTGTTGATTCCGCGACTGGGTGCGCTGCCGGACGCGGTCGAACCGGCCTTGGCCGCACTTCTGCATGCGTTCGGGCTGCCGCCCGAACCCATCTGAACGCGAGTCACGCAGCATTTTGCAGAGGAGTTCATTTGACGATGCAGTCCCGAAGAGACCGCGGCGACCTTTCTTTGCCGCACATCAGCCTGATTGGCGCGCCGACTGACATCGGGGCAGGCCACCGCGGCGCGTCGATGGGACCGGAGGCCTTGCGCGTCGCGGGTTTGGCCGAGGCGCTTCGCGCGCGCGGCCTGGAGGTGGCCGATCGCGGCAACCTGGCCGGCCCGGTGAATCCCTGGTTGCCGCCCGAGGACGGTTACCGTCACTTGGCGCAGGTGGAGGCCTGGAACCGCAGCGTTGCCGATGCGGTCGACGCCGAGCTTGCGCAGGGCCGGTTGCCGGTCCTGCTCGGGGGCGACCACAGCCTGGCGATCGGTTCGATTGGCGCGGTGGCGCGCCATTGCCGTCGGCACCACCACCGGCTGGTCGTCCTCTGGCTCGATGCCCATGCGGATTTCAATACCCATCGCATTACGCCCTCAGGGAACATCCACGGCATGCCCGTGGCCTGCCTGTGCGGCCAGGGCCCGCACGAGCTGACCACGCTCACCGGCGCTTCGCCAGCCCTGCACGCCGAGGAGATCCGCCAGATCGGCATCCGTTCGGTCGATCCTGGCGAACGTCGGCTTGTCCATGAGGCGGGTCTGGCGATTTACGACATGCGATACGTGGATGAGGTCGGGATGAGGCGGGTCATGGAGGAGGCGCTGAGCGGCGTGGATGCCGCGACCCATCTCCATGTCAGCTTTGACGTCGATTTTCTCGATCCAGGGATCGCCCCGGGCGTTGGCACCACGGTCCAGGGGGGACCCAATTACCGGGAAGCCCAACTGGTGATGGAGATGATCGCCGATAGTGGACGCTTGTCTTCGCTCGACATCATGGAGCTCAACCCGGCATTTGATGACCACAATCGCACGGCGCGCCTGGCCGTCGATCTGGTCGAGAGCCTGTTCGGCAAATCCACGCTGATGCGGGGCTGAGTCGCGGCGGGAGGGGCCGGCGCGCGCGGAACCTCAAAATGTGATGCAATTCACGTCTCGTGAGCGTAGCCCTCCGCAACGGTAACGAATTGTCTCGGCATGCCCGTCGGGTGCAGGCCGTGCACGATTCGTGCTTCAAGGAACACGAACGGTCACGCGTCGTGACCGAGCGAGGAAGGGCGGGACGGCCCATGCTCAAGCACCTGGATACCGTCGCGGAGCGGCCTGGCAGCGCCTTGGATGGCGCGGCGCCGGGTTCGGCGCGCGCGCGGCGCGGCCGGCTGCTCATGGCATGGGTTCCCTGGCTGGCGGTGACCGCGGTCCTGCTGGCTGCGATTGCGGCTTGGCTCTGGGCGTGGTTGCCGGTGGCTGGCTGGGTGGCGACCGGAGGCGCCGGGATGGCCTTGCTCGCGACGGTTTATGGCAGTTTGCTCCGCCAGCGACGGCTGCGTCGGGCCGAGGCACTGCTTCAGGCCCTGGCGTCCGAGCTGCGCGAGCCGGTCAGTTTGCGGGATGCCGAAGGGCGATTCCTGTTTGCATCGCGCCCGGCCGCGGCGCTGCTTGGTGCCGAGCCCGAGGATGTGCTCGGATATACGGAGGGCGACTTTCTGGACGCCGAGTCCGCGGCGAACCGGGCCGCCGAGACCGCGGCCCTGCTGACGGAGCCCGGACGGCTGACGTTGCGCCGGCGAGGACCGGATCCGGAAGGGCGCATGCGGGAGTACCTGGTCAGCAAGCTTGCGCTCGCATTGCCTCGGCGACGACCCTTCGGATTGCTGGAGGTTGGCCGAGAGGTCGGTGGTGAACGGGCGTGGCGCCAGTTCCAGGAACAGCGCGACAGCGAATGGCGGGCCCTGTTCGAAGATCATCCGTTGCCCGCCTTGGTCATGGCGCAGGACGGTGCACTCCTGGCGGTCAATGCCGCGGCTGAGCGTTTTTACGGCTATGCAGCCGAGGATCTCCTGGCACTGGGCGCCAACGCCGTTGCCGTCGAACCCGGGAACGATCCCGCGCTGAGCCTGCTGCGCGGTCCGTCGCATCGACGTCGAGATGGTCGACTCATGCCGGTCCAGGTCAGTTCCAGTCCGTTGCTGTACGCTCGGCGGGACGCGCGCCTGCTGCTCGTGCGGCCTCGCGAAGGCGTCGCGAGCGAGGGTGAACTCTACGAGCGCCGTTATCGCGACCTGATTGACTCGGGCATTTGGCTGGTGTGGAGCGTCGACCATGAGGGACGCATCCTGCAGGCCAACGGCGCCATGGCGGCGGCTCTGGGTGTCGAGGCCAGCGACCTCGATGGTCGACTGCTGACGGAGTTCGTGGCGCCCGAGGACCACGATGCAGCGGTGGCCATGCTGGAGCGCAGCACGACGCGGCGGCGCGACACGGGCGTCGTGACCTTGCGCGGACGTGGCGGCGAACGCCGTACCTGGCAGTACCACAGCCTCGCCTATCCCGAGGACAAGCCGCCGCAAACCTTGCTTCTGGCCCAGGACATCACGTTACGGCAAAGCTACGACCGAAAGCTGCGCGAGCGCGTCCTGATCGATCCACTTACCGGTGTGTACAACCGCCGCTACATCGAAGATTTCGGGCAGCGCGTTGAAAATGGCCAGCGGTTTGGCTGCATCGTCGTGGATGTGGTGGGGTTCAAGCGCTACAACGACACCTACGGCCATGCTCAGGGGGATGCCATGCTTCGCAAGCTTGCGCAATTCCTCCGCGTGGCCTGCCGCAGCCAGGATGCCGTGATGCGCCTTGGCGGCGACGAGTTTGTCCTGGTGCTCCCGGATACGAGCGAAGCCGCATTGCACGATATTGCCCAGCGGCTTGAACAGCGCTCGGAGGTCGAGCTCGGCTTCGCGCTGTCGGCGGGATGGGCGCTTCGCCAAGGCGACGAGCGTTTCGAAGCCACCATGAAGCGCGCCGATCTCGAGCTGCTGTCCCGCCGGGCCGCCGCGCGCAGTCGTTAGAGGCACCTTCGACCGGATCACGCCCCCGGCATGGGGTTCTCGGGCGTCGCCTGATCGCGGATTCGGACCGGTCGATTAAACCATTTGGCCTGCAGCCGCATCCAAAGCGGCATGATGGATGGATTGTCGCCACAACGGATCCGCATGAGGTTCCCTGCAGGCGTTGCCAGTGATGCCGACTCCGAGGCGGTCGCCGCCGCGGCTGCTGGCTCGCGCACGGCGTTTGCCACGCTTTACCGGCGTCATGCGGCGCGGGTGCACGGCGCGGTACTGCGGCTGTGCGGTTACGACCCTATCCAGGCGGAGGACGTCACCCAGGAAGCGTTTCTGGCGGCATGGCGTTCGCTGCCGTCCTTTCGCGGCGACAGTGCGTTCGCGACCTGGTTGTATCGGATCGCGGTCAACCAGGCCCTGGCGACGTTGCGCGCGCAAGCCGTCGCGGTTGCCGGTGGCTGCGTGGATGAGGAAGTGCCCTTCGAACCGGCGTCCTGCCCGGCTGAGCGCAGCGAGCTGGAGCGGGCGGTCGCGTCTTTGCCGCCGCGCGCCCGCAGCGTGCTGGTGTTGCATGACGTGGAGGGATGGACGCACGACGATATAGCCCGGTCCCTCGGTATTACCGCCGGCGCCTGCAAGGCCCACCTGCATCGCGCGCGCGCGATGCTGCGCGCGCGGTTGGAGTAAGACCATGAATGACGATTCGATGAGCTCTGATCTTGCCCTTCAACAGGCGCTGAGGCAGCTGGCGCGCGACGAGCCGCCACGACGGACGCTGTGGCCGCGCATTGCTCGATCGCTGCCTCCCCGGCGGTCGTCGTGGCCGCTTGCCGGCGCTCTGGTGCCTGCACTGGCCGCCTCGGTGCTGGTCGTCTGTGGCCTTGGTTTGCTTCTGCCGATGGCGCTGGCGCAGGCTTCCGCAGTACCCGGCGCCGCCACGTTGCGCGAGGCCATGCTGCAACTGGATGGCGCGCAGGCCCGGTTGGCGGCCGCCCAGCGCTTGCAGCCGCATGCCGCCTACCTGACCGAATTGCGCGTGCACTACAGCTTGCAGCGGGCCGCGCTGGAACGGCTGCTGCAGGGCAGTTGAATGCGTTGGCCGGAGCACGAAGCCCGGCCCTTATCCACCCCCAGAGGGCACCACCATGAAACGTCAACGTCGCAGTTCCGCCATGATCGCGCGCATGCTTTTGCCGGGCATGTTGATCGTTGCCAGCGCCGCGTGCGCAGCCCCCGCGCCGCCCCCTGTCGCGCCACCGGCGCCGGCTGCCCCAATGGCCCCTTCGCCGCCCGTGGCGCCCGCTCCGCCTGCAGCGCGGGGACAGGGTGCCATGACACCGATTTCCATCCTGCGGCCGTTGGCCAGCGACGGCGACGTACACATCGACGACGGTGCGGGCAGCATTCGCGTCGTGGCGTGGGACAGGGGTGCTGTGCAAGTGACGGGCGAGCAGCCATCGGCAGCCAAGGCCCCCGTCGTGGAAAGCAGCGCTGATCGCTTCTCCTTGCGCATCCGCGCCAAGGTGCAGCATTGCTGGTTCATTTTCGCCTGCTCGCAATCGCTGCTGCCCGTGCATTTGACGGTCTACGTTCCCCGCGCCGCGAGCGTCACGCTGAGATCCGTCAGCGCCGACCAATCGGTGCAAGGCATGCAAGGAGCGCGCGTTGACCTGGACAGCGTGAGCGGCGTGCTTCAGCTGCTGAAGTCGGATTTTGCATCCGCCAGGATGCATTCGGTCAGCGGCACCATCCGGGTCGATGGACGCATAGGTCGCCTGGACGCCGATGACGTCTCGGGCGACGTACGCGGCCCGCTCACCGACTGTTCGCAGGCGCACGTGACGACCATTTCCGGGCAAATCAACCTGGGTTGTGGAAGCGTCAGCGACCTTGAGCTCAAGAGTGTCTCGGGCGATGCGACGCTGGCCGTGGCGGGATTGCTGCGTGGTGGACGGATCGCCATCAACACGGTGAGCGGCGACGCGCATCTCGTGGTGCCCCCGGGCGTCTCCGCCCGCCTGGATCTCGGCAGCGTCAGCGGGCGCGTCGGTGGGTCATTGCCCGCCAACGTGACGGTGCACGGACACCACGTCACCGGGCGTTACGGGGCCGGCGATGGCTCGATCCACGTCGGGACCGTGTCGGGCGACATCCACCTGCAGCAGGGACGTTGAGCGTCAGGCCGCGTGTCTCATGTGGGCACGCGGCCGTACCTCGGCTAGAGGCTCAGCTTGAAGCCCGCGTACCACATCCGGCCCAGTGCGGGTTCGATGCCGTACGTCCACACGCGCGAGTAGTACGAACGATCGAAGACGTTGGAGACGCCACCCAGCAGTTCGACGTGCGGCGTGAGCGTCCAGTTCCCAGCTAGGTCCCAGACGGAGTAAGGCGGGATGCGGGCGGGCAGCACGGTCGTGCCGCCCGTCCCGGGCTGGTCCTGGTCGCTGTCCTGCCAGTACTGCGATCCGGAAAAAACACCCGTGAAGGCGACCCGGTAGTGGCCGTCGCGACGCCACGTGATGCCTGCCTTGTAAAGGTGTCTTGGCGAATAGGCGGGCGCTTTGCCAACCTGCCCCGGGATGGCGCTGGCGACGAAGCGGGCATGGAGGAATTGCACGTTGGCAAATGCCTCCAAATGCTCGCCATTCGTGCTTCCGTGGAGGAAATCATAGGCAACCTGTCCCTCGATGCCTTCGTTGTGGGTATCGCCGGAGTTCTGCTCGATGGAAACAAGCGGACTGAGTTTGATCGTCTCGATGCGGTTGTGGAAATTCATCCAGAACGCGCTGATGTCATAAAACAGTCCATCGGCCGGCGTGCCATGGATACCCAATTCATACGACAGCACCTTTTGGACCGCCGGCGCTGTGCCCGGAACGATGTTGGCGTGTGGCGAGCCAATGTCGAAGTAGCGCACCGGACGCCAGCCGGTCGAGACATTGAAGTAGGTCTCGTTGAGGTGCCCGTTGGTGAAGAAGTCGTTGCCGAGACCCAGTCCGAACAGGGGTTCCGTACGGGATACGGCCGTGTTCAGCAGGGGCCTGGAGAGGTTGGGCGGCCGAACCGTTTCGAATACGCTGACCTTCTCATGATCCAGGCGTACCGACGGCACGACATGCCAGTGATGGCCCGGGCCGAAGCGGAAAAGACTGCTGGCGAAGACCGATGCATAGTCCGAATGGCGTCCCTGCACCAGCGTCGGCACGCCGCCGGTCGCGTCTCGCGGCGCCAGAAGGTCCGGGTAGTTCGCGCCGCGGAGCGGCGCGTCGGAGTGGTACAGGACCGTGCCGAAGGTGAGTGCATCGCCCGATCCAAAGTCATGGCGCAGGCGCAGGTCGGCACCCGCAAAGCGGAACCGTGCGTCCTGGATGTTCGTGACGGTGGGCTGAGGTTGGGGTGGAACCGCAGGATTCGCTACGCGCTGGGTCAGCTCGGAGTCGCCGGCCCATGCCTTGCCGTAGAAGCGCCAATGGTTGCCGAACTGCTGTTCGTGGCTCAGCACCATCACGTTGCGGTTGGCCCATTCGCGATTGGCCGGTGTGGTCGTCAGGTTCGGATCGGCATTCCACTGGGCCCAGGTGAGTCGACCCGCATCATTGGATGAGGCGTCGTACAAATGCAGCGCAAGGCCCCATTGCGAGGTTGCGCTCGGGGTCCACAGCACGTCCGCATCGACGCCCTTCACGTTGTAGCCGCTGTTTGCGCGCGGTCCATGGCTTCGGTTGATCCAGCCGGCCACGCGCCACGCGACATCACCCGAGCTGCCCTTGAGGACGTTGTAGGTTTGCCAGCCACCATCGCTGCCGACCATCTGTTCGGTGCTCGCCCCGAAAGGCTGGCCGGCCAAGGGCCCCTTGGACACGAAGTCAATGACGGGCGCAGGTTCAGGCCCGTACAGCAGGCTGTTGCCGCCGCGGATGACCCTGACTTCGCGAACACCCTGGAGCGGCGGCTGGTAGTACAGGGTGGGAAAGCCGATCCAGTCCAGTTCCAGCGGGATACCGTCCTGCAGAACCAGGACGTATTCGGACTCCTGTGGGTTGCCAAGGCCGCGGTAGGCGAGGTTGACCCGCAGCGGGTCTTGCTCCTGCGAGACGATGACGCCCGGCGTGCGCACGAACAATTGCGTCAGGTTGTCCTGGGCCACCGTCGGTATCTGGGCCATGTGGGTGACGGTGGCCTTGGTCGTCACCGTGATCAAGGCGCCCGACACCTCGGGCATCAGGTACTGCAGCTTGGGTTTCCAGAACGGCTCTTCATGATGCAGCACCTCGACCTTGGGAAGGGTCAGGGGGGGCTGGTCGTTGGTGGGCAGGGTCGCTGCACCTACGCTGGCCTGGGCGCTGGCCAGGAGCAAGGGGAGGGCGGCAAGCATGGACGATGGGATCTCCGAGGGGGGGGCAGGTCCCGAAGAGCCGTGAGGACGCGCGGAAACTCTGGACTTGCTCTAGGCTAGCCGAAGCCGCTACTGGCGGGCAGCGGCTCTCACCTCGGTGCTTGCGTGGCCTCGCCGGTTACGGCTCCGCCATCGACGTGCACGGGTTCGGCGCCTGATCCCCGGGTCGCCTTCGCCGCCCTTGCGGGCGCCGGTACACTGCATGGCTGGAACAACGGCGAGTACCCCATGAGCCCCCGCACCCGCGTCCTCACTGGCATCACCACCAGCGGCACATCGCACCTGGGCAACTACGTTGGTGCGATCCGTCCCGCGCTGCGCCTGGCTCAGGATCCGGGCGCTGATGCCTTCTTCTTCCTCGCCGACTACCACGCGCTCATCAAGTGCGATGATCCGGAACGCGTGGCACGCTCCCGGATGGAAATTGCGGCCACGTGGCTGGCCTGTGGACTCGATCCGGCGCGGGTCACCTTTTACCGGCAGTCGGACATTGCCGAGATACCGGAATTGACGTGGCTTTTGACCTGCGTGACCGCCAAGGGCCTGATGAATCGCGCCCACGCGTACAAGGCTGCGGTCGACGCCAACCAGGCGAGGGCAGAGGATGCCGATGCCGGCATCACGATGGGTCTGTACAGTTATCCGGTGCTGATGGCCGCGGACATCCTGATGTTCGGTGCGCAGCGGGTACCGGTTGGGCGCGACCAGGTACAGCACATCGAGATGGCACGCGATATCGCGATGCGGTTCAACCATCTGTATGGCGAGGACTTGCTCGCCCTGCCGGAGGCGGCCGTGGATGAGGAGGTGGCCACGCTGCCCGGCCTCGATGGCCGCAAGATGTCCAAGAGCTACGACAACATCATTCCGCTGTTTGCCGGCGGCGCCCGGGCGCAGCAGGAGGCGATTGCGCGGATTGTCACGGACTCGCGCGCACCGGGTGAACCCAAGGACCCCGACAGTAATGCGCTGCTCGCCCTGTACCGGGCTTTTGCGACCCGTGCGCAGGCGGATGCCTTCGCCGCCGACCTGCGCGCTGGACTTGCATGGGGCGATGCCAAGCGACGTCTGGCTGAGCGGATCGACGCCGAAATTGGCCCTTTGCGCGCGCGCTACGAGGCGTTGCTGGCCGATCCCGATCAAATCGAAGAGGTTCTTCGGCAGGGTGCGACCAAGGCGCGCGCACTTGCGGCACCGCTGGTTGCGAAACTGCGCGCGGCGGTGGGCTTGCGTGCACCGCAGGCAACCCGGGAGGCGCCTGCCAAGCGGCCGCGCCCGGCGGCGGGGGGGCGTTTCGTCACCTTCCGCGCTGCCGACGGGCGGTTCCACTTCCGGTTCGTGGGTGCCGACGGCTCGGACTTGCTTCTTTCGATTCCCTTTGACAGCCCCCGGGCGGCGGCTGATTGGGTGAAGGTGCTGGACAAGTCGGGCGGGCAGGCCAGCTTTGTCTGGGGCCCCGGCGCGCTGCACCTTGAGCCGGAAGACACTGTGGCCGGCCCGATCACGGTCCTCTGGTTCGCCGACGAACGATTGGCGGAGACGGCGCCCCAGGCGGGTGCGGATGCGCGCGATGCACTGGCTAGGCGGCTGGTCGCCGAGCTGGAGGCTCGCTGGCGCTCGCAGCGGGACTGATCAGTCGGCGGCGACCGGCGGTCCCGTCGGTCCGGGCACGCGGTTCCGTCGCCGGCCGCGCCAGTGGGCCCGGGCGAAGGTCCCGGGAGGATCCCGGCAAGGCGGACCCGGCGGGGCGTGCGGTGGCCGGTCGCGCCCATGGATTCGGGCCGGATGCGTCCGGCCGGACCGATCACGCGGCTATGGGTGGATTCCGCGCCCGGGCGCATGTTCACCGTGGAGACCGCACGGGGACGAGGCGCAGCGTGTGCTGCGGGGCACCCGGCAGTAACGGCGCCGCCGAACCCTGGGCCCAGGCTTTCCAACCCGCGAGGTAGTAGGGCGACAACGGGTTGTCACTCTGCCCTCCGGGCATGTGCAGGTCGCTTTCCGCGGGATGGCCGGGCATGATCTCGAAGCGCTCGGATGCGCCAAAGGCGGGGGCCTGGACGCGAGGCATGTTGGCGTCTCCGGGCAAGGGTCTGGCCGGCTGGTCGAGAAACCAGCGAAGTGGGGTGGGCAGCGCGGCCGCGAGGGGGTGGTCGATGCGCGTGGTATTACGCCGTCCCCAGCTCTGCGCGGCGATGCCTCCCGGCGCGGCCCGGAAGCTTGCCGCGACCTGCCGTGCACAATGGGCTAGCAACTGGCTCCAGTCGCGATAGCGAGGATCGAGCAGGTAGACCGGGCGCTGCGTGGCCAAGGTCCAGACTGCGTACTCGCTCGTATCGCCGCTCGGCCACGCGAACCGGGGGTATCGCGCGTGGATGCGGGCAACGAAGGGCGCCAATACGGCCATGCGGACTTCATGGCGAAATGCTTGCGCGGCATGGTAGGAGACGCTGTCGATGCCGGCTCGACCACTCCAGCGGCTGGTCGCCAGGGCGAGTGCATGCAGCAGCGCATCGCCAGGATGGGCCTGCAGGGTTGAACGCAGGAGGGCATACCACGGTTGCATGAAGATCGCGCGGTCGTCCAGTTGGATCGCCAGCAGGTCTCGCGGCGTGAAGCGCCGATGCGCCGCCAGGTCATCGCGGATCTGCTGCGCGCGGGCCCCCAGGTCATATCCCCCATTGCCGAGCAGGGTCAACCCGGCGCCATCGACCACGCGATTGTTGGCCGTCCACAGGCGTCCGCCCGGCGGATCGACAATGCGTGGGTAGTTCTGGGGTTCCACCCAACCGACCCATCCGGATCCGGGCGCGGAAAAATCGGCGGGCAGCGTGGGGTCGAAATGCTTCCGGATCGGTATGGCATCGCCGGCAATCGTCCAGCCGATATGGCCCGTGGCGTCGCCAACGATGAAGTTCTGCGGCGGTATGCCCAGCGTGGCCGCGATCGCCAACGCTTGCGCCGCATTCATCGCCGTCTCGAGATGAACCAGGTTGACGTTGACAGCGCGCGGGTGCAGGGCGATCCAGTCCATGGCGAGCGGCGTGCCGTCCGCATCGTGCGCCAGGATGGGTCCCCAAATGGTGTCGCGGACGGTCAGTTCGACGGGCTTCCCGCCTGCAACGCGAATGACCTCGCGATGCGTGCGGATCGGCGCCCACCCGCCCGGGACCCGGTAGCGCGTCGGATCATGCGGATCGCGCAGCACGCGGACCCAGTCGCGCCACTTTCCGTAGCTGTCGGTGAACGCCCAGGCGATGGCACCATTGGTGCCGGCCACCAGCACGGGCACGCCGGGCAAAGTCAGGCCGTCGAGCTGAACGATGCGCGCAGGATCGCTAGGGTTCGGATAGCGCAGTTCCGCGCGGAACCAGATGTTGGGGACGCGCAGCGCCAGATGCATGTCGTTGGCCACGATTGCGGCCCCGGTTGCCGTGAGGCGGCCAGCGACGGCAAAGCCGTTGCTGCCGATCACATGGGGTTGGCTCAGCATTCTCGCGAGCGCGGCGCTGCGCAGCGCCGTTGCCGGCGGTTCGGCTCGCAGGTCGAGTTCGCTCGCCGGTGGCATGGGTACCGGCACGTCCGGCGGCCCGGCCATGGGCGCCTGCCAGCGCGGGTCCGGGGCCGTGAGGAAATCGACGACCGCCTTGGGCAGGACGGCGCGCATGCGCGCGCGCTGCACGCTGTCAAACCGTGGTGTCACCAGATCGAGGTACATGGCATCGACGACCAGGATGCTGTCAGCGGCGGTCCAGGGTCGCGGCTTCCTGCGCAGCAGCAGGTACTCCCAGGGCCTCACTTCCAGCGCCGACAGACCGGCATTGACCCCGCGGGCGTAGGCATCCAGCAGCGCGCGTTGCGAGGGCGGCAATCGCCCAAGGATTGTCGTTGCCAGCGCGGCGAATCGATAGGGGCGGTTGGCCCGGTCGGCGGGCAGTGCCGCAGGGCCCAGCAGCGCGGAGAGCGTCCCCGCGGCGTCCCGGCGGAGCAGATCCATCTGGAAGAAGCGCTCCTGGGCGTGCACGAAGCCCAAGGCGTACGCGAGATCGATGCGGTTGCGCGCGTCCAGCGTGGGGATGCCCAGGGCATCGCGCGTCACGGTGACCGGTGCCCTCAGCCCGGGCAACGATTGGCGTCCATCCAGCCGCGGCCGGCTTCCCGCCAGCAGAAGCCAACCCGCGATGACCGAGGCCGCGAACAGCAGGAGCAGGCCGCCCACACCCCAGCGAAGGGCAGGGCGCGTGCGCGCGCGTTTCGATACCGATGCCTTGCCCATGCCCGGCCCCCCAAGCCGTGAGGCGATTTCTGCGTGCGGAAGTGTGGCATGCCAGCGCTGGCCAGTGCATGCCTGCTGCCCGTCTCGCACGCGCCGCTGGATTCCGCGGGCAATCCCTGCGCTAGCTTTGCGTCACCTCGATGCGATCGACGCCGCGCAGTCCCCGCGGCAGGAGGCCGCCGCGGCTGGCGCGCGCACCGCCGAAGGCGACCAGGTCCGACCACCTGAGGCCCAGCTTGCGCTGGCCCGCGTGCAGCGTGACCGCGCCGCCTTCGGGCACGACCGCAACGCCGACGACGATCTCGCCCTCGGCGCCGCGCTTGGCACGCGGAATGTCGACCAACTTGAGCCCCTTGCCGCGGTCGAGCTCCGGTAGTTCGGCAGCCGAGAACATCAGAAGGTGGCCTGCGCTCGTGACCACGACGAGGCGGTCGCGGGCGACGTCCTGCACGGGTGCGGGGCTCAGGACGCGCGCGCCGTGGTCGAGGTTCAGGACCTGCTTGCCCGCCTTGTTGCGGCCGCTGATCGCATCCAGGCGGGCGATGAACCCGTATCCGGCGGAACTCGCCAGGACCACGCGCTGTCCGGCGTCGCCAATGGCCAGGGCTTGCACCTCGGCGTCAGGCGTCAGCGCGAATCGGCCCGTGAGCGGCTCGCCGTTGCCCCGCGCTGAGGGGAGGGTGTGCGCGGGCGTGCTGTACGCACGGCCGCCACTGTCGAGGAACACCACTTGCTGGGTACTGCGCCCGCGCGCGGCGGCAAGGAATCCGTCGCCCTCGCGGTACCCGAGTGCTGCGGCATCGACGTCATGGCCCTTCGCGGCGCGCACCCAGCCCTTGGTGCTCAGCACGATGGTCACGGGCTCTGCCGCGATCAGCGCCCGTTCGTCCAGGGCCTGGGCCGCCTCGCGCTCGACGAGGGGGCTGCGGCGGGGGTCGCCGTACTGCTCGGCGTCGTCGCGAAGTTCGTCGCGAATCAGGCCGCGCAGTTTGGCGGGCGACTTCAGCAGCACGTTGATCCGCGCCCGGTCCTGCTCAAGATGGTCTCGTTCGGCATTGATCTTCATTTCCTCGAGTCGGGCCAGCTGGCGAAGGCGCGTCTCCAGGATGTAGTCGGCCTGGCTTTCACTGAGTGCAAACCGCTGCATCAGGGCGGGCTTGGGCTCGTCCTCGAATCGAACGATGCGGATGACCTCATCCAGGTTGAGGAAGGCGATGCGAAGCCCATCAAGCAGATGCAGCCGGCGCTCGATCTTATCCAGGCGATGGCGCAGGCGGCGGGTGACCGTATCGATGCGGAAGCGCAGCCACTCCAGCAACAGGCTGCGCAGGTCCTTGACCTGCGGCTTGCCGTCAAGCCCGATGACGTTGAGGTTGACGCGGAAGCTCTTCTCGAGATCAGTGGTCGCGAAAAGATGCTGCATCAATTCATCGGCGTCGATGCGGCTTGAGCGGGGAACGAGCACCAGTCGAACCGGTGTCTCATGGTCGGATTCGTCACGCAAATCCTCCAGCAACGGCAGTTTCTTGGCCCGCATTTGCGCCGCGATCTGCTCCATGACCTTCGCGGGGGAAACCTGATAGGGCAAGGCGGTGATGACGATGTTGCCTTCCTCGCGTTCGTAAAGGGCGCGCGCGCGCACCGAACCGTTGCCGCTGGCGTACAGCGCGCGCAATTCACGCGCCGGGGTGATGATCTCGGCCGCGGTCGGGAAGTCCGGTCCGCGGACGTGTTCGCACAGCTCCTCCAGCGTGGCATCCGGATGCTCCAACAGGCGAATGCAGGCGCTGGCGACTTCGCGGAGGTTGTGCGGCGGGATGTCCGTCGCCATGCCGACGGCGATGCCCATGGCCCCATTGAGCAGGATGTGGGGTACGCGTGCCGGCAGCCACGATGGCTCCTGCAACGTCCCGTCGAAGTTGGCGGCCCACTCCACGGTGCCCTGGCCCAGTTCATCGAGCAGCAGCTTGGCAACGGGCGTCAGGCGCGATTCCGTGTAGCGCATGGCGGCAAAGCTCTTGGGGTCATCCGGCGAACCGAAGTTGCCTTGGCCGTCGACCAATGGATAGCGGTACGAGAAAGGCTGCGCCATGAGCACCAGCGCCTCGTAGCAGGCGGAATCGCCATGCGGGTGGAATTTGCCGATGACGTCGCCGACGGTACGAGCGGACTTCTTGGGCTTGGCCGTGGCATCCAGGCCGAGCTCGCTCATGGCGTAGACGATCCGTCGCTGCACCGGCTTGAGACCATCGCCGATGAACGGCAGGGCGCGGTCGAGCACGACGTACATCGAATAATCGAGGTAGGCCCGTTCGGCGTACTCCCGCAGGGGGATCTGTTCGAAGTTGACCTGGGTGCTCATGGGCGGCGGAGCGGTTCGGAGGGTGGCGCATTATAGGTGCGCGCGTTCACCGGTCCCTGGCTGGCCCCGCGTACACTCGCCACCATGACCGAGCGTTTCGAACTCGTCGCCCCTTATGCGCCCGCTGGTGACCAGCCGGAAGCCATACGACGCCTTGCGGAAGGATTTGAGGCGGGACTCGCCCATCAGACCCTGCTGGGCGTCACCGGTTCGGGCAAGACCTTCACCATCGCCAATGTCGTCGCGCGTGTGCAGAAGCCCACCCTGGTCCTTGCCCATAACAAGACGCTTGCGGCGCAGCTGTATGGCGAGTTCAAGGCGTTCTTTCCGCGCAACGCGGTCGAGTATTTCGTCAGTTATTACGACTATTACCAGCCGGAGGCTTATGTACCGGCCTCGGACACCTACATCGAGAAGGATGCAAGCCGTAACGAGCACATCGAACAAATGCGCCTGTCGGCAACCAAGGCGCTCCTGGAGCGGCGGGACGCCCTGATCGTGGCAACCGTGTCGTCGATCTACGGCTTGGGCGATCCGACCGAATACTTCAGGATGGTGCTGCACCTGGTGCGCGGCGACCGCATTGACCAGCGCGAGCTGATCCAGCGCCTCACGGGGATGCAGTACGTGCGCAACGAGATGGCCCTGGAGCGGGGGACCTACCGGGTGCGGGGCGAGGTGGTTGATGTCTTTCCCGCGGAAAACGAAAGCGAGGCGATCCGCATCGAGTTGTTCGATGGCGAGGTCGAGAACCTTGCGCTGTTCGATCCCCTGACAGGCGCTGTATTGCGCAGGGTTCCCCGGTACACGGTGTATCCGGGCTCGCATTACGTCAGTACGCGGCGCACCGTGTTGCAGGCGATCGACACGATCAAGGACGAATTGCGCGAACGACTGGAGCAATTGCGGACTGCCGGGCACCTTGTCGAGGCCCAACGCTTGCAGCAGCGAACCCAATACGACCTCGAGATGCTGGCCGAAGTGGGCTACTGCCAGGGCGTGGAGAACTACTCGCGGCATCTGACGGGGCACATGCCTGGCGAACCGCCCCCTTGCCTCTATGACTATCTGCCGCCGGATGCCCTGCTGGTGGTCGACGAATCGCATGTCACCATCCCCCAGTTAGGTGCCATGTACAAGGGCGATCGCTCTCGGAAGGAAACGCTGGTGCAGTTCGGATTCCGCCTGCCGTCGGCGCTTGACAACCGGCCGCTGAAATTCGAGGAATGGGAGCGTCGAGCGCCGAGGACCATTTTCGTGTCGGCGACGCCCGGCCGATACGAGCTTGAGCATTCGCGCGGGGAAGTCATCGAACTGGTGGTGCGTCCCACCGGATTGGTCGATCCCGAGGTCGAGGTGCGTCCTGCCCGTACCCAGGTCGAGGACCTTCTGGGTGAGATCCGCGCCCGCGTGGCGATGGGAGATCGCGTGCTGGTCACGACGCTGACCAAGCGCATGGCGGAGAACCTGACTGAATTCCTTGAAGAACACGGCGTGCGCGTGCGCTACCTGCATTCGGACGTGGAGACGGTGGAACGCGTCGAAATCATCCGCGATCTGAGGCTCGGCACGTTTGACGTCCTCGTCGGCATCAACCTGCTCCGCGAAGGCCTGGACATGCCCGAGGTCTCGTTGGTTGCGGTCCTGGATGCCGACAAGGAGGGATTTCTCCGCTCGAGTACCTCGCTGGTGCAGACGATCGGCCGTGCTGCGCGAAACCTGCGCGGCAAGGCGATCCTCTACGCGGATACGATCACGGCGTCGATGCGGGCCGCGATGGACGAAACCGAACGTCGCCGGCGCAGGCAGACCGAATACAACGTCGCGCATGGCATCAGTCCACGCGGAGTCGAAAGTGCCGTGCGCGACATCATGGAGGGCGCGCGCGAGGCCACGACGGCGAAGGCTCGTCGCGGTCGTGGCCAGGCCGGAGAGCCGCATTCCCGGCAGTCCGCGCGAACGACGGGACAACCAGTGGCCGCGGTTGAGCGTGCTGGCGAAATCCGCCGCCTCGAAGCCGAGATGATGCTGCATGCCGAGAATCTGGAATTCGAGGAGGCGGCGCGGTTGCGGGACGAAATCGAGCATCTGCGATCGCTGCCGTTGGAATCGTGAGCCGGTCACGATGCGTTGCACGCCGGGACGCTAGTCGAGGCCCGTGAGACGCTGCAGTGGAACGGCCGCCAGGATCCGGTCCCAGGGGAAGCGGGGGCCCGGGTCGCGTTTGCGCGGGACGGTTCGGCTCGCATCGTCTGTGGCGGGGACCCGCGTACGGTCGAGATCCTCGTGGCCGGCAACATGGCGAAGGTTCGGCAGGCGGCGCGCCAGCTCGCGGAGCAGGCCTTCCAGGGCGTCCAGCTGGGCCTCCGGGTAGTCCTCATCCATACGCTGGCACCGGCTGTCCAGCCAATGCGGCCACCGGCCTCGGTTGACGAGTTCGATGCCGACCGAGCGTTCGTTGTAGCCTCGCGTGTGATGGGCCGTGCGCGATTCAGGGACGAACCGGAAGGCGCTTCCGTCGCGGTCAATGTACACGTGCCCGCTGTTGCCCGTCCCACCGTCATAGAGGCGGCGCTCTCCATACTCGCGAGCAGTGGCCAGATCGGGGAGTTCGGTGCAGTGGATCACGACGAGGTCGATGGCTGCCGCAGGCCGGGTGGCCAGATGCTCCACGTACGGCAATGGCCAGTCGATGATCGCGCCCATGCGCCGATTTTCGCATGGGCGCGGCCCGTGCACCGATGGATTGGGCGGGCGCACTGCTACCATCGACTGATGCAAACGTCGTTTCAGGTGCCCTTTCGCGCCCCCTTCATGCTTGGTGCGGCTCCATGAGTGCGGCGAGCGGAGTCGTGCTGCTCTCGCACGGGCTGGATAGTGGACCCAACGCGACCAAGACGGGCGCGCTGGCGGCTGTTGCCGAGGACCTGGGCTGGACTGCAAGGCGCCTCGATTACCGTGACCTGGACATGCGTGGCATGGCCGACGCGGCGGAGCCGCGCATCCAGCGGCTGGTCGACGCGATCCCGGTCGATGGCACGCCCTGCGTTTTGGCCGGGTCCAGTTTCGGTGCGTTCATATCGGGCCTTGCGTCGATCCAGCGCACGGTCCAGGGCTTGTTCCTCATGGCTACGCCACCTCGGATTCCCGGATTTCCGCAGCCGTTTGCGATGCGTGAAGGGGTGCGCACCTGTTTCGTTCATGGCTGGCACGACGCCTTGTGCCCCGTCGACGCAGCGATTGCCTTCGCCCGGGGCCATCGTTCGGAGATGCTCCTGCTGGATGACGATCACCGGCTGGCGAACCATGTGGTTCCGATTGCCCATCATTTCGGGTGGTTCCTGGGCCACATCGTGGCATGAGCTCGGTTTTCGTCACCTGCGCCAAAGGCCTCGAGGAGTTGCTGCGCGACGAGATCGCAGCGCTGGGCATTGCCGCTCGTGCGGGCGTAGCGGGCGTCCGCGTCGACGCGGACGTCGCGGAGGCCTACCGCATTTGCCTGCATTCGCGGCTCGCGAGCCGCGTGCTTTGGCCTTTGGCCGATTTCGCGGCGGCGGATGCGCCCGCCCTCTACGCCGGCGTGCAGGCAGTCGACTGGTCAACCGTGCTGGCCGCCGATGGAAGCTTGGCGGTCGATGCCAATCTCGTGCAGAGTGCGTTGACGCACAGCCAGTTTGCCGCGCAGACCGTCAAGGATGCGATCGTCGATCAGTTCAGGTCCGAGACCGGCGCGAGGCCGCGGGTCGATCGCGACGATCCCGACGCCCGCATCAACCTGCACGTGCGCCACGACCGCGCCACATTGACGCTGGATCTCTCCGGTGCACCGCTGCACCGGCGTGGCTGGCGCCTGGCGCAAGGCGCGGCGTCGCTCAAGGAAAATGTGGCCGCGGCGCTGCTGATTCGTGCCCGGTGGCCCGAAGTGCATGCCCGGGGAGGAATGCTCTTCGATCCCATGTGTGGCGCCGGCACCTTGCTGATCGAAGGCGCGCTGATGGCTGCGCGTGTTGCGCCGGGGCTTGGCCGGAGCCGCTTCGGATTCGAGCGCTGGCCGGGACATGATGCGGCGCTGTGGCAAAGACTCCGGGGAGAGGCCGAGCAAGTTGCTCGCGAGGGGCTTGCCGTGCTGCAGCCGGTCTTCCATGGCCGCGATCGCGATCCGGAGATGCTGGCCGCCGCCCGTGCCAACGCGCAGCGTGCGGGAGTCGCGGGATTCATTCGGCTGGAGCGTGGCGATGTCGCGCACATGCTGCCGCCCGTCGCGGGCTTGACCGGGTTGTTGGCGAGCAATCCACCTTATGGCGAGAGGCTCGGGAGTCACACCGAGGCGCTGACCCTTTATCGTTCCATTGGCGAGCGTCTGCGCGAACACTTCGCGGGCTGGCGCGTCGCGATGCTGTTCGGTGAACAGGGTGACGGTCATCAGATGGGTCTGAAGCCCGAGCGCAGCCATCGCTTGTACAACGGCGCGTTGCCCTGCACGTTGCTGCAATTCCAGGTGCATGCCGAACGAAGCCAGCGAGAGCCCGCGCCGCTTCCCGAAGCGGTCCAGATGGTGGCAAACCGCCTGCACAAGCGCATGCAGCATTTGCGCAAACGGTTGCAGCGCGAAGGCATCGATTGCTATCGCCTTTACGATGCGGACCTGCCTGAATATTCCGCGGCGATTGATGTGTACAGTGGGCGCGCCCTGGAGTCGGATGCATCGGCGGCGGATCCCGCGACGCCGGCGCTGCGTTGGTTGCATGTCCAGGAATACCAGGCGCCCTCCACGATCGATGCTGCCGTTGCCGCACGGCGACTGCAGGAGCTCTTGCGTGCGGCGGGACGCGAGCTGGAGGTGCCGCGCGCGCGGATCGCGGTGAAGACCCGTGCCCGCGGCCGCGGCGGCGAGCGTTACGGTCGCATGGACGAGCGCGCGCAATGGCTGGAGGTTCAGGAAGGCGGTTTGTATTTCCGGGTTAACCTGTTCGACTACCTCGATACGGGACTGTTCCTCGACCATCGCGCCGTCCGCGCGCGGATCCGGTCGCTTGCGAGTGGTCGTCCCATGCTGAACCTGTTTGCCTACACGGGCACCGGCAGCGTCTTTGCCGCTGCAGGCGGCGCAGTGAGCACGACCAGCGTGGACCTCTCGGCCACCTATCTGGAATGGGCTGGATGGAATTTGCTCCGGAACGGCTACCGGGGCGCATCGCATCGTCTGGTCCAGGCCGACGCCCGCGCGTTCCTCCGCGCCGAGACCCAGCGCTACGGACTCGTTTACGTCGATCCGCCGACTTTTTCCAATTCCAAGCGCGCGGAGGATTTCGACGTCCAGCGCGAACACGTGGATCTTCTCAGGGCCTGTGCCGGTCGGCTGGCGCCCGGCGGCGTGATTGTGTTCTCCAACAATTTCCGGCGATTCCAGCTCGATGCGGACGCGCTCCAGGAGACTGGCCTCGCCATCGAGGATTGGAGCGCGCCCAGCGTGCCGTTCGATTTTGCGCGACGCGGCAACATTCACGGATGTTGGCTGTTGCGCGCCCGCTGAACGCCCCGCCCCGCCCGGGCCCCGGTTCAATGCGCGTTCATGGCCGCCGTAGAAGCATGATGCCGCAACCGGAGGACGTCTCATGAACACAACTTTGCAAAGCAGGCGTGGCTGGGTGATGGGGGCCGTGGCGGCGATTGCCTTGTTCTCGGCTCCCTTGGCGATGGCCGACCCGCTCGGCTTCAGTCTGGGGCTTTTCGGTCCTGGTTATGGCGTCAGCTATTCGGGCTGCAGCGGACATTGGTGCGGTGGCCGGGGTTTTGTCAGTGCCTACGTGAATTCGGGCTGGGGATGGGGCGATGACGACGAAGGCGGCCGCGTCTACTACGCACCCTCCTATTACGAGGAGCCTGCCCCGGTCTATTACTCACGCGTCGTCTATCGTGAGCCGGTGGAGCGCGTCTATTACCGAGAAGACCGGCGTGGTGACTACTGGCGGGGTGGCGATGGCGGCTGGCGCGGGCGTGAGGGCTGGCGTGGCCGCGAGGGCTGGGCGCGTGATCGTGAGGGCGGCTGGCGGCGCGAAGGCGACCGCGGGTACCGGCGGGACGGACCTCGCGGCGACCAGCGCCATGGCGGGGGCGACGGTGGTGGGCACGGCTATTGGGGTCATGACGGCGGCCGCGGGCGCTGAGGGCTAGCGGCCGCTTCGCGCACGGTTGAGCCGGATGGTTACGCGCAGTCGCCTTGCGGATCTTCGCCGAGGGATTCGCGCACCGGCGAGAAGGAGCGCCGGTGTTCCGGGCACGGTCCGAGCGTGCGCAGCGCGGCGAGATGCGCGGGCACCGGATAGCCTTTGTGCACCGCAAACCCGTAGCCGGGATAGCGGGCGTCCAGCTCAAGCATGTGGCGGTCCCGCGCGACCTTGGCGAGGATCGACGCGGCGCTGATGGCAGGCTCCAGTGCGTCCCCGCGGACGATGGCCCGCGCGGGACACGGCAGTGAGCGGGGCAGCCGATTCCCGTCGACCAGGGCTATTTCGGGTGCTGGCGACAGGGCAAGGATCGCCCGCCGCATGCCCGCCAGCGTTGCCTCGAGGACGTTGAGTTCGTCAACTTCCGCGGCGCTGACGAATTCGATGTGCCAAGCCAGCGCCTGCGCCCGGATGATGGCCGAGAGGCTTTCACGCCGCGGGACGGACAGGGCCTTGGAGTCGGCTAGGCCGGTGATGGGCCGGGCGGGGTCGAGGATGACGGCGGCCACCGCGACCGGTCCGGCCAGCGGACCGCGGCCGGCTTCATCGACGCCGGCCAACCGGCGCGTGGGGTCGGTTCCTACCTGTGCGAACAGGTCATCCGCGCCGTGATCACGGTGCTTCAAGGCGCGGGTCCGACGAGGTCCGACATTGCTTGCGCTGCGGTGACGGCGGCACCGCAGCCAAGCGGCGCGCGCAGGGCCGCATGCAGGGCGGGGAATGCGTCGCGCTGCGCGGCCGCGGCACCGGGCTCGTAAAGCAGGGTTGCCAAGGCACTGGCCAATCGCTCCCCGGTGCATGCGTCCTGCATCAATTCGGGAACCAGATCCCGGCCCGCGAGGATGTTCGGAAGGCTGTACCGCGTCGTTTGCAGCAATCCAAGGCGCGTCACGATGAAATGGGTCAGCGGTGCGATCCGATAGCCGACCACCATGGGGCATCGCGCCAGCGCGGCTTCCAGCGTGGCGGTACCGGAAGCGAGCAAGGCGGCATCGGCAGCCTGCAGCAGCGTGTCGGCCTGGCGGTCGATGATCCTGGCCTGGACGGGCCAGTTGGCCAGTGATTGCTCGATCTGTGTTCGCAGCGAGGCGCTGGCCGCCGGAATCACGACCTGCAGCGCGTCGTCGCGTGCGCGCAGGCGCATCGCGGCATCCAGGAACGACGGCAACAGCTGCTTCAGCTCGCCATGGCGGCTACCGGGCAACAGGGCGAGTAGCCGGGCCGAATCCGCGATGTCGAGCTGCCGCCGAGCGGACGCGCGGTCCAGCGGCCGATGGTCGAAGCGGTCGGCGAGGGGATGCCCGACGAAGCGCGCGTCGACGCCATGGCGAGCATAGATGGGGGGTTCCATGGGGAAGAGGCACAAGACCCGGTCGGCGCAATGGCCGATCTGGGCTGCGCGCTTTTCGCGCCAAGCCCAGATGGATGGGCTGACGTAGTGGACGGTGCGCAGTCCGGCGCGCTTGAGCTTGCGTTCCAGACCGAGGTTGAAATCCGGTGCGTCGATACCGATGGTCAGGGCGGGGCGCTGCTGCAGCAGGCGGGCGATCAGGCCGCGGCGCAGATGCAGCAGGCGCGGCAGGTGGTACAGCACCTCGGCAAGTCCCATGACCGACAGTTCGCCGATGTCGTGCCAGCACTCCAGGCCTTGCGCGCGCATGCGAGCGCCACCGATGCCGGCAAAGCGGGCCGTGGGCCATTGTGCTCGCAGCGCCTCGAGCAGGGCGCCGCCGAGGAGGTCGCCGGAGGCTTCGCCGGCGACCAGGACGATCAGCGGCGTCTCATGCCCCTTGGCGGCGGCAGTCGCCATGGCGGCGTCGCTCAGCGCACCAGCGGACGTTGGCTTGATTCGATGAAGCGCAGCATGTCCGCCACGTCATCGCTGGCTTCCGACAGGGTGGCAAGGCGCTCGCGCGCGTCGGCGAGCGCCAGACCGGACATGTAGAGGGCACGGTAAGCGCGCTTGATGGCGGCAATCCGCTCAGCGCCGAATCCCCGGCGCTTCAGGCCTTCGATATTGACGCCGCGCGCCTCCGCGAACTGGCCCGCGACATAGCAGAACGGAGGAACATCTCGGTTGATCGCTGCGTACATCGCGGCGAAGGCATGCGCGCCGATGCGGCAGAACTGGTGCATGCCCGCGAAGCCTCCCATGATCACGTGGTCGCCCACTTCGACATGGCCGGCCAGGGTCACGTTGTTGGCAAGCACCGTGTGGCTGCCGACCTGGCAGTCATGGGCGATATGCACGTAGGCCATGATCCAGTTGTCGTCGCCCACCCGGGTCATGCCCCCGCCATCCCGGGTGCCGCGGTTGATGGTGACGTATTCACGGATGGTGTTGCCGGCGCCGATGACCAGTTCGGTCCGTTCGCCGGCGTGCTTCTTGTCCTGGGGATCACCGCCAATCGCGGCAAATGCGGCGATGCGGTTTCCCGGGCCGATGCGCGTGGGGCCATCGATGACCACGTGCGGACCAACCTGGGTGCCGGCGCCGATCTCGACCTCGGCACCGATGACGCTGTAGGGTCCGACCTCGACCCCGGGCGCCAAGCGTGCCGACGGGTCGACGATCGCGGTCGGGTGGATCCTCACGCCGCCCGGCCCGCGCACATGAGTTCGCAGCTGGCCACCTCGAAGCCATCGACCAGGGCTCGCGCATCGAAGAGTCCCATGCCGCGCAGCATGCGCTTCATGGAGACATGCAGGTCGAGTCGGTCGCCTGGGCCGACGATGCGGTTGAAGCGTGCCCTGTCGACCTTGACGAGATAGTAGAGGTCGTCGCCGCGGCCGCCATCCCCGCCACCGCGGGAAAGGCCGACGAGCAACCCGGAGGCCTGCGCGAGCGCCTCGATGATCAATACGCCGGGCATGACCGGGTGGCCCGGAAAATGACCCTGGAAGTAGGGCTCGTTGCAGGTGACGTTCTTGCAGGCATGGATGCTGAGATCCGGCTGCAGAGCCACCACGCGGTCAACCAGCAGGAATGGATAGCGATGGGGGAGCAGGCGCTGGATTGTCTCGATGCCGATAGGCAATTCGGGGATGGGGTTCGTCATCGCGGCATTCCTTTTTCCAGCGCGGCGAGACGCCGCGCGATGTCGTCGAGTTGCTTGCTGCGCACGGCGTTGCGGCGCCACTGGCGGTTCTCCTGAAGCGGCGTGCCCGAGGAGTACTCGCCGGGCTCGCGGATTGAGTGCGTCACCAGGCTCATTGCCGTGATGGTAACCCGATCGCAAACTTGCAGGTGTCCCAGGACGCCGGCTCCACCCCCGATCAGGCAATGGCGCCCGATGCTGGCGCTGCCGGCAACGGCTGCGCAGCCCGCCATGGCCGTGTGCGCCCCGATGCGGACGTTGTGCGCAACCTGGATCTGATTGTCCAGACGCACATCCTCCTCGATCACCGTGTCCTCCAGTGCGCCGCGATCAATGGTGGTATTGGCCCCGATTTCGCAATCGTCGCCAATGCGAACGCCGCCCAGCTGCGGGACCTTCTCCCACTGCTGGCCGCCCCAGGCCAGGCCGAAGCCATCCCCGCCCAGCACGGCTCCGGGATGCACCAGCACGCGCGCACCGATGCGGACGCGCATCACCAGGGTGACGCGAGCCACGAGCCTTGACTGCGCGCCGACGTCGCAGTCGTCGCCGACGACGCACTGCGGGCCGATGACGGCGCCGGGGCCGATGCGGGCGCTCGCCGCGACGAAGCAAAGCGGTCCAATGCTTGCGCTGGCGTCAATGGCGGCACCGGGTTCAACGACGGCGCTGGGATGGATGCCGGGCGTCGCGGCAGGCCGTTGTTCAAACAGCCGGGCAATGCGCGCGAAGGCGAGGTAGGGGTCGCCTGCAATCAGTGCCGGGACCGGGCAGCCGGCAGCCATGCTGGCGTCCAGGACCACCGCCGCGGCGCGCGTGCTGGCCAGCTGCGCCGCATAGCGCGCGTTGGCAAGGAAGGCCAGCTGGTCCGGCCCGGCCTGCGCGAGCGTGCCCACGCCCCGGATGCTTCGCCCCGCCTCGCCGGCGAGGCTCAGGCCAAAGCGCTGCGCCAGATCATCCAGCCGATAGCTGCTGTGCACATCCGCCGGCATGACCGAGCCACCTCAGAACGCGGTGCCGAAGGTGAATTGCAGATGCGAGATGTACGGTGCATCGGCCGCGCTGTAGCGGATCGGGAAGGCGTAACTGATGTTGATCGGCCCGATCGGTGCGCGCCACTGCAGTCCAATGCCTGCGGAAGAAGCCAGTCGGCCCCAGTTGAACTGGTGATAGGTCGCGAAGACGTTGCCCATGTCGTAGAACAGCGCCACGCGCGCGGTATTCGTGTCCTTGAGGAAGGGGAGCGGGAGGAACAGGTTCGCGCTGCCCAGCACCTTGAACGCGCCACCGACCGGTTGCAAGTTGTAGTAGCCGGGTACGGACTCCTTGGGGCCGAGCGTGTTGTCCTGGAATCCGCGCACGTCGGTGACGCCGCCGGCGTAGTAGTTCTGCCAGAAGGGAAAGGCGAGGTTGGAGCTCTTGCCATACGTGTTGCCGTAGCCGAGGCTGCCCGACAGGCCCAGCACGAAGCCCTTGGGCAGCGGGAAGTAGTTGCTGGTCTGCGCCGACAACTTGTAGTACTCGACCGTCGAGCCGGGCATGGCGATTTCGGCACCGATGTACTGCAGCCCGCCGCTGCTGGGCGTGAAGTATTCGTTGCGGGTGTCGTGGGCGTAGGAGATCGTGGTGGTCCAGGCATGGATCGTGCGGTGGCCGACCTGGTTCTGGTAGTCGATCAGCGACTGCGGCGTGATGGTGGGGAAGACGTTGATGTAGTTGCTGCTGATCCCGACGCCCAGGTTGACGGTGTCCGTTTCGCTGATCGGGATGCCGATGTAGGTGCTGAACGCCTTGGTGTTGTAAAGGTAGGAGGCGATGTTGGCCTGGCCCTGGTTGAGCTTGGTGTAACTCAGGTTGTAGCCGAGGCTGATGCCGTTTTCGGTGAAGTAGGGATCGAGGTAGCTGAAGACGTAGGACTTCAGGTAGCTGCTCTGCTGGATCTGCGCGGAAACCTGCTTGCCCGTTCCCAGGAAATTGCGCTCGGAAACCGATACGCTGCCGATGACGCCGGTGACCTGGGCATAGCCCAAGCCGAACTGCAGCGCGCCGGACGGCTCTTCCTTGACCTTGACCCTGAGGTCGACCTGATCGGTGCTGCCGGGAACGCGCTCATTCTTGATGTCGACCTTGGAAAAGAAGCCCAGCCGCTCCAGTCGGATCTTGGAACGGTCGATGGCCGCCTGCGAATACCAGCCGCCCTCGAACTGCCGCATCTCGCGGCGCAGGACCAGATCCTCGGTGCTCGTGTTGCCCACGAACACGATGCGGCGGACATAGACGCGCTGGCCGGGCTGGACGAAGAAGGTGAGGGCGACGGTATGGTTTTCCCGGTCCAGCTTGGGCACGGGGGTGACCTTGGCGAAGGCGTAGCCGACGTTCGCGAGAAGCGCGGTGATGGCCTTGCTGGTGTATTCGGCGCGAGCGCGCGAGAAGGTGTCGCCGGGCTTCAGCAGCACCAGCTTCATCAGCGAGTCTTCGGGGAGGACCAGCTTGCCCAGCAGCTTGATCGAGGAGACCTTGTACAGGTGGCCTTCGGTCATATTGGCCGTGATGTACATGCTTTCCTTGTTGGGACTGATGCTGACCTGCGCAGAATTGATCTGGAAGTTTGCATAGCCACGATCAAGGTAGAAGTTCTGGAGGCGATCCAGGTCGCCCGACAGCTTCTCGCGCGAATACTGGTCGTTGTTCGTGTACCACGAGTTCCAGGTCGGCGTGCCCAACTCCCAGTTCTGGCGCACCTGCGCGGAGGTGAAGGCATGGTTGCCAACGAGGTTGATCTGCTGGATGCGGGCCGCCTTGCCTTCGCGGATCGCGATGTCGATCGCGACGCGGTTGCGATCCAGATGCGTGACGTGGGGTTCGATGCTGACGTTGTACTTGCCACGGTTGTAGTACTGGCGTGTCAGTTCCTGCTGGACTCGGTCGAGCGCGAGGCGGTCGAAGGTATCGCCCTGGGACAGGCCGATCTCCTTGAGGCCCTTCAGCAGTTCCTCCGTCTTGATGTCCTTGTTGCCGCGGATGTCCAGTTTCGCGATGGTGGGCCGTTCGACGACCCGGATCACGAGCACCCCGCCTTGCCGATCGAGCGTGACGTCGCTGAAGAAGCCGGTCGCGAACAGGGCCTTGATGGTCTCCTTGGCGCGTTCGGGCGTGAGCGTCGTGCCCTTTTCGACGGGCAGGTAACTGAAGACCGTACCGGGTGCGATGCGCTGCAGGCCGTCGACGCGGATCCCCGAAACCACGAAGGGCTCGAAGGCGCGGGCCTTGGCCGCGAAGCAGGCAAGCAGGATCAGGGCGGCGATACGCTTCATAGGGGTTCCGGTGGTGGTGCGGACGCTACGTGCAGGCGCCGCACGGGTGGGGCAGCTCGTCGAACGATCAGGAAAACAGGCGCAACAGGTCGTTATAGAAAGCGATCCCCATCAGCGCGACCAGCAAGGCCATGCCCAAGTATTGCCCCGCCGCCATCACCTTCGTGCTGACCGGACTGCCCTTGGCCAGCTCGATAAGGTAATACACGAGGTGGCCGCCGTCCAAGATCGGGATGGGGAGCAGGTTCATCACGGCCAAGCTGAGCGAGATGATTCCAAGGAAATAGAGGAACCACGCCGGCCCCAGATCGGCGGACGTGTTGGCATATTGGGCGATGGAAATCGGGCCGGAGATGTTCTTCAACGAGGACTGGCCAGTGAGCATCCGGCCCAGCATCGCGACGGTCTGCGCGGTGAGCCGCCATGTTTCCGCGAACGCTTCCGGGATGGCTTGCAGCGGGCCGGCGCGCTGCACGGTGTCGTAGCGCGCCGAGAATGGCGCGGGACTGACACCGAGGAGCCATGTGGGCTTGCCGTCGGTCCCCTTCTGGAGACGCGGGTGCGTGGCGAAGACCCGTTGCTTGCCGTCACGCACGACCTGGACATCCAGCGTGCGGCCGGGTCCGGCGTCCGCGTGCACGCGCGTGACGATGTCATTCCAGTCCGCCACGGGGGTGCCATTGATCGCCGTGATGCGGTCGCCCGGGCGAAGTCCCGCCGCCGCCGCGCCGCTGTCGGGCAGGATGGCCCCCAGCACGGGAGGAAGCATCATTTGCCGCGGCACGAGTCCAAGCGCCTGCAGCGACTGATCCGCGCCGCGGCCGTGCGGCCTGTGCTGAAGGGGCAAAACCACCGTGCGCAGGCTGCCGCCCGCTCCTTGCAAGCGAACCGCTGCAGGCGCGTGCAGGGCTGCGGCGTCGGCCAGCGCCATCGCGGCACCGCTCCAGGAATGCACCGGGGTTCCGCCGACGGCGACCAACGTATCGCCGGCGTGGATGCCGGCCTGCGCGGCAATCCCGCTGACGGCGCCGACGATGGGCTTGTAGTCGGGCTTGCCCACGACCAGCATGGCCCAGAACGCGGCCACCGCGAAGATGAAGTTGAACAAGGGCCCTGCGGCGACGATGGCCATGCGCGCGAGGACCGGCTTGCCCGTGAATTCCACGGCCCGCTCGCTCGCGGGTACGTCGTCCTCGCGGGCATCGAGCATCTTCACGTAGCCGCCCAGGGGGATCGCGGCGACCACGTATTCGGTGCCGTCGCGGCCGACGCGCTTCCAGAGCGGCTTGCCGAAGCCGATCGAGAAGCGCAGGACCTTGACGCCCATGCGCCGTGCCACCCAGTAGTGGCCGAACTCATGGAAGGTGATCAGCAGGCCGAGGGTGACGGCCAGCCACCAGATGGAGCCGAAGAGTTCGTTCATGCAGGGTGGTTCAACAGCACATTCGGGCCAGCATAGCGCGCGCCTTCGCGCGCGCGGTTAAGTCGCGGTGAACAAGGGTGCCAACATCGGCCACGGGTTCCGCCGGCATGGCAGCGAGCACGGACTCGATCAGGTCCGGGATGGCCAGGAACGGCAGGCTGCCGGCCAGGAAGGCCTCGACGGCCACTTCGTTCGCGGCGTTCAGGAGGGCCGGAGCGTCGCCGCCCGTGCGGAGCACCTCGTACGCCAGATCCAGGCAGCGGAATGTGGTGGTGTCCGGTCGTTCGAACTCGAGATGCCCGCGCGAGGCAAGGTCCAGGAACGACACGCCGGATTCGGTGCGCTCGGGCCAAGCCAGCGCGCAGGCCAGCGCCGTTCGCATGTCCGGATGGCCGAGTTCGGCGAGGACCGCACCGTCGATGTACTCGACCAATGCGTGGACCAGACTCTGCGGATGGACGAGTACGTCGACTTGGCTGGGCTCGGCACCGAACAGCACGCAAGCCTCGATTACCTCCAGCCCCTTGTTCATCAGGGTCGCCGAATCGACCGAGATCTTGCGGCCCATGACCCAGTTGGGATGGGCACAAGCCTGCTGCGGATTCACGCCGGCCAGTTCGGCGCGGGAGCGTCCCCGGAACGGCCCACCCGAGGCGGTAAGGATCAATCGGCGGACTCCGACCGAGGCGAGATCAACCGGTCGGCCGCCCGGCAGGCACTGGAACAGCGCATTGTGTTCGGAATCCACGGGAACAAGCAGGCCGCCGCCCTCCTGGAGCGCCTTCCGCAGCAGGGGGCCGGCGCACACGGCCGATTCCTTGTTGGCCAACAGCAGCCGCTTGCCGGTGCGCGCCGCGGCGAGCGTCGAGCCCAGGCCTGCGGCGCCGACAATGGCCGCGACGACGGTGTCGCAGAGGGGCCCTGCAGCCGCGCGCTCGAGCGCGGTGGCCCCGGATGCGACCTCGCACCGCGCACCAAGGCCAGCCAGGCGCCGCACAAGTGCGCCCTCCAGCGCGGGGTCGGCGATGATGGCGAGATCCGGGTGGAAGCGTGCGCAAAGCGCGGCCAGTGCATCGACGTTGCGGTGCGCGGCCAGGATACTCGCCCGGTAGCGATCCGGATGGCGGGCGATCACGTCCAGCGTGCTGCCTCCGATCGATCCGGTGGCGCCCAGGACCGCGATGCGCATCGGGCTCATGCCCCCATCCATGGCGCCAGCACGAGCTTCAGCAGGACAAAGACCGGCGCGGCGGCCAATACGCCATCGATTCGGTCGAGGAGTCCGCCATGTCCGGGAAACATCCGTCCGGAGTCCTTCACCGCGGCCTGCCTCTTGAGCAGGCTCTCCAGCAGGTCGCCCACGACGGAAAACCCGACGGCGACCCCGGCGGTTCCGAGCAGCAACGCGAGGGCCAGGCCACGCAGGCCGAGGCCGATGCCGAACAACGCTGCGATCAGGGCCGCGAGCAGGACGCCGCCGGCCACGCCTTCCCACGTCTTGCCGGGGCTCACGAGCGGCGCGAGTTTGTGGCGACCGTAACGCGTACCGGCGAAATAGGCGCCGGTGTCGGCGGACCAAACCAGCATGAGCGCCAGCAGCGTCCATACGTGTGCACGCATGCTGCCGGTGTGCAACGAGGCCAGCGCCAGCCAGGCGGGCAGCATGGCCGGCAATGCGAAGGCCAGCTTGATCCAGGCGTGGCTGCGCCGCGGCGAGGCAAGGCGCGTCGGGTGGGCGAGCCAGAATGCGGCGAACGGCCAACCGGCAACGCCGATCGCGATCACGCCCAGGCCTGTTGGCGTGCCACGGACGAACCAGAGCGCAAGGCAGGTGCCCGCCATCGCGGCCAGCAGGGTGGCCCGCAACGGTCGCGAGCGCAAGCCGGCAAGTCGCGACCACTCCCAGAGTGCCGCCAGGACGATCACGACCATCACCAGCGAGAACAGCCACGTCGGCGCCAGCAGGATCAAGGCGATCGCCGCGGGCGCCAGCAGCAGCGCCGTCACCGTGCGCTGTCCGAGCCGCTCAGGCGCGCGCACGCGACTGGTTTCCGGTTCGGCCGAATCGGCGCTCGCGACGAGCGTAGTCCTCCAGCGCAGCGTCCAGCGCGGCGGCGTCGAAATCGGGCCAAAGGGTTTCGGTGAAATACAACTCGGCGTAGGCGAGCTGCCACAGCAGGAAATTGCTGATCCGGTGTTCGCCGCCCGTCCGGATCAGCAGGTCCGGAGGGGGCAATCCCGCGAGCGCGAGGCGCGCCGCGAAGGTCGGTTCATCGATGTCATCGGGCACCAGCCGGCCGGCCGCAGCTTCCGAGGCCAGCCGGCGTGCGGCCTGGGTGATGTCCCAGCGACCGCCGTAATTGACGGCGATGTTCAGGGTCAGCGTCGCGTTGCCGGCGGTGCGCAAGGTTGCGGCCTGCATGCGCTCCCGAAGCGCGGGCGCGAAGGCGCCGATATCCCCGATGAAGTCCAGCCGGACACCCGCCGAATGCAATTCGTCCACTTCGCTGTCGAGTGCGCGCAGGAACAGATCCATCAGCGCACCCACCTCTTCCCGGGGCCGCTGCCAGTTCTCGCTGGAAAAGGCGAACAGCGTGAGCGTCGGGATGCCGCGTTCGCGGCAGGCGCGGACACTGGCGCGAACCGCCTTTTGCCCCGCCCGGTGACCGAACGCCCGCGGCCGATGCCGGCGCTCGGCCCAGCGACCGTTGCCGTCCATGATGATGGCCACGTGTCGTGGCGTCGCGGGTGGGGCAGTCATGGGAGCCGGCGCCTCACAGCGCCATCAGTTCATCTTCCTTGGCCTTGGCCACGGCGTCGATCTCCTTGACGAAGCGGTCGGTGAGTTTCTGGACCTCGTCCTCGCTGCGCCGCTCCTCATCCTCGGTGATCTTCTTGGCCTTCAGCAGATCCTTGACCTGCTGCATGGCGTCGCGACGAACGTTGCGGACGGCAACCTTGGCACTCTCGCCCTCATGCGCGACGTGCTTGGCGAGATCCTTGCGGCGCTCCTCGGTGAGGGGCGGCAAATTGATGCGGATGACGGTGCCGGCGGTCGTGGGCGTCACGCCCAGGTCGGAGGCGAGGATGGCCTTCTCGATCGGACCGACCATGCCTTTTTCCCATGGCGTGATGGTCAGGGAACGCGCATCCGTCACGGCGACGGTCGCCACCTGGGCCAGCGGCATGTCGCTGCCGTAGTAATTGACCCTCACCGATTCGACCAGCGCGGTACTGGCACGACCCGTGCGCAGCCGTTGCAGTTCGTGGCGCAGCGCCTCGACACACTTGCCCATTCGTGCCTGTGCGTCGTTCTTGATGCCGTTCAAGTCGCTCATGGGAATTCGCCGATAGCTATGGATGTTGGAAACGGCTCAGGCCGCGGCCCGAACCAGGGTGCCCACGGACTCGCCCCGCACGATGCGCATGAGGTTGCCGGGATGACCCAGATCGTAGATGCGGATGGGGAGGTCATGGTCGCGGCAGAGCGCGAAGGCGGCGGTATCCATGACCGCCAGCTTGCGCTCGATGACTTCGTCGTAGCTGAGTGTGTCGTAGCGGTGCGCGTTCCGGTGGCAAGCCGGATCGGCATCGTAAACGCCATCGACCTTGGTCGCCTTCAGCAGCACCTGGGCCCCGATCTCCACCGCGCGGAGCGCGGCGGCCGAATCCGTGGTGAAGAACGGATTGCCGAGGCCGGCCGCAAAGACGACGATCCTGCCCTTTTCGATGTGGCGCACAGCGCGGCGCCGGATGAAGTCCTCGCAAACGTCGTTGATGCGGATGGCGCTCATCACCCGCACCTTGGCGCCCAGTTTCTCCAGCGCGTCCTGCAGCGCCAGCGCGTTCATCACCGTGGCCAGCATCCCCATGTGGTCACCCGTCACGCGGTCCATGCCGGCGGCAGCCAGGCCGGCGCCACGAAAGATGTTGCCGCCACCGATCACGACGCCGACCTGCACGCCGGCGGCATGCACCTCGGCGATCTCGCGGGCGATGCGCCGCAGGACTTCCGGATCAATGCCGTATTCCGCCTTGCCCAGCAGGGCCTCGCCGGAGAGCTTCAAAAGGATGCGTTGGTAGTGCAGCGCTTCGGCCATGCAATCCTCGCGGCGGGGAGCAAACTGCCGCATTGTAGACGACCCGCGCAGGCTTTAGTCCGTCGTGAGGCTCGTCCGGGGCAGCAGGGCCGCATCGTGCGCGGCCAGCCACGCCTCGCCCTGTTCGAGCATGAAATAGCGGAAGGCTTCGGCGGCCGGGGCAAGCTGCCGAGCACTGAGGTGGGCAACGAACCAACTGCGCATGAGCGGTGTCCCGACGACGTCGAGGACGTGCAACAGGCCGCCTCGCAGTTCCAGGCCGATGGTGTGCAGCGAAAGCAGGCTGACGCCCAGGCCCGCGATGACCGCCTGCTTCAGCGTCTCATTGCTCGCGATTTCCATGGCGGGGCGGGCATCCACGTGGTGCGTCGAGAAGAAGTCTTCCAACGCCGCGCGTGTGCCGGAGCCCTGCTCGCGCACCAGCAAGGGAAACTCCAGCAGGGCAACTGCTGATAGGTGCGGCTGGTGGGTCAGCGGGTGGCCGGAGGGCGCCACGAACACGAGCGGGTGCGCGGCAAATGCCTCGGCGCGGGTATCAATCTCGCGCGGCGGCCGTCCCATGACGGCCAGGTCCACCTCGCCGCCGTGCAGGAGCGCCACCAGATGCTCGCGGTTGTGCGCCACGCGCAGCCGCAGATCGATCCCGGGGTGTTCCTGATGGAAGCGGGCCAGCAGCTGCAGCAGGAAGTATTTGGCCGTGCTGACGAACCCGAGCGTCAGGACGCCTCGATCGAGGCGCTGGAACCGGGCCATGTCCACCTCGGCGGCCTTGTGGGCCGCCAGCAGCCTGCGCGCATGGACAAGGAAGTACTCGCCGGCCGTGGAGAGATTGAGGCGCCGCTTTTCGCGATCGAACAGACGCAGCCCGACCTGCGCCTCCAGCTCCTTCACCTGCATTGAGACCGCCGGCGGGGTGATGTGCAGGGCCTCGGCCGCACGCAGCACGCTGCCGTGTCGGGCGACCTCGACGAAGACCCGCAGCTGGCGGAGGCTCAGATTCACAAATTAAGCATTTCATGAATTGAAAGACAAGTAAATATGACTTTACTTATTTCATGACGCGCTAAAGAGTGCTCGGCGTCGACATCATCCCTGCGAGAGAGTCCGATGAGTGCCACCGATATCCATGCCGAAGCAACCAAAATCACGGACGCGAAGCAGCGCTACAAGGCAGGCGTCCTCAAGTACCGACAGATGGGGTACTGGCAGCCGGATTACGTGCCCAGGGACACCGACGTGCTGTGCCTGTTCCGGATCACGCCCCAGGAGGGAGTCGACCCCGTCGAGGCCGCTGCGGCCGTGGCCGGGGAATCGAGTACCGCGACCTGGACCGTCGTGTGGACCGACCGATTGACCGCCTGCGACAGCTATCGCGCCAAGGCCTATAAGGTTGAGCCGGTGCCCGGCACGCCCGGTCAATATTTCGCGTGGGTGGCCTACGACCTGATCCTCTTCGAGGAAGGCTCCATCGCGAACATGACGGCCAGCCTCATCGGCAACGTCTTCAGCTTCAAGCCCCTCAAGGCTGCCCGGCTCGAGGACATCCGCATTCCGGTCGCCTACGTGAAGACGTTCAAGGGCCCCCCTACGGGCTTGATCGTCGAGCGGGAACGCCTCGACAAGTTCGGACGGCCGCTGCTCGGCGCCACCACCAAACCCAAGCTGGGCCTCTCCGGCCGCAACTATGGCCGGGTGGTCTACGAGGGGCTGAAGGGCGGCCTCGATTTCATGAAGGACGACGAAAACATCAACTCGCAGCCGTTCATGCATTGGCGCGACCGCTTCCTCTACGTGATGGATGCCGTCAACAAGGCCAGCGCCGCCACCGGCGAAGTCAAGGGCAGTTACCTCAATGTCACCGCCGCGACCATGGAGGACATGTACGAACGCGCGGAATTCGCGAAGGAGCTGGGCAGCGTGATCGTGATGATCGATTTGGTCATCGGTTACACCGCAATCCAGTCCATGAGCAACTGGGCGCGCAAGAACGACATGATCCTGCACCTGCACCGCGCCGGCCATGGCACCTACACGAGGCAGAAGAACCATGGTGTCTCCTTCCGTGTGATCGCCAAGTGGATGCGGTTGGCAGGCGTCGATCACATTCATGCCGGGACCGCGGTTGGCAAGCTCGAAGGCGATCCCCTGACGGTCCAGGGCTACTACAACGTGTGCCGGGAGTCCTACAACGCGGTCGACTTGCCGCGCGGCCTCTTCTTCGAGCAGGACTGGGCCGACCTGAAAAAGGTGATGCCGGTGGCCTCCGGGGGCATCCATGCGGGGCAGATGCACCAGTTGATCGACCTGTTCGGTGACGATGTGGTGCTGCAGTTCGGCGGGGGCACGATCGGCCATCCGGCGGGCATCCAGGCCGGCGCGGTCGCCAACCGCGTCGCGTTGGAGGCGATGGTCAAGGCCCGCAACGAGGGGCGAGACATCCGGCAGGAAGGTCCGGAAATCCTCAAGCGCGCCGCGCAGTTCTGCACGCCGCTCAAGCAGGCGCTCGATACCTGGGGCGAGATCACCTTCAACTATGCGCCGACCGACACCAGCGATTTTGCCACCACGCCCAGCGTGGCCTGAACGGAGCTTGATCCGATGATCACCAATCCAACCGGTCGAATCACACAGGGCCAGTTCAGTTTCCTGCCTGACCTGACCGATGACGAAATCACTGCGCAGATCGAATACGGTTTGCGCAAGGGGTATGCGTGGAGCGTGGAATATACGGATGACCCCCACCCGCGCAATACCTATTGGGACATGTTCGGCATGCCCATGTTCGACCTGCGCGATGCGGCCGGCGTCATGCAGGAGCTTCGTGAGTGCCGCAAGACCTTCCCGGGCCACTACATCCGGATGGTGGCGTTCGATTCCGCGCGGGGCATCGAGTCGATCACCATGAGCTTCATCGTCAACCGCCCCCCCAGCGAACCCGGCTTCGGACTTGAGCGCCAGGAGGCCGCGGGTCGCACGATCCGCTACACCGTCAAGTCCTACGCGACGGACCGTCCCGAGAACGAGCGTTACCGCTGAGTGCGCGACCGTCGTCCCGCCGCCGGCGCCTGCGCGAAGCCAGTCGCGAGGTGGCCGAGGCGACGTGGGCGCAAGGTTACGGGTTAATCCCTCGCCACGTGGAGCCAGCGAAATGAGCACGCCCAGGTACTCCATCCCGGGAAGCGCACCCAGCGTGCCGCCGCGGGATCCAGAAGGGCCCGGCGCGACGACCGCGCAGGCGCCGGACGCGATGGAGCGCGCGCGCAGCGTGGCCGCCGTGCTGGCGGAGAGTCAGGTCGAGCAGGTGCTTGCCGAGCTGGACCGGGATTTGGTCGGGCTCGCGCCGGTCAAGCAGCGGATCCGCGACATTGCCGCGTTGCTGGTGATCGACAAGCTGCGCATGAACCTCGGCCTGCAGGCGGAAACGCCCAGCATGCACATGAGCTTCACCGGCAACCCGGGCACGGGCAAGACCACCGTGGCGCTGCGCATGGCCGAGATCCTGCATCGCCTGGGTTACGTGCGGAAAGGGCATCTGGTGGCCGTCACCCGTGACGATCTCGTCGGCCAGTACATCGGACACACCGCACCCAAGACCAAGGAGGTCCTCAAGAAGGCCATGGGTGGCGTGCTGTTCATCGACGAGGCCTACTACCTGTACCGGCCGGAAAACGAGCGCGACTATGGCCAGGAGGCGATCGAGATCCTGCTTCAGGTCATGGAGAACCAGCGGGACGACCTCGTCGTGATCCTGGCGGGATACAAGGACCGGATGGAGACGTTCTTCCGGTCGAATCCGGGCCTCAGCAGCCGCATTGCCCATCATCTGGACTTCCCCGATTACTCGGTCGACGAACTGCAGCAGATCGCGGAAAGAATGCTGGCGCAGCGCCATTACCGGTTCGGGGCTGGCGCCCGCGAGATATTCCACCAGTATCTGGAGCGCCGCATCCAGCAGCCCCACTTCGCCAATGCGCGCAGCGTGCGCAATGCGCTGGACCGCGCCCGCCTTCGCCAAGCCAGTCGTCTCTTCGCAGAGCGCGACCGCGATCTCGGACGGGACGACCTCACGACGCTGCTGCCCGCCGATCTGCTGGCGAGCCGCGTTTTCGCCGAAGGCTCCGCGGGGGAGGCCACGCCATGAACCAGCCCCATCGCCCCACGTTGACCCAGTACCTGATTGAACAGCGCCGGCGATTCCCGGCGGCAAGCGGTGACCTCAATGCCCTGATCCTGGATGTGTCGATCGCTTGCAAGGCGATTGCGCGCCAGGTGGCCTTCGGGGAGCTGCGCGCGCCGGGTGCCGTGGCGGGCGGCGCGATCAACGTGCAGGGCGAGGTCCAGAAGCACCTGGACGTCGCCAGCAACGAGCTGTTCCTGCGCCAGGCCGAATGGTCCGGTCACCTCGCCGGCATGGCCTCGGAGGAGATGGATGAGCCCTATCCCATACCGGTCGACTATCCGCGCGGCAAATACCTGCTCGTGTTCGATCCACTCGATGGATCCAGCAACCTTGACGTGAACGTCACCGTGGGCAGCATCTTCTCGATCCTGCGCGCGCCCGAGCCGGTCGCCTCGGGCGGTCGCGCGTTGGCCGCCGAGGATTTCCTGCAGCCCGGCACGGAGCAGGTCGCGGCGGGCTATGCCCTCTACGGCCCGGTCACCATGTTCGTGCTCAGCGTGGGCAATGGCGTCGTCGGATTCACGCTCGACGTCAACGTCGGCGAGTTCAAGCTCACCCACCCCGATCTGCGGGTGCCCGCCGATGCGCAGGAATTCGCCATCAATTCGTCCAACGCGCGCTTCTGGGAGCCGCCGGTCAAGCGTTACGTCGACGAATGCCTTGCCGGCCGCACGGGGCCGCGCGGCAAGGATTTCAACATGCGCTGGATCGCGAGCATGGTGGCCGAAGCCCATCGCATTCTGATGCGCGGCGGCGTGTTCCTGTATCCGCGCGACAGCAAGGATCCCACCAAGGCGGGGCGACTGCGATTGCTCTACGAAGCCAATCCGATCGGTTTCGTGATGGAGCAGGCCGGTGCCCGCGCCAGCACCGGCCGGCAGCCGGTGCTGGCCGTGCAGCCGACGGGCCTGCACCAGCGTATTGGCCTCGTGTTTGGCTCGAAGCACGAGGTGGAGCGCATCGAGCGCTACCACGCCGAGGGCGGCAGCCGCGAGTTGCCCAATCCGCTGTTCGTCGAGCGCAGCCTCTTCCGCGACTGACCCTTACCCCGCCATTGCCGCATCCAGGAATCGACCGCCATGTCCGAACGACATCCCATCATTGCCATCACCGGTTCGTCGGGTGCGGGAACCACCTCGGTGACCCGCACCTTCCAGAACATCTTCCGCCGCGAGCGGATCAATGCTGCCATCGTGGAAGGGGACAGCTTCCATCGTTATGACCGCCAGGAAATGCGCATCCGCCAGGCCGAGGCGGAAAGTGCTGGCAACAAGCATTTCAGTCACTTCGGGCCCGAGAACAACCTGTTTGCCGAACTGGCTGAACTGTTCGACAGCTATGCGCGGCGTGGCACGGGCCGGACCCGCAAGTACCTGCATGACGCGGGCGAGGCGGGACCCTACGGACAGGAGCCCGGAACGTTCACCCCATGGGAGGACATCGGTCCCGGGACGGACCTTCTGTACTACGAAGGCCTCCATGGCGGCGTGGTGACCCCCGAAGCCGATGTCGCGCAGCATGCGGACTTGCTGATCGGCGTGGTTCCGGTCATCAATCTCGAGTGGATCCAGAAGCTTTACCGGGACAAGCATGTTCGTGGCTATACCGCCGAGGCGGTGACCGATACCATCCTGCGCCGCATGCCGGACTACGTGAACTTCATTTGCCCGCAGTTCTCGCGAACCGACATCAATTTCCAGCGCGTTCCGGTCGTTGACACATCGAATCCCTTCATCGCGCGCGAAATACCGACTGCAGACGAGAGCATCTGCGTGATCCGGTTCCGCAATCCCAAAGGCATCGATTTCCCTTACTTGCTCAGCATGATCCACGATTCGTGGATGTCGCGAGCCAATTCCATCGTTGTCCCGGGCGGCAAGATGGAGCTGGCGATGCAGATGATCCTCACCCCCTTCATCTGGCGCATGATGGAACGGCGCAAGGGCGCGTTGGCTGGATGACGGATCGCACGGTCGCAGGAGCCATGCCAAAGCTTCGCGGCCATGGCAGGCCATGACCGTGTCCATGATCTGAGAAAATATCCGGACGGCATGCTGCCGTTTCCGCAACAGGAGCCCTTTGATGGCCAGCACCTCCAGTGATCGCGTCCTGAATGGCGCCCCCTCCCACGATCCACGCGCAACGGCTTTGCGGGCGCTGGCCATGGATGCCGTGCAGAAGGCCAATTCCGGCCATCCCGGTGCGCCGATGGGCATGGCGGAAATGGCGGTCGCGCTGTGGGGCACTCATTTGCGGCACAACCCCGGCGATCCTGCGTGGGCCGACCGGGACCGTTTCGTGCTCAGCAATGGCCACGCGTCGATGCTCCTGTACGCGCTTCTGCACCTCACGGGATATGACCTGCCGATGGGCGAGATCCAGAATTTCCGGCAGTTGCATAGCCGGACACCGGGGCACCCGGAGCGGGGGCTGACGCCTGGCGTCGAGACAACCACCGGTCCGCTAGGCCAGGGCGTGAGCAACGCCGTCGGCATGGCGCTCGCCGAGAAGATGCTGGCCACCGAATTCAACCGACCTGGACACACCATCGTCGACCACCGGACTTACGTGTTCCTGGGGGATGGCTGCCTGATGGAGGGCATCAGCCACGAGTCCCTGTCGCTGGCCGGCGTGTTGGGCCTGGACAAGCTGATCGTGCTCTATGACGACAATGGAATCAGTATCGATGGCGCCGTGGCGGGCTGGTTCCGCGACGATACGCCCGCGCGGCTTCGCGCCTACGGCTGGAATGTCGTGGGCCCCATCGACGGGCACAGCCTGGAGGCGCTGGATGCGGCGCTGGTGGAGGCGCAGCAGGGCAATGGCAAGCCGACGTTCATCCTCTGCCGCACCACGATCGGAGCCGGTGCACCCCACCGGGGCGGGACCGCCAAGGCCCATGGTGAACCGTTGGGCGCCGACGAGGTGGCGGCTGCACGCCAGGCGCTGGGCTGGAATCATGCGCCGTTCGATATCCCGGCGGACATCCGCACCCAATGGGATGCGCGGGCGCGAGGCGCCGCGTTGCAGGCGGGGTGGCAGCAGCGCTTCGATGCCTACCGTCGGGCCTATCCGGAGCTGGCGGAGTCCTTCCAGCGCCGGATGGCCGGCGCGCTGCCGCGGGAGTGGCCCGAGCAGCGGGAGGCGGTCATCGCCGCGTTCGCCGCGGCGCGCGACAGCGTGGCAACGCGCAAGGCTTCGCAGCAGGTCATCGCGCAACTGGTGCAGCGCGTGCCAGGCCTCGTCGGGGGCAGCGCCGATCTCACGGGATCCAACCTCACGGATTTCCCAGATGCGGGTCCGCGTTACCACCACTTCGGTGTCCGCGAGTTCGGCATGGCCGCGATCATGAATGGCATGGCGGCGCATGGGGGCTTCATCCCCTACGGCGGGACGTTCCTCACCTTCAGCGACTATTGCCGCAACGCCATTCGCATGGCGGCGCTGATGAAGCTGCGCGTCATCCACGTATTCACCCACGATTCGATCGGCGTTGGCGAGGACGGGCCCACGCACCAGCCGGTGGAGCACGCGGCGAGCCTGAGGCTGATTCCCAACCTTGAAGTCTGGCGCCCGTGCGATCCGCTCGAGACGGCCGTGGCATGGACCGAGGCTTTGTCGGATGCCGGGCGACCCAGTGCATTGCTGCTCTCGCGCCAGAACCTGCCGGTGCAATCCCGCAGCGCCGGACAGGAGGCGGCCATCGCACGCGGCGGCTACGTGCTGAGCGATGCCCGTGATGCCCGCGCGACGCTGCTTGCCACCGGTTCGGAAGTGGGCTTGGCCATGGCCGCGCAATCGTTGTTGCGGGAGCAAGGCATCGTCGTGCGCGTCGTCTCGATGCCAAGCACCACGCGGTTCGACCGCCAGGATCGCGCCTGGCGTGACGAGGTTCTGGGCGACTTGCCGCGCATCGGCATCGAGGCGGGGGTCACGCGATTCTGGGGTCAGTACGGCTGCGCCGCGGCGATTGGCGTCGACAGCTTCGGCGAATCGGCGCCGGGCCCCAAGCTGTTCGAGTACTTCGGCATGACGCCGGCCGGCGTCGCTGGCCGCGTACGCGAGGTGCTTGGGGCATGATCGAGGTGCTGAGTTTCGATCTCGACGGCACGTTGATTGATACCGGCAGCGAGATCTGTGCCGCGGTCAACGCCACGCTGGCTGACTTCGGTATCGAGCCACGCCCGGCCGTGGAGATCGAATCGCTGATTGGTGCTGGCGCGCATGAACTGATGCGCCGCCTGGTGGCGCGCACCGAGTCCCTTCGCCGGCTCGATCAGGCTGCAGTATTCAGCAGCTTCGAACAGCACTACGCCGCGCACGCGGGGACCGTCGCGCAACCGTACCCCGGGTGCGCCGTGGCCCTGGAGCGCCTTCGCGACGCCGGGATCCGCCTCGCGTGCGTCACCAACAAGGAAGAGCGCCATGCGCGCCGCGTGCTGGAGGCAACCGCGCTGGCTCCCCACTTCGCCCTGTTGGTCGGCGGCGATACGCTGCCATTCAAGAAGCCGGATGCGCGCGTGCTCCAACATGTCCTCGCGACCCTGGGCGGAGAGCCTTCGCGCGCCGCGCATGTCGGCGATTCCCGCACCGATCTCGAGGCCGCGCGCAATGCGGGCGTGGCGGGCTGGGCGGTACCGTGGGGATACAACGCCGGCGAGCCCATCGCGCAGGAGCATCCGACGCGCTTGTTCGCGAGTTTTGCATCCATCGTCGACGCCGTACTCGCGCAGGGGCAATCCCGCGTGCGTCGCGCCGTCCACCCTTGACCACCCGGAGAATTCAGATGGCTCTTGTTTCGCTACGCCAGGTACTGGACCACGCCGCCGAACATGGCTATGGCGTACCTGCATTCAACATCAATGACATGGAACAGATCCAGGCGATCATGGAAGCCGCCCAGGACGTGCAGGCGCCGGTTATTTTGCAGGCGTCAGCAGGAGCTCGCAGCTATGCCGGGGAGTCTTACCTCCGCCACATGGTCCTCGCGGCGGTCGAGTCGCACCCCGATATTCCGGTTGTTTTGCACCAGGACCATGGTGCCTCGCCATCGGTCTGCCAGGCGTCGATCCGGTCCGGGTTTACCAGCGTGATGATGGATGGATCCCTGAGGGAGGATGCCAAGACGCCGGCCTCCTACGAATACAACGTCGAAGTCACGCGCAGGGTCTGCGAATTCGCGCACTGGGTGGGCGTTTCGGTCGAAGGCGAGCTGGGGTGCCTCGGTTCCCTGGAGACCGGCGAGGCCGGTGAGGAGGATGGCGTTGGCGCCGAAGGCAAGCTGAGCCACGACATGTTGTTGACCGACCCGGGTCAGGCTAGGGATTTCGTGGCGAAGACCGGCGTGGATGCGCTCGCCATTGCCATCGGCACGAGCCACGGCGCGTACAAGTTCACGCGCCAGCCGACGGGCGACATCCTGGCCATCGAGCGCATTGCGGCGATCCATGCGGCGGTGCCCGACACGCATCTGGTCATGCACGGCAGTTCAAGCGTTCCCCAGGAATGGTTGGCGATCATTCGTCAGTATGGCGGGGACATCAAGGAAACGTACGGCGTGCCCGTCGAGGAGATTGTGCGTGGCATCCGGAGTGGCGTGCGCAAGGTCAACATCGATACCGACATCCGGCTTGCCATGACCGGCGCGATGCGTCAGTTGTTCGCCCAGAAGCCCTCCGAGTTCGATCCGCGCAAGGCCATGGCCGCCGCGCGCAAGGCCGCGCAGGGCATTTGCAAGGCTCGGTTCGAAGCCTTTGGATGCGCGGGCCAGGCAGCCCGGATCAAGCCCATGCCGCTGGAGGCCATGGCGAAGCGTTACCACTGAGGAGGTGCCCGATGGCCGTCGAAAGTCCGGCGACGCCCCTTGGCTCGCCGGCCCCTGCCTTCAAGCTTCTCGGCACGGATGGGCGCATGCATGACCTTGCCGAGCTGCGTGGCGAGAAGGGCACCGTGGTTGCATTCATTTGCAACCACTGTCCCTACGTCAAGGCGGTGCTGCCGCGCATGGTCCGCGACGCCGTGGAGCTCGCGCCGATGGGCGTTCGCTTCATCGCCATCAACCCCAACGACGCGGATGCGTATCCCGAGGACCGCTTCGAGCATATGGTCGAAGTGGCGCGGGATTGGCCATTCCCGTACCTGCACGATGAGTCGCAGGCGGTCGCGCGTGCATACGGAGCCGTCTGCACGCCTGACTTCTTCGGCTATGGATCGCAGATGGAGCTGCGCTACCGGGGCCGACTCGATTCGGGGCGCAAGGCTCTGGTCGCGGAGGCGCCCCGGGAACTGTTCGATGCCATGCGCAGGATCGCGGCAGGCGAGTTGCCGCTGCCGCAGCAGCATCCCTCGATGGGCTGTTCCATCAAGTGGAAGATCGAATGACACCACCTCCGGATCTACGCGCGCTGATCGTCGATGTCGATGGCACGCTGGCCGAAACGGAGCGTGATGGTCACCGCGTGGCGTTCAACCGCGCCTTCGCCAGTCTGGGCCTCGACTGGGAGTGGGACGTGCTCGCCTACGGTCATTGGCTGCGCGTGCCGGGGGGACGCGAGCGCCTGCGTGCCTACATCGACGCGCGTGCGGATGCGCCAGCTGGCCACGCCGCGCGCGACGAACTCGCTCGCGCGCTCCATCAATGCAAGAACGTCGAATACGCGGCGCTCGTTGAAACGGGCGCGATTGCCGCGAGGCCGGGCGTCCTGCGCCTCCTGGACGAGTGCGCCGAGGAAGGACTCCAGGTGGCCGTGGCGACGACCACGGGTCGCAGCAACATCGACGCGCTGTTTCCACGCCTGTTCGGCGCGAATTGGGAGGCGCGATTCGCCGCGCTCGTCTGTGCCGAGGATGCGCCTCGCAAGAAGCCCGATCCGCTTGCCTACCAGCTGGCCTTGGCGGGCTTGGGTGTCGATTCCGCGCAAGCGCTGGCCATCGAAGACTCACCGGCTGGGCTAGCCGCCGCCCGCGCCGCGGACGTCCGCTGCCTGGTTACGCGCAGCATGTATTTCGCGGAGGCCGGATTCCCGGGCGCTGTCGCCGTGATCGACGATCTCGATGCGCCGCCAAGCTGGCCCGGCGCCGACGGTGTTCGCGTCGGCCTGGGGGCATTGCGGGCGCTGCATCGCTCGGCCAGGCAGGCTTGCCCTGCCTGAGTCGTCCCGGGGCCCTTGGCCGTTGGCCGGGCACGCGCGGCTGGATTGTCGGAGTCGGCGCGATGCCCCGCGCGGGTCGCGGAGCCCGATCGCTCACGGAGCGGCGTGGCATCGGGCGCCGGTTGATATGGCGCGCGGTACGGCGGTTCCCTGCCTGGGAGCCCGGCAATGCCGGTGAGGCCACGCGCCAGGGAACCGGTATCGAGGTCGATCGTGATTCAGGCCAGACCGGCTTGCTTCATGACCTCGGCGGCGTAGTCCTCGACCACCTTCTCGATGCCTTCGCCTACCGCCAGGCGCTGGAACCCCAGCACGTCGGCGCCGGCCACCTTGAGTGCGGCCTCGACGGTCTGGTCGGTGTTGAGGACATACGGCTGACCATACAGGGTGTTCTCGTTGATGATCTTGGCGATCTTGCCGGAGATGATCTTGTCGAGGATCTCGGTCGGCTTGGCCTTGTCCTTGTCGCTCATCTTGGCGAGCTCGATTTCCTTCTCTTTGGCAATGAACTCGGCCGGGACGTCACTGGCCTTGTTGTAGGGTGGGTTCATTGCGGCGACATGCATGGCGATGCCCCGGGCCAGCGCTTCGTCGCCGCCCTTCAATTCGACCAGCACGCCGATCCGCGCGCCGTGGACATAGGCGGCGACGATGTGCTGGCTGTCGATGCGCGCCATGCGACGCACCTGGACATTCTCGCCGACCTTCGCGATGACTGCGGCCCGTGCTTCCTCGACCGTTTCGCCCGAGGCCAACCTGACAGTCTTCAGGTGCTCGGCGTCCGCCGCGGTGGAGCCCAGTGCGGCGCGGGCGACGGCTTCGCAGAAAGCCATGAAATGGTCGTCCTTGGCCACGAAATCGGTTTCGGAGTTGATCTCGACCAGTACTGCCTTGCCCCCGTCCTGGGCCATGGTGATGCGACCCTCGGCGGCGACGCGGCTGGCCTTCTTGTCGGCCTTGGCCAGGCCCTGCTTTCGCAGCCATTCGGCGGCGGCATCGATGTCGCCGCCATTTTCGGTCAGCGCCTTCTTGCACTCCATCATGCCGGCGCCGGTGCGCTCGCGCAGTTCCTTGACCGTCTGGGCGGTGATCTGCATGCGTATTTCCTCTGATGACGTAGAACCGCGCGCGAAGCCGCGCGCGGGCAGGGATGGCGAGTTCGCGAACGGGTCGCGCTTACTCGGCCGCCGGGGAATCGCCGCCGCGATCGCGGCCACGTCCACCTCGCGGCGCACGCGCGTCGCGACGGTCGCCCGGCTTGCCGGTGTTCCTGCGCGGCGGCGCCTTGCGACGCGGGGCGTCCTCGTCCTTGGCGACCGGGTTGCCTTCGGCGTCCAACTCGACGAATTCGTTTTCATCGCCCTGTGCTGCGGCTGGAGCCGCGGCCTTGCCCTCGAGGATTGCATCGGCGGCGGCTCGTGCGTAGAGCTGAACCGCACGAATGGCATCGTCGTTGCCGGGGATCGCGTAATCCACCAGCGCCGGGTCGTAGTTGGTGTCAACCACCGCGACGACGGGAATGCCCAGCTTCTTGGCCTCGAGCACGGCAATGTTTTCGTAGCCGATGTCGATAACGAACATGACGTCGGGCAGGCGGCCCATGTTCTTGATGCCACCCAGCGACTTCTCCAGCTTGTCGCGCTCGCGTCGCAGGCTGAGCACCTCATGCTTGACCAGCTTTTCAAAGCGGCCATCGGTTTCCATGGCCTCCAGTTCCTTCAGCCTGGCCACCGATTGCTTCACGGTGCGGAAATTGGTCAGCGTGCCACCCAGCCAGCGTTGCGCGACGTAGGGCATGCCGCACCGCTGGGCCTCGGCTTCGATGGCCTCGCGCGCCGAACGCTTGGTGCCCACGAACATCACCGTGCCCCGCTTCTGGGCCACACCGGAAAGGAAGTTCATGGCATCGCCGAACAGCGGCAGTGTCTTCTCGAGATTGATGATGTGGATCCGACCGCGGGCACCGAAAATGTACGGGCCCATCTTGGGATTCCAGTAGCGCGTCTGATGTCCGAAATGCACGCCGGCTTCCAGCATCTGGCGCATGGTGACTTGAGGCATGGTTGTACTCCGGGCGGGCCGCCAGGCCCATAGGGTTGGGACTTCCACGCACCCCCCGTCCGACCCTGTGCGGCCAAGCCTCGCGGCACCGCATTGCGGTACCGATCCGGCCCGGAACGGCGACAGGGCACCCCGGAGCGGGTGCCGATGCGTGTGCGAATTCAGCCTTGCGGCCGTACGAATGCCGCCGCGAACGGTTACACTCGTGCCTGTGCAGTGTCCGGTTGGGCGCTGCAAAGCCTTGAAATCATACCGGGCCTCCCACATGGATGGCAAGTGATGCGTGCTCCAGACCAGCCCCGTGCGGTACTACCCAAAAGTGCCGCCGACATCGAGAAAATGCGCGTGGCCGGGCGTCTGGCCGCCGAGGTGCTCGCCATCCTCAAGCCGCACGTGCGGCCCGGGGTGACCACGGAAGAGCTTGATCGCATTGCCTACGAGCACATCGTCAACGTCCAGAAGGCCATTCCGGCCAACGTCGGCTACCGCGGATTTCCCAAGACCTTGTGCACCTCGGTCAACCATGTCATTTGCCACGGCATTCCCAGCCCGGGCAAGGTCCTGAAAGATGGCGACATCGTGAACATCGATGTCACCGTCATCAAGGACGGCTGGCATGGCGACACCAGCCGCATGTACTTCGTCGGTACGCCGGGCGTGCTGGCGAAGCGCCTGGTGGAGACGACCCACGCGGCCATGATGGCTGGGATCGGGGTGGTTCGCCCGGGTGCCACGCTGGGCGACATCGGCCATGCGGTGCAGCAGGTTGCCGAGGCTGCGGGGTACTCGGTGGTGCGCGAATACTGCGGGCATGGCATCGGCCGCGTATACCACGAGGATCCGCAGGTCCTGCATTACGGCAAGCCGGGCACCGGCCTTCGCCTGGTGCGGGGCATGACCTTCACCATCGAGCCCATGGTTAATGCCGGCAAGCCGCACACGCGGCTGCTGCCGGATGGCTGGACCGTCGTCACCAAGGACCATTCGCTGTCGGCGCAATGGGAACATACGATCGCCGTCACCGACGACGGCTACGAGATCCTCACGCCCTGGCCGGACGCGGCCTGAGCCTGAGACTGAGCGGGAGCGTGCGGGCGTGAGCAGTCCGGTCCCCCGCCCGGGGCTGCCTCCAGCGCCTCGCCTGCCGCCCGCGGTGCCGCGCAGCGGCCTTTCGGACGAGGCGCGACTGGCGCTGCGTCAACTGCTGGACGACCATGCCCGGGCGTTGGCGCAGTCCTTTGTGGCGGGTGCCGATGCCCGGTTGCTGGCGACGGCCCGTGCCGAGCTCGTGCGCCGCGTCGTCGTGTATGTCTGGACGCTTCATCTTGGCGAGGCGACAGGTCTTGCCCTCTTTGCCCAGGGTGGCTTCGGTCGCGGAAGGCTCTATCCCCAGTCCGACGTCGACCTGCTGGTATTGACGGACGCTGCCGCCGCGCCGGTCTCGCGAGGGTTCGAGCGGGTGTTTGCGGTGCTCTGGGATCTCGGGCTCAAGCCGTCGCAGGCCGTGCGGACACTCGCTGGCCAACGTGCTCTGGCGAGTCACGACCTGAGCGTGTTCACCGCCATGCTCGAGACGAGCTGGTTGGCTGGCGACGCGAGTTTGGCCGGAGCGCCGACGGTTCTGGCTCGGGACGAGACACTGTGGCCGCTGCCGGCGTTCCTCGATGCACGCATGGCCGAGCAGGCGGTTCGGCGCGCGCGTCGTGGCGAGGACACTTATCGCCTCGAACCGGATCTCAAGGATGGGCCGGGTGGTTTGCGGCAAATCGACATGCTTTACTGGATCGGCTTGCGCATGGGGGCGCCGCCCACATGGGATGGACTCGTTCAATTCGGTTTGATCGACACCGGTGCGGCGCAGGAACTGGAAGCCGCGGAATCGCTGCTGGCCCGGGATCGTTACGCGCTTCATCTGCATGCTGGTCGGGCGGAAGAACGCCTCCTATTCGATCACCAGCGTGCGCTGGCGCTTCGGCTCGGCTACGTCGATACCAGCGAGGCGCTTGCAGTGGAGCACTTCATGCAGGGCTACTACCGTGCGGCAACCAGCGTCATGGCGCGCGTGGACGAGGCCGTGGCCCGACTGGTGGCGCGCCTGCAGCCCGTGTCGCCGCCAATCCCGCTCGATAACGATTGGCAGCGCCGCGGACCTGCACTCGAGCCGCGAGACGCCACGCTCCTTGCACGGTATCCCGCAGCCTTGATCGAAGGCGCTTGCTGGATCGATGCGGGTGCGGGAATCCATCATTTCTCGGCGGAGACATTGCGTGCCGCTCGGGCTTCCTTGAATGCCGTCGTGATCGACGATGCATTTGCCCGCGATCCGCGCGCACTGGAGGCATTTGACCGGCTGCTGCATCGTGGAGCCGAGGCGCCTGCGGCGCTGACCCTGCTGGCGCGTGCTGGCGCTCTGGGGGCGCTGATCCCGGCCTTTGCGACGGTGAGCGGACGCATGCAGTTCGACCTGTTCCATCTTTATACGGTCGACGAACATACCCTTCGGGTGCTGGCTCAGCTGGCGCTCTTTGCAACGCCGACCGCCACCGAACGTTTCCCCTTGGCGCATGCGCTCTGGAAGCGGCAGACGTCACTGCCTGTGTTATTGCTCGCGGCGTTGTTCCATGACATCGCCAAGGGTCGGGGTGGGGACCATAGCGCACTGGGTGAGGCAGATGTTCGTGGTTTTGCGGGACAACTGGGATGGCCTCAGCCGAAGATCGACGATGCGGCCTTCCTGGTGCGCGATCACCTGCTGCTCAGCCAAACCGCCCAACGCCAGGACATCGGCGATCCGCTGGTGATCGGTCGGTTTGCCACGCGCGTGGGCTCCTCGTCGCGTCTGGAGATGCTCTACCTGTTGACCGTTGCCGACATCATTGGCACGAGCCCCAGTCTGTGGAACGGCTTCAAGGATCGCCTGTTGGCCGATCTCTATCATGCCGCGTCTCGTGCGCTCAGTGGCGAAGCGGGTCCCGACGATGCCGAAGCGATCGAACGCGAATGCCGCGCGCGGGCCATGGCATTGCTCCAGGATCGTGGGCGTCGCGTGTCCGATGTCCATTCGCTGTGGCAGGATTTTCCGGCAGCTGCGTTTGTACGACAGCAACCGGAACAAGTCGCGTGGCAGAGCGAGGCGCTCCTGGATGCCGCGGGTGCCCTTCCGGTCGTTGCCGCCCAGGCCGACTCGGCACGTGGTGGGCTGGAAGTGTTCTTCCTTGCCGCCGACCGCGATGGGTTGTTTGCCACGGTCGCGGTCGCGCTGGATCGTGAAGGTTGGTCCGTGCAGGAGGCGCGCATCCTCGGTACGCCCAGCGGGCGCGCACTGGATAGCTTCGTCCTGCTGGATTCGCACGGTGGCGCCGGCACCGCCGATCAGGCGGCGAGGCTCTGCGAACGGCTCGTCGAAGCCTTGCGCGCGCCCCAACGGCCACGGCTGCCGCGCAGTTTGCCGCGGCGGTTGCGCCATTTCCAGCGCGCGCCACGCATCGCCTTCGAGTCGTCGGGCCATCCGTCGCGGACCCGCTTGGCCATTCGGGCAAGCGACCGACCCGGTCTGCTGGTCGATATCGCCGAGGCCTTCCGCGAGTCCGGGGTGCGCGTGCATGATGCACGCATCGCCACCTTGGGCGACCGCGCCGAAGATTACTTCGAACTGAGTGACCGGAACGACCACGCACTGGATGCAACGCGGCAGTCTGCGTTGCGCGCCCAGCTGGATCGGCGCCTGGGATCCCCCGCCAACGTTGAGAGAAAGCCCTGATGCAGCCCCTGCAATCCACGATCGAATCCGCATGGTCCGAGCGCGACCGACTCGATGCGCGCTTTGTCGAGACCGAGTTGATGCCAGTCCTGGAACGGACCATGGACCTCCTCGAGCAGGGCGCAGAGCGCGTCGCGCAGCCCGATGGGCAGGGTGGATGGCGCGTCAATGCGTGGTTGAAGCAGGCCGTGCTGCTTTACTTCCGCGTCCATGGCAACCGCATGATGGATGGCGGTGCGATGTCGGCCTGGGACAAGGTTCCGCTGCGCTTCGCGGGGGGGTCCGAGTCGGCATTGCGTGCGCTGGGCGCGCGGTTGGTGCCTGGCGCACTCGTAAGGCGTGGCGCTTACATCGGCAAAGATGCGGTGCTGATGCCCAGTTACTGCAATATTGGCGCATGGGTGGGCGAGGGCACCATGGTTGATACGTGGGCCACGGTAGGTTCGTGCGCCCAGATTGGCGCGCGCGTCCATCTCTCCGGGGGCGTCGGCATCGGCGGTGTCCTGGAGCCGCTGCAGGCGGCGCCGACGATCATCGAGGATGATTGCTTCATTGGGGCTCGATCCGAAGTGGTCGAAGGCGTGATCGTCGAGCGCGGCAGTGTCATCGGCATGGGCGTCTTCCTCGGGCAGAGCACCCGCATCTACGATCGGGCCAGCGGCGAGGTTCATTATGGCCGGGTGCCTGCGGGCAGCGTGGTCGTCGCGGGCAGCCTGCCGGCAGCGGACGGGTCCCACAGCCTGTATGCCGCGATCATCGTCAAGCGCGTGGACGCGAAGACGCGGGCGCGGACGGCGATCAACGATCTGTTGCGCGGCGCCACGGACTGATCGTTGTGCGCACCATCCATTCCCCTCGGGCGCGGGAGCGACTTCCCATGCACAGGATGGCGCCTCGGCTCGCCATGGGCTTGCCGCGGCGCCTGGTTGCCGTGGCGCGCCGTGGTCCGCTTTTCACGGGACAGGAAGGCCAGCCATGATCATGCTTCAAGGACTACCGAATTGCGACACGTGTCGGAAGGCGCGTCATTGGCTCGATCGTCACGGGCTCGAGCACGTCTTCGTTGATTACCGCGCGCAGCGTCCCGAGCCGGGGACGCTGCGCGACTGGGCAGGCCGGGCGGGCGGCTGGACGCGGCTGGTCAACAGGACGGGTCCGACCTGGCGCAACCTGTTGCCGCAGCGGAAGGATCCCCGGAGTGATCCGGAATGGACCCTGCTGATCCGCGAGTATCCGGCGTTGCTTCGTCGACCGGTGGTGTTGCGCGACGGGTTATTCCTCGGCCTTGGCTTCAGCGATCGCCAATTCGCTACCTGGTTCGCCTCGGACGCGCGAGAGGGCTAGGGCGGGATGGGGTGATGCCTCAGTCCTGGCGACCATGCCGGTGCACGGCCTCGACAAGCGCCGACACGTGCTCGGGATCGATGTCCGGCGTGATGCCGTGCCCGAGGTTGAACACCAGACCCGGTTGGGGGCCGAAGGCGGCCAGCAGGGTGGCGACTTCGCGATCGATGGCATCGGTCCTTGCGCGCAGCGTGGCGGGATCAAGGTTGCCTTGCAGGGCGACCCGGTCACCCACGCGCGCACGCGCGTCCGCCATGTCGATGGTCCAGTCGATGCCCAGCGCCGTGCAGCCGGTTTGCGCGAGTGATTCCAACTGGCCGGTGCCATGGACTCCCTTGGCGAACAGGATCAGCGGCACGTCTCGCGTGATTGACTGACTGCGCAGGGTGCTGGCCACGGTGGCCAGGTAGCGCAGCGAGAACTCGGCAAACATAGCGGGAGCCAGCAGTCCTCCCCAGGTGTCGAACACCATGAGCACTTGTGCACCGGCCGCAGCTTGCGCCGTCAAGTAGGCGGCAACAGCCCGTGCGAGCGTCTCCAGCAGTTGATGGAGGATCGACGGATCGTTCCATGCCATCGTCTTTGCACGCGCGAAATCGCGTGATCCGGAACCTTCGAGCATGTAGCAGGCCAGCGTCCACGGACTGCCGGAAAACCCGATCAGTGGCACGCGTCCATCCAGTTCGCGTCGGATCAGCCGTACCGCATCCATGACGTAGCGCAACTCCTGCTCGGGATCAGGTACAGCCAGCCGCGCGATGTCCGCGGCGCTGCGCAAGGGATTGGCGAATCGGGGTCCTTCCCCCTCGGCAAACGAGAGGCCTAGCCCCATGGCATCGGGAATGGTGAGGATGTCCGAGAAGAGAATGGCGGCATCCAGATCGAATCGGCGCAGCGGTTGCAAGGTCACCTCGCAGGCCAACTCGGGCGTTTGGGCCAAGGTCAGGAAGCTGCCCGCCTGCGCTCGGGTTGCCCGATATTCCGGAAGATAGCGACCGGCCTGTCGCATCAACCATACTGGTCGCGTATCGGTGGGCTGACGATGCAACGCCCGCAGGAGGCGCGTGCGGCGCGGATCATCGGTGGCGACGGGCAATGCCATGCCTACAGGCCCTGCGCGAACATGACGCGATATCCACGGCGAATCTGCGCGTCGCGCGCCTGTTCGAATGCCGCAAGCGCGGCGTCACGCTCCAGGTAAACCTCGCGCCGTCCGCCCGGCTTGCCGCCTTGGGTGCCCCATTCCCGCAGCAACGTCCACCCTCCCAGGAGATCCTGCTCCAGCGCGAGTTGGTAGTAACGGGGCGGCGTGCCGCCCTCGGGTTGGGTCTGCAAATACAGGCGCATGAAAGGTCAGGTCGCGACGTGGCATCCAATTGTAACGGCTGCCGGAGTCACTGAGATTGCCCCCGTGGGTGCGGGAGCGTGTCCCGTGCGCGACGCATGGGTGCATTGGGCCGTTTGGATGGTCCAGCGATTTGCCTGTCTGGCCGGTCGCCGGCATGTCGCGAGCCATCGAGTTGGCCAGGGCATTCACGCGCCGGCGAGCGTCCAATGGCGTACGGTTCGTGCGACCTCGGCGAGTGCTGCATCGCGTTCACGCAGGGGGATTGCCGTTTCGGTCAGGTACGCTGCAACAAGGAGCGGCTGCCGGTCTGGCGGCAGGACGATGGCCACGTCATTCCGCGAACCATGTTCCCCGGCCCCGCTTTTGTCCCTCACGATCCAATTTTCCGGAAAGCCGGCGCGCAGCAGTTGCGCTCCGGTGCGGCTTTCCCCCATCCAATGCAGCAGTTGGTGGCGAGAGTCGGCGTGAAGCACATCCCCCAGCAATATCTGGCGGAGATCGTCGGCCATCGCCGATGGCGTCGTGGTATCCCGCACATCGCCGGGCGCGGCCTCATTTAATGCGGTTTCAAAGCGATCGAGGCGTGTTGAGGGATCGCCGATGCTCCGCATCCAGCGAGTCAGTGCCGACGGTCCGCCGAGGGCGTGCAGAAGGAAGTTGCCAGCACTGTTGTCGCTCAGCGAGAGCGCGGCACGGCACAGCGTGGCCAATGTCATCCCTGTGTCGACATGTCGGCTGGTGATCGGCGAGTAATCGACGAGTTGATTGCGGGTGAACCGTATACGGCGATCGAGCTGCTCCTGTCCTGCGTCGACGCGCGCCAAAATCGCCGCCACGGCCAGCAGCTTCCACGTGCTGCACAGCGGGAAACGCTCGTTCGAGCGATAATCGAGGCGTGCCATTCCGCGGCAGGATAGCGTCGCAACGCCCAAGCGCCCACGACATTCGTGCTCGATTCGCCGCAAAGCGGAACGGGCGATTGCGGTTCGCGTGTCCTGCCCACTGGCTCGCAACAGCGCTGGAGCGGCGAGTAGCAAGGCGGCTCCGAGAAGCTGTCGTCGCTGCGGCGACCGTGGGGCATCACGCACGCTCGCGGATCTGGAGTTTGCGATGGGCGCCCGAACAAGCAATCCCCTCCGGATCGCATGGTCTCGATGAGGGTTCATGGGATGGTCGGCGGCCCCGCTGTTCTAACGGTGTGCGTTCAGTATCCATCCAAATCTCCCTGGATCTGGGATCGGTTGTCCAAGGCGCATCGGGCTTCGATCGCAGCCGGCGGCTGCTCATCTCCGCTCATGCGGGCGGCCATTCCAGGACATCCGCAAGGGATCCCGCGCCGTCGTGCTTCCCTGTAGGCTTGGCCCCGCCATGCGCGGGATGCCGGGTCCATGGCACGCTCCAGCCATTGCTTGGTTCGCTTGCGCGAATTCGAGAGGCGATGGGTACATTAGGTGCCGGGGGGTCGTGATATGGGGGGTGTTGCTAGGCGCAGTCAGGTTGAGGACGCAGTGACTGTTGCGCACCCGCCCGCTGTCGGAAAAGCGTCAGCGGTCCCACTTGCGTTGCTCATGGCATTCGCGGTGATCTGGGTCGCCTTGGCCATTGCCCCTTGGTATCGCGCCGATTGGATGCTGGAGAACGCGCTGGTCGTGATCGCAGTGCCGTTGCTCGTTGCAACCTATCGCAGGCTGCGATTCTCCAATGCCAGTTACGTGGCTTTGTTCGTTTTTCTTGTGCTGCACGAAGTCGGCGCGCATTACACCTATGCGCAAGTCCCATATGACCGTTGGGTGCATGCATGGTTCGGAGTATTGATCAACCAGGCATTCGCTTTCCCTCGCAACGAATATGACCGATTCGTACATTTCATGTACGGGGTCCTGGTCACCCCCATGGTGTTCGAACTCTTTGAGGCGCGAGCGCGAGCGCGGGGCATCTGGCGGTGGATTTTTCCGGTTGCCTTCATCGTGTCGAACAGTGCATTGTTCGAGCTGGTGGAGTGGTTTGCCGCCGAGCATTTTGGTGGCGGTTTGGGTGTTGCCTACCTGGGCACGCAGGGTGATGTGTGGGACGCACAGAGCGACATGCTGCTGGCGATGATTGGGAGCATTGTCTCGATCGCCGCAATTGCCATCATGTGCCGTTACAGGGCCCGAAGATCTGGCGGCAACGCCCTAGGTTAGCCTGCGTCCCGGATGCGGAGCGGAAGAGCAGGGGCGCGCACTGATTGCTTGTCGACTCTTGTTTCCGGGAGCGCGGATTTGTCATCCCAAGCGGTGTCTGCGCGTAGGCGGTGTTCTGTCGTGCTGGCCCATCGTGTGAATGTTTGGTTGACCAGGGCGGCAAGTGAAAATCGCCCTGGGCCGAGATCGCACGGACGGTGCCAGCGCGGGGCGCAATGCCAAGCCGGGCGATCCATTTGTGGATGATGGGCTTGCCAGGTTGGAGCCACGGTCAAGGCGCTATTGGGGAGCGTATTCTGGATAGGTCGCTATGGCGTCGCCTTGGCACGACCAGTTGCTTCGGGAATCAAAGAAAATTCGCGCTTGGGGCTGGATCGGAACGTCGCAGTCCAACGAGCCTGCGGGTAGAGACACGATGTCTGTGCCTTCGGGTTGACGTGGCAGTCGCGAGCCACACACGTCGCAGAATTGGTTGGTGAAGCGTTCGGCCTCGGGCACCTTGAACGCTCGGACGTGTTCACTGCCACTCAGCCACGTAAGTTGGCCAGGCTGGAGGAAAATGTTTGATGCATGGCCCGTGCCGGTTGCCTTGCGGCATCGGGCGCAATGGCAGTGGTAGAAACGTTTTGGATCACCCTCGACTTGGTACGTCACCGCACCACAGAGGCAGGATCCCGACAGTGTCAAGTGCGTCATCGTGTCTCCTTCGATCATCCGTTTGGCAACATGCGAAATGTAACCTGCCCGGAGTTAGCGCTGAGCTGTCGATTTCCGCCGAAAACCGAGCTGGGGGGGGGGGAGGATAAAAACTTGGACTGGTTAAGCCGCGAGCCCCATGCTCCTGCGGTATTCGATCGGGCTGCGGGAGCCCAGCGAGATCCGCGCATAGCTGTTCAGGTCGATGTGGTTGATGTGGGCTCGTCATCATCATCAGGGCGAACCGGCGCGTCGGCGGGGGCGGCAATCGACCCGTTGCAGTCATTCTCAGCGCTGACTCAAGAATGCCGTACTACTCAGCGTTGGGGGTACGTCGGCGACTATATTTGCTTGTTCGCGACTTTAATTGTCAGGAACAATCAGAAAAGTCGGGAGCATCAAATCATTCGACTGTGACGGACTTGGCCAGGTTGCGTGGTTGGTCGACGTCGGTGCCGCGCAGTACGGCGACGTGATAGGCGAGTAATTGGAGCGGCACGGTAAGCACTGCGGGAGCAATCATTTCACCGCCGACCTCAAGGCGAAGGACCCGCGTCGGATCCTCTCCCTCGAGTGCTGATACATGGTCTGCGATGACATAGAGTTCGCCGCCCCTCGCCCGGACTTCCTGCAAATTGGATTTGAGCTTGTCCAGCAATGCGTTGTTGGGCGCCACGGCAATTACGGGCATCGTGCTGTCGACCAGCGCGAGCGGGCCATGCTTAAGCTCCCCGGCTGGGTATGCTTCAGCGTGGATGTATGAAATTTCCTTGAGCTTGAGGGCTCCCTCCATGGCCACTGCTTGCTGCGTGCCTCGGCCAAGGAATAGGGCATGTTGGCGGTCCACGATTCGCGCCGCGAGGGCTTCGATCGCCGGCTCGATGGTCAGGGCCAGCTCGAGCATGCGAGGAAGGTGTGCCAATTCTGCCGCGAGCGCTTGTAACCGCGACAGGGGTAGGCCATGCGTTCGTGCCAGTTCCTGACTGAGTAATGCCAGCGCGGCCAACTGAGTGGTGAAGGCTTTTGTGGACGCGACGCCGATTTCTGGACCCGCGCGGGTCATGAGCTTGAGTTGCGCCTCGCGAACCAGCGAAGACTCCGGGACGTTGCAGATCGCCAGCGTGCCCAGATAGCCCCGGGCACGCGATTCGCGCAGCGCGGCCAACGTGTCGGCGGTCTCACCCGATTGGGATATCGCAATGAACAGCGTGTTGGGCGGCACCACAACGTCACGGTAACGGTATTCACTTGCGACCTCGACGCTCACGGGGATGCGCGCCAGAGCCTCGATCCAGATCTTGGCAACCAGACCCGCGTGGTAGCTCGTTCCGCAAGCGACAATATGGAGACCAGCAGCGCGTGAAAGCAGGGTGTCGCCGCCTGGTCCGAAAATATTGGGCAATGGACCGTTCGCACCAAGTCGGCCTTCAAGCGTGTCAGCCACTGCGCGCGGTTGTTCGTGAATTTCCTTGAGCATGAAATGGCGAAATTCGCCCTTGTCGATTGCGTCGCTGCTGAGTTCGCTCTCGTGCACGACGCGGTCAACCGACTTGCCGTGCCGATCAAAAACCGCATAGCGCTCGCGGCCTATCTCGGCGACGTCCCCCTCCTCGAGATATATCACTCGTCGCGTCACTTGGACCAAGGCCTGAATATCGGATGCCAGGAAGTGTTCGCCGATGCCGATTCCGAGTACTAAAGGACTACCCAGGCGCGCCCCGACGATGTGCTCCGCATCTTGAGTATCCAGGACCGCGATCGCGTAGGCGCCCTCTAGTCTCGCAATGGCACGAAGCGTGGCTTCGCGCACATCGAGTCCCTTGCCCAATTCCAGGTCGACCAGATGGGCAATCACTTCGGTATCGGTCTCGGACGCAAACACCCGTCCGAGACTTTGCAGTTCAGCGCGCAAATGGGCGTGGTTTTCGATGATGCCGTTGTGGACTACGACGGCGCGCCCCGCTTGATGGGGATGCGCGTTTTCCTCGCTCGGTGCGCCATGAGTTGCCCAGCGGGTGTGGGCTATGCCGGTATGTCCCCGAAGTGGATCCGCGTCACAGCGAGCCTCCAACTCCCGAACCTTGCCCTTGGCCCGCACCCGCCGCAGACCTGACGGCGTCAACACGGCTATGCCTGCAGAATCGTAGCCGCGGTATTCCAGTGCCCTCAGGCCTGCGACCAGGATGGGAGCAACGTCACGTTGGGCGACGGCGGCGACAATGCCACACATGGGGAAACTCCGGCGGACTTGGCTGGGGAATGATAGGGGAGCGATACGGCGACGGATTGTCAATCAACGCCGCGGGATTGGAGCGGTTGCTCGCGAACTTCATCGGACCGTGATTCGGAGCCTACGGCGACACGGCCGATATAATTCATGCCTTGCCGTCGGTTCAGGCCATGCGCTTGGTGTGGCTCAGACACCGTAATAGCCGCGGAACCAGTCCACGAAGCGCAAGACACCCTCCTGGATGCCTACGCGCGGTTGCCACCCGGTTGCCGCGCGAAGCGCCGTCACGTCAGCCCAGGTTGCCTCCACGTCGCCCGGCTGCATGGGCAGGAGCTCCTTCGCAACCGTTCGACCCATTGCATTCTCGATCAGCTCGATGAAGTGGAGCAGTGCAACGGGTTGGTCGCCGCCAATGTTATAGATGCGGTACGGCGCGTCCGATCGTCCAGGGTGCGGGCTTTGCGCGTCATAGGTCGCGTCGGGTTCGGCAGGCCGATCCAGCACGGCAAGCGTGCCATCGACGATATCGTCGATGTACGTGAAGTCCCGTCGATGGTGCCCGTGGTTGAAGACCTGCAGCGGTTCACCGCGGCGAATTCGCTGGGCAAACAACATGGGTGACATGTCGGGACGTCCCCAAGGCCCATACACGGTGAAAAACCGAAGTCCTGTCGCGGGCAGCTGGTAAAGATGGCTGTAAGCGTGCGCCATCAGTTCGTTGGATTTCTTCGTGGCGGCATACAGGCTCACCGGGTGGTCCACGGCATCCCCCTCCGAGAACGGCAGCTTGCGGTTCGCCCCGTACACGGAACTGGAGGATGCGAACACCAAGTGGCGCACTTGTCCACGCCGGCATGCCTCTAGGACGTTGCCAAATCCGACCAGGTTGCTTTGAACATAGGCGGAGGGATTGATGAGCGAGTAGCGCACGCCCGCCTGCGCGGCAAGGTGCACGACGCGCTCGGGAGCAAATGCCGTGAATGTCCCTTGCAGGGCGCCATTGTCGGCAATGTCCAGCCGATGGTGCTGGTACCCCGGGTGCGCGCTGAATCGAGCGACGCGCGCCGCTTTCAGTTCCGGATCGTAATAGTCATTGTGGTTGTCGATGCCGAGCACTTGCTCGCCACGTGCCAGCAGGCGCTCGATGAGCGCCGCACCGATGAAGCCGGCCGCGCCGGTTACGAGGATGCGCATGATTCGATGGTTCGATGAGTCCCGGCAGTCTACCAGCCGCGTGCAACGGCGCCGTTGACAGACTCATGACAGCTGGCTAGCGTGCGTACAGCATTTCTTCGAATCGGGTGGCGGCCGGGTGACCTGCACGCCGAGCGTGCGACATGAGTACCAGCGGCTGATTCCCACCTGCCTGTGTCACGCCGACCAAGGGCGCTTGAGGCCCTTGCAACTCGCCTGTGATCCGCATCGGAACGTAGAACCATGATCGAAATTACCCTTCCCGACGGGAGCCGGCGCAACTTTGCGCATGCGCCCACCGTGCGCGAGGTCGCCGAGTCCATTGGCCCGGGGCTTGCCAAGGCTGCGTTGGCCGGCCGGATCGACGGCTCGCTAGTGGATCTGGGGCGTCTGATCGAGCATGACGCGCACCTCGAGGTCATCACCGAGAAGAGCCCCGACGCACTGGGAATCATCCGCCATTCGACGGCGCACCTGCTGGCGCAAGCCGTGCAGCGACTCTTTCCCGGGGCCCAGGTCACCATTGGCCCCGTGATCGACAACGGCTTCTACTATGACTTTGCCTACGAGCGTCCATTCACGCCTGAGGATTTACCTCGGATTGAAGAGGAAATGCGGAAGATCGCTGCCGAGGCGCTCCCGCTTGCACGCACGGTCAAGTCGCGCGATGAGGCGATCGATTTCTTCCGTCGCTTGGGCGAGGAATACAAGGTCGAAATCATTCAGGCCATACCTGCGAGCGATGAACTTTCGCTCTATAGCCAAGGCGAATTCACCGATCTCTGCCGTGGACCTCATGTCCCCGACACTGGCCGGCTCAAGGCATTCAAGCTACTGAAGGTTGCCGGCGCATATTGGCGTGGCGATAGCGGCAACCAAATGCTCAGCCGCATCTACGGAACCGCGTTCCTGAGCGACAAGGATCTGAATGCGCACCTGCGCCAACTTGAAGAAGCGGAACGGCGGGATCATCGCCGCATCGGCAAGGCGCAGGATCTGTTCCATCTCCAGGAGGAAGGCCCGGGCCTGGTGTTCTGGCACCCGCGGGGATGGGCCATTTGGCAGGTTGTCGAGCAGTACATGCGGCGTGTCTACCGCGATACGGGCTACGGAGAGGTCCGCTGCCCACAGATCCTGGATGTTTCGCTTTGGCAGAAGTCGGGCCATTGGGACAACTACCAGGAAAACATGTTCTTCACTGAATCGGAAAAGCGCACGTATGCGGTGAAGCCGATGAATTGTCCCGGCCATGTGCAGGTATTCAAGCAGGGCCTTCACAGCTATCGGGACCTACCCATCCGCTATGGCGAATTCGGTGCGTGCCATCGCAACGAGCCCTCCGGTGCGTTGCATGGGATTCTCCGTGTCCGGGGTTTCACCCAGGATGACGGCCATATCTTCTGCACGGAAGAGCAGATCGAGTCGGAGGTCGCGGCCTTCCATCGGCAGGCCCTGAAGGTCTACACCGACTTCGGCTTTTCCGATGTCCAAGTCAAGATCGCGCTGCGACCGGATAAGCGATTGGGGGACGATGCCACGTGGGACAAGGCCGAGCATGCGCTGCGTAGCGCGCTGCGCGGCGCCAGTGTCGAGTGGCAGGAGTTGCCGGGCGAGGGCGCCTTCTATGGCCCGAAGATCGAATACCACCTCAAGGATGCAATCGGGCGTACCTGGCAGTTGGGTACCATGCAGGTTGATTTCATGATGCCCGGGCGGCTCGGCGCCGAGTATGTCGACGAACACAGCGTGCGTCGCCATCCAGTCATGCTGCATCGGGCCATCGTCGGTTCGATGGAACGCTTCATCGGCATCCTGATCGAGCACCACGCCGGAGCCTTTCCCGTTTGGCTGGCCCCCCTGCAGGCGATCGTGCTGAGCATCACCGATGCGCATGCGCCCTATGCGTCGCAGGTCGCGCAAGCACTTGTGCAGCAAGGATTCCGTGTCCAGGCCGATTTGCGCAACGAGAAAGTGGGCTATAAGATCCGCGAACACACGCTGCAGCGAGTGCCCTATCTGCTGGTGGTCGGTGACCGCGAGATGGAGCAGGGCGCGGTTGCCGTGCGCGCGCTGAGCGGCGCGGACCTTGGCAGCATGCCACTGGCCTCCTTCGCCGCGCGTCTGGCCTCGGAAGCCCGGCCTGGTTGAACGGGCCCGAGTTCATTGATCCACGGAGACATCACGATCGCTACGCCCACCGAAACCAAATCCCACCGTCGCAACCACGAGATCCGCGTGCCGCGCGTGCGCGTGATTGACGCCGAAGGCCAGCAGCTTGGCATTCTCGGTCGAGACGAGGCGCTGCGCCTCGCCCAGGAATCCGAAATGGATCTGGTGGAGATCCAGCCGACCGCCGATCCGCCGGTGTGCCGGATCATGGATTTTGGCAAGTTCCGCTTCGAGCAGCAGAAGAAGGCCCAGGCGGCCAAGAAGAAACAGAAGCAGGTCGAAATCAAGGAGCTCAAGTTCCGGCCGACCACCGACGTCGGGGATTACCAAATCAAGATGCGCAACCTGCTTCGGTTCCTGGACGAGGGCGACCGGGTCAAGGTCAATATTCGTTTCCGAGGTCGCGAAATGTCGCACCAGGAGCTCGGCTATGAACTGGCCAAGAAGATCCAGGCGGACGTCGTTGAGCAAGGCGTGATCGAGCAATTCCCGCGGCTCGAGGGGCGCCAAATGATCATGATGATCGCGCCAAAGAAGAAGTAGTTCGGAGCGGTGGGTCGGCTTCGCTTTGGCGCACCGCAACCGCGGAATGGCCGCTTGGCCTTGGCTCGCTTTCTGTATACAATCCGGGGTCCGGTCCTGAGATAGGGCCGGCATACGCAGGTTCCGGCAGGGATGGCAAGTGCGGCGTCCGCCGCCGCCGGGACCAGTCAATAACCCCGGACGGAGCATTCCATGCCGAAGATCAAGATCAAGACCAACCGTGCGGCTGCCAAGCGCTTCCGCAAGACGGCAAGTGGCAAGTTCAAAGCTGGCCACGCCTTCAAGAGTCACATCCTCACCAAGAAGTCCACGAAGCGGAAACGCAACCTGCGTGGGCCCAACCATGTACGCGCCTGCGACTCCGGTCGCGTTGAGCGCATGCTGCCCTACGTCTGAGGAGACTGACTCATGGCACGTGTCAAGCGTGGCGTCGTGGCGCGCCGCCGCCACAAGAAAATCATCGGTCGGGCCAAGGGCTATTACAACGCCCGTCGCAAGGTCTTCCGCGTCGCCAAGCAGGCGGTTACCCGCGCGGGGCAGTATGCGTACATCGGACGCAAGCAGAAGAAGCGTCAGTTTCGCGCGTTGTGGATCGTCCGCATCAATGCCGGTGCCCGCATGTTCGGCCTTTCCTACAGCCGCCTGATTGCAGGGCTTGCGAAGGCCGGCATCACGGTGGACCGCAAGGTGCTGGCCGATCTGGCCGTGCACGACATCAAGGCCTTCGGCGCGATCGCCGAGAAGGCCAAGGCCGCACTCGCCGCCTGATCGCAAGCGGGTGCTCCCGATGGGGGCCTTGCGTGCACAACGTGGGGAGCGGGCCCGAGCTCGCTCCCCATTTGTTTCTGCGGTTCACCCGGATGCCGCGTCGCGCGCGGTGACGGTCTGGAGGGTGACGATGGAGTCCTTGCAGGATCGAATCGATCAGGCGCGCGCCGAGATCGCCACGGCGCCAACGCTGGAGGCACTGGAGCAAAAGCGGGTGGCGCTGCTTGGCCGCACCGGCTTGCTGACCGCTGCGCTCAAGGAACTCGGAGCGCTCTCGCCCGACGTCCGGAAGAGCCGTGGCGCGGAACTCAATCGGCTCAAGAGCGAGCTGTCCGAGCTGCTCGAGGCCCGTCGCATCGCCTTGGCGCAGCAAGCGATGGCCATGCGGGTGGCCAGCGAGGTCGTGGATATTGGTCTTCCTGGCCGCGCCGGCGGTACGGGCAGCCTGCACCCGGTCATGCAGACGCTCGAACGCATCTGCGCAATCTTCGAAGGCATGGGTTACGGGCGTTCGGAAGGACCCGAAATCGAAGACGACTGGCACAACTTCGAGGCGCTCAACTTTCCCCCGCATCATCCTGCGCGCGCCATGCACGATACGTTCTATTTCGCCAATGGCGAACTCCTGCGCACGCATACCTCGCCTGTCCAGATCCGGGCCATGAAAGGTCGCGAGCCACCCTTGCGGATCATCGCGCCGGGTCGCGTTTATCGCAGCGATTCCGATCAAACCCATTCGCCGATGTTCCATCAGGTCGAAGGATTGATGGTCGCCGAGGGCGTCAGTTTCGCGGACCTCAAGGGCACGCTGGAAGCCTTTGTCACGGCTTTCTTTGGCCGTCGATTTGAAATGCGGTTTCGGCCAAGCTATTTCCCGTTCACGGAACCGTCGGCCGAAGTGGACATTCGCTGGATCGATGCGGCAGGGAACGTGCGCTGGCTGGAGGTTCTCGGCTGCGGCATGGTGCACCCTGTGGTGTTGCAGAACGGCGGCATTGACGCCGAACGCTACACCGGCTTTGCGTTTGGACTGGGTGTCGAGCGGTTCGCGATGCTGCGTTACGGCGTGGATGACCTGCGCGCGTTCTTCGAGAACGATGTCCGCTTTCTGGCGCAGTTCGACTGAGGAGCGACGATGAAATTCAGTGAACGCTGGCTGCGATCGCTCGTGACCGTGGAGGCCGAACGTGAAGCCTTGGTTGAGGGCCTCACGCTGGCAGGCCTGGAGGTCGAGTCGGTCGTGCCTCTGGGCGAGGAGCTGGATGGCGTCGTGGTCGGTGAAATCGTCGCATGCGTTCCGCATCCCGCAGCGGATCGCCTGCGCATCTGTACAGTCGTGGCGGCCGGGACCGAGTCTTCACAGGTCGTGTGCGGCGCGCCGAACGCCCGCGTGGGCCTGAGGGCACCGCTGGCGTTGCCGGGTGCGCGGCTACCCGGCGGTGTACAGATATCCGTGACCGAACTGCGTGGCATCCAGTCGCAGGGCATGTTGTGTTCGGCGCGCGAGCTGGCGCTCGATGGCGACGATGCCGGGCTGATGGAATTGCCGGAGGACGCCCCGGTCGGCCATGCACTGGCTGAATACCTCGGGCTTCCCGACGCCAGCATCGAGCTCAAGCTGACACCGAATCGCGCCGACTGCTTCAGCATGATCGGCCTGGCCCACGACGTCGCCGCCCTGTTCGGCGGCGCCATGCGATTGCCGGACGTGAGTCCCGTCGCCGCGCAGAACGAGCTGAGGCGCGACGTGAGTCTGATCGCGGGGGAAGCGTGCCCACGCTATTGCGGACGCATCATCGATGGCGTTGATGCAAGGGCGCCGACGCCACTGTGGATGACCGAGCGGCTGCGCCGGGCGGGACTGCGGCCGATCAGCGCCATCGTCGACGTCACCAACTATGTGATGCTCGAGCTGGGCCAGCCGCTGCATGCATTCGATGACGAGACCCTGGACGGGTCGATCACGGTGCGACCCGGCACGCAAGGAGAGCGGCTGCATTTGCTCGATGGCACCGACGTCAAGCTGGGTCGCGGCGAGCTGGTGATCGGCGATGCGCGTGGCGCGCAGGCACTGGCCGGGGTCATGGGTGGCGCAGCCAGCGCCGTCGGGCTCGCGACGAAGCGCATATTCCTGGAGAGCGCGCACTTTGCGCCAGCGGCCATCATGGGCGTGGCGCGACGGCATGGGCTGCATTCGGATGCGGCGCACCGGTTCGAGCGTGGCGTTGACCCGGAGTTGCCCAGACGTGCCCTTGAACGGGCAACGGCGCTTCTGCTGGCCGTATGCGGCGGTTGCCCTGGCCCCCTGCACGAGTCGGTTCTGCCAGGTTGGTCGCCGGAGCGAGTGTCGATACGACTGCGTAGGGCGCGCCTGGTGCGCGTGCTGGGCGTCGAAGTGCCAGATCCCGAGGTCGAGCGCATTCTGCTGGCACTCGACCTGAAGGTGGCGCGCGAGGCATGGGGTTGGCTGGCCATTGCCCCGACGCGGCGTTTCGATCTTGCCCGCGAAGAGGATCTGATCGAGGAAGTCGCTCGCATCCACGGCTATGCGCGGATTCCTCCTTCTCTGCCGCTGGCAGGCGTGGAGGCGCGTGCCGAGCCAGAGGGCACGGTCCCGCTGGCGCGCGTGCGGGGTCTGCTCGCGGCGCGCGATTGGCGGGAGGCGGTCAACCTTTCGCTGGTTGGCGAACTCCAGCTGCAGTCATGGGGACTGCAGGATCAGGCCATGCCGCTGGCCAACCCGCTGTCTTCCGAACTTTCGTCCATGCGACCTTCGCTATTGCCTGCGCTGGTGGCTTCGCTTCGCGCGAATCGCAATCGCCAGCAGGCCCGCGTGCGTCTCTTCGAGGTTGGCCGAAGCTTCCATGCCAAACCATCCCCCGGTCGGGAGGTCGAGCGCCTAGCCATGGCGGCTTGCGGCAGCGCCGCAAGGGAGCAATGGGGCGCGGGTTCTCGCCCGCTCGATTTCCATGACATGAAAGGCGAGGTCGAAGCCCTGTTGGGCCTGCGGGCTCCAGGTTCGCCGGCCATGCGCCTCACCCGCGAGGGATTGCCACCATGGCTGCACCCCGGGCGCGCGGCGTGCGTGGTCGTCGGCGACACCCCGGTCGGTGTGGTCGGATCGCTGCATCCCGAACTGGAGCGAAACCTGGCTCTCGAGGCGGAGATTTACGTGGCGGAATTCGATCTGGATGCCCTGCGCGCGGGCCGCTTGCCACGACCGATGCCGTTGCCTCGATTCCCGGCTGTGCGCAGGGATCTGGCCGTGATGGTGCCCGAGGCCGTGGGTTGGGACGACGTTGCCCAGAGGGTCGTTTCCGCGGCCGGCGCATTGCTGGCGGAGCTTTGCTTGTTCGACGTCTACCGGGGCGTCGGCCTGGAAGCAGGTCACAAGAGTTTCGCCATGGGCTTGATTTTGCAGGACCACTCGCGCACGCTTACGGATAGTGACGCGGACGCCTGCCTGGCGCGGGTGCTCCAGGTTCTGGCACAGTCGTGCGCGGCGCGCATCAGGGGGTAGTCGTGGCACTGACCAAAGCAGAAATGGCCGAACGCCTGTTCGCCGAAGTGGGCCTCAACAAACGAGAGGCCAAGGAATTCGTGGACCTGTTCTTCGAAACCATTCGGGCGGCACTGGAGCGAGGTGAGTCGATCAAGCTCTCGGGGTTCGGCAATTTCGAACTCCGCAGCAAGAACCAGCGGCCGGGTCGCAATCCCAAGACAGGGGAGGAGATCCCGATTTCGGCTCGGCGTGTTGTGACGTTTCGAGCGGGGCAGCGACTGAAGCAACGGGTGGAAGCCTATGCTGGACCCAGGTAGCAATAACGAGCTTCCGCCGATCCCTGCCAAGCGATACTTCACCATTGGCGAGGTCAGCGAACTGTGCGGGGTCAAGCCGCACGTGTTGCGCTACTGGGAGCAGGAATTCAGCGGGCTCAATCCGGTCAAGCGTCGCGGCAACCGCCGTTACTACCAGCGCCACGATGTCCTGATGATCCGGCAGATACGGGCGTTGCTCTACGAGCAGGGATTCACCATCACGGGGGCGCGCCAGCGGCTTGAGGGCGCTCAGGCACGTAGCGAGGCCAGCTATTCGGGCCAGCTCGCTCGGCAGCTGCGGATCGAGTTGGAGGAACTATTGACCCTGTTGCGTTGACGACCGCGCGACTTCTTTTTGCGCTGCTTGCACTGCTAGAATTGCCAATCTGGAATCGAGTCGGGGCGTAGCGCAGCCTGGTAGCGCACCACAATGGGGTTGTGGGGGTCGCGAGTTCGAATCTCGCCGCCCCGACCAGTCTTCCAGCCACCCTCGCGGCGCCTCGTGGCGCCGCAGTCGTCTCAGGGGCCGCCCTCTGGGACTCCAGCGAGGTCAACCGGATGTCCAGCGCGCACCGAAGCCTTTATCCCGAGATCGAGCCCTACGACACGGGGCGGCTGAAGGTGTCAGCGCTGCACACGCTCTATTACGAGCAGTGCGGCAATCCGCGCGGCAAGCCCGTCGTTTTCCTGCATGGGGGTCCTGGGGGAGGCTGCAATGCGCGGTGTCGGCAGTTTTTCGATCCTGATGCCTATCGCATCATCCTGTTTGACCAGCGGGGCTGCGGTCGCAGCACCCCGCATGCGGAATTGCGCGAAAACACCACATGGGATCTGGTGGCGGACATCGAGCGGCTCCGGGCACACCTCGGGATCGGCCGGTGGCAGGTGTTCGGCGGCTCGTGGGGATCGACCCTTGCGGTTGCCTACGCTGAGGCGCATCCCGAACAAGTCACCGAACTGGTGCTTCGCGGCATTTTCCTCTTGCGGCGATGGGAACTCGAATGGTTCTACCAGCAGGGTTGCGATGCCCTGTTCCCGGATGCCTGGGAGAAGTACATCGAACCGATTCCCAGCGTCGAGCGCGGGGACCTGATCAGCGCGTACCATCGACGGCTCACGCACGATGACCCTGCCGTGCGGCTTGCTGCAGCCAGAGCCTGGTCGATCTGGGAGGGAAGTACCAGCTTTCTTTATCAGGATGCAGCGCACATCGAGTCCAGTGGCGCCGACGAGTTTGCACAGGCCTTCGCCAGGATTGAATGCCATTATTTCGTCCACGGCGGCTTCATGCGCAGCGACCGGCAGCTACTGGAGGACATCGACCGCATCCGCCAAATTCCGGCCACCATCGTGCAGGGCCGCTATGACGTGGTCTGTCCGATGCGCAGCGCGTGGGATCTGCATCGAGCTTGGCCTGAGGCCGACCTTCGAATAGTCACCGACGCCGGTCACTCAGCGTTCGAGCCCGGCAACATCGACGCGCTCGTTCGGGCAACGGACCGCTACCGCCGCTGATGGCCGCGCGCCTACGTTGATTGCCGCGGCAACCCCACCCAGCCGCCATCGGTCAGGATTTCAAGCGACCGGAATTGGTGCTTGTAGTGCATCTTCGGGTGATTGGCGATCCAGTACCCCAGATAGAGATGCTCAAGTCCGTGCGCCTGGCCATAGGCGATCTGTTTGAGGATGGCCAGGATGCCTAGTCCGCGGATGCGCTCGTGCGGCTCGTACCATGTATAGACCGCAGACAGACTTGAAGGCGTTGCATCGGTCGCAGCGACGGCCAGCAGACGCTCCCCGACGCGCAACTCCAGGAATCGGGTTGAACTCCACGGTGCGGTCAGGAAGTGGCGGAAATCTTCCACCGAGCCATCGTCCATGCCGCCGCCGGGGTGCCGCTGCTGCTGGTAACGCTGGTACAACGCCCATCGCTCGGCCGTGAAGCCGGGATCGGCATCCACCAGCGTGATGTCCCCGTTTCTCGCAAGGCAGCGGCGCTGGCTGCGGTCAGGCGAGAATCGGTCGAGCACGACGCGGCACGGCACGCAATCGCTGCAGCGCGGACAGCGCGGCTTGTAGACGTGGTTGCCCGCGCGGCGAAACCCGTGGGTCAGTGCCGCCGCATAGACCGCCTCGATCCCCGTGCAACTTGGATCGATCACGACATTGACCGCCGTGCGCCCCTTCCAGTAGCCGCATGCCTGCGGCAGGGTCTGGAAGAGGCGGATGCGGTCGCTTTGCATCAGGTGCCAAGAAGACCCAGATCACGTCCGACGCGCGTGAACGCATCGATCGCGCGGTCAAGGTGCTCCCGCGTGTGGGCGGCACTCATCTGCGTGCGAATGCGTGCCTTGCCCTGCGGCACGACCGGGTAGAAGAATCCGGTCACGTAGATCCCTTCATCGAGCAGGTTCGCCGCCATCCGTTGCGCGCGATGCGCCTCATGCACCATCACCGGGACAATCGGGTGGGTGCCGGGCCTGATCTCGAATCCGGCGCGTGTCATCTGTGCCCGGAAATAGCGCGTGTTCTCGTCAAGGCGCTCGCGCAGGGAATCCGCGCTTTCCAGCATGTCGAAGACCTTGATGGCGGCCGCGACCACATGGGGCGGTAGGGAATTGGAGAAAAGGTAGGGCCGGGAACGCTGGCGCAACAACTCGATTGCCTCGCCATGGCCGGTGGTGAACCCGCCTAACGCTCCACCCAGGGCCTTGCCCAGAGTGCCCGTGAACAGGTCGATCTGGTCCATCACGCCATGCACTTCGGCTGAGCCCCGGCCGCTGGGCCCAAGGAATCCGGTGCAGTGGCATTCGTCGATGTGCACCATGGCGCCATACGCTCGCGCCAGCGCCGAGATGCGATCCAGGGGCGCGACGATGCCATCCATGGAAAACGCCCCATCGCTGGTAATCAGCTTGGTGCGCGCGCCAGCCGCATCCGCCGCCTGAAGCTGGCCTTCGAGGTCGGCCATGTCGCAGTTGGCGTATCGATAGCGCTTGGCCTTGCACAAGCGGATGCCATCGATGATCGATGCATGGTTGAGGGCATCGGAAATGACGGCGTCTTCTTCGCCTAGCAGCGGCTCGTAGAGTCCGCCATTGGCATCGAAGCAGGCGGCATACAGAATGGTGTCGTCGGTCCCGAAAAATCGGGCAATGCGTGCTTCCAGTTGCTTGTGCAGGTCCTGGGTGCCGCAGATGAAACGGACGCTCGCCATGCCGAACCCATGGCTGTCGAGTGCCTGCTTGGCGGCCGCGATGACCTCGGGATGGTCGGCCAGTCCCAGGTAATTGTTGGCGCAGAAGTTCAGCACCCTTCGGCCATCGGCCAAGGTGATCTCGGCCGCCTGCGGCGACGTGATGACGCGTTCACGCTTGAGCAGGCCTTGCTGTTCGATCGCGACGAGTTCGTCGGCGAAACGGGACTTGGCGGCATAGGTCATGGCAAGCCTCAGGTCCAGGAACAGACCACTTTTCCGCAGTTGCCGGATTCCATCAAATCAAAGCCACGCTGGAATTCATCGATGGCCACCTGATGGGTCAAGACCTTCTGCAACGGGAAGCCAGTCAGCAGCATTTGCGTCATCTTGTACCAGGTTTCGTACATGCGCCGGCCGTAGATCCCCTGCACCGTGAGGCCCTTGAAGATGATGCGGTCCCAGTCAACGCCAGCGCCTTTGGGAAGTATGCCGAGCAGCGCGACCTTGCCACCGTGATACATCACTTCCAGCATGTCGTTGAAGGCACGGGCATTGCCGCTCATCTCGAGGCCGACGTCGAAGCCCTCCATGTGGAGGTCTTTGACCACGTCGCGCAACGACTGATTGGTGACGTTGACCACGCGGGTGGCGCCCATGTCCGCGGCCAGCTTGAGGCGGTAATCGTTCACGTCCGTCACGACGACATTGCGGGCTCCGACATGTTTGGCGATGCCGGCTGCGATGATGCCGATGGGACCCGCCCCCGTGATCAGCACGTCCTCGCCCACCAGATCGAATTCAAGGGCGCAGTGGGCGGCGTTGCCATAGGGATCGAAGAACGCCGCGAGTTCGGAAGGGATCTGGTCCGGAATGGGCCAAAGATTGGTGGCCGGCATCGAGACGTATTCGGCAAATGCCCCGTTGCGATTCACGCCTATGCCAACCGTGTTGGGGCATAGATGCTGGCGACCAGCGCGGCAATTCCGGCACATGCCGCAGACGATGTGTCCCTCCGCGCTGACGCGCTGCCCCGGGGCATAGCCCTTGACGCCGGGTCCCGTTTCGACGATGCGACCGACGAATTCATGGCCGATCACCAGTCCAGGCTGAATGGTGCGCTGGGACCACTCGTCCCACAGATAGATGTGCAGATCGGTGCCGCAGATCGCCGTCTTCTCGAGCTTGATGAGGACCTCGTTGGGCCCGACGACCGGGATGGGCACCTCTTCCATCCAGATTCCCTTCTTGGCCTCGCGCTTGACCAGCGCGCGCATGGTCTGCGGCATGGTGAACTCCCAGGGGCGAAAGCGGAATTATAGGTCCACGGAATGGACAGGCGCCGCTTCGCCATGGTGCGACGCAAGGAGACCGGGCCATGGCCTGGCGTATGCTGCCCCAGTCTTCAAACGGGGACCCGCGATGCGATCCTGGCTGCTTGGTCTGGTGTTGCTGCTTTCGGGGAGCGTCCATGCCGCAATGGTCGCCCGTCCCGTCGATTGGAGCGTTGCTGGCAAACGCTTTCAGGGGTACCTCATTTACGACAGCGCCATCAAGACGCTGCGCCCCGGCCTGCTGATGGTGCCGAATTGGTATGGCGTGAATGCGGATGCGATCGCCAAGGCCAAGAAGATTGCCGGGGATCGTTACGTCATCTTCCTGACCGACTTGTACGGGCTGGGTGTGCGACCGGCCGACACGTCGGAAGCCGAGGCCGCCGTCAAACCCCTTTATGCGGACCGTGTGCTGATGCGCCAGCGCATGGTGAAGGCGCTGGCCGAGATGCGCCTTCAGGAGCGGAATGCGCCCATCGACCCGGCACGGATCGCCGCCATCGGATTTTGCTTCGGTGGCTCGGCGGTGCTTGATCTGGCTCGGGCAGGTGCCAACATTGCAGCGGTGGTGACATTTCACGGCATTCTTTCCACGGATGATCCGGCGCTTGCGCGTAACATCCGCGCCGATGTGCTCGTCCTCACCGGTGACGACGACCAAGCGGTGCCGCCAGCGGCACGCGCGGCGTTCGAGCAGGAGATGCGCGGCGGCCACGTGCGTCGATGGGCCGTGGTCGATTTTGGTGGTGCAGTGCATTGCTTCACCGAGGAAGCACAGAAGCCGGCACCCAATTGCGTCTACGATCCACCCGTTGCCCGCCGCGCATACCAGTTCATGCGCATTTGGCTCGACGACGCGTTTGCACATCAGGATGCCCGGTCGTCCCGGTGATCCCGTTGGATGAGTCTAGGACGTCGACAAGACCGAGCGAACCGCCGCCTCGCTCACACCATCCGCCATGAACGCGCGGCCGATGCCTTGCCACAGGATGAGTCGAAGTCGGCCCTCGCGGTTCTTTTTGTCCAGGCGCATCGCGCCGAGCAGCGCATCCACGTCCAGAGGTGTCGGCGGCTCGACGGGGAGGCCGAGTGAACCGAGAAGGGAGGCCAAGCGATGCGCCTCGGCCGCATCGGCATGGCCAAGCCGGGCAGACAAGCGGGCTGCCAGGACCATGCCGATCGCTACCGCTTCCCCGTGGAGCAACAGGTTGTAGCCGGTAACGGTCTCCATCGCGTGCGCGAAGGTGTGGCCGAAATTCAGTAGCGCCCGCTCGCCGTGCTCGGTCTCGTCCCTTGCCACGACGCCGGCCTTGTACGCACAGGCATGGGCGATCGCGTGCGCCAGGCTTGCATCGTCGCGCTCCACGAGCGCAGCCGCGCTTTGTTCAAGCCAGCGGAAGAAGGCCGCGTCGCCAAGCGCACCAATCTTCACCACCTCGGCGAGGCCTGCGCGATATTCGCGAGGTGGCAGGGTGTCCAGCGTAGCGAGGTCACTGAGGACCAGGCTGGGCTGGTGGAAGGCGCCAATCAAATTCTTCCCTGCCGGATGGTCGATACCGGTCTTTCCACCCACCGAGGAGTCCACCATCGCCAACAGCGTGGTCGGTAGCTGCACGAAATCGATGCCGCGCATCCAGCATGCGGCAGCGAATCCGGCCATGTCTCCGACAACGCCGCCGCCAAGCGCAAGGATGCACGCATCGCGGGTTGCTCCAAGCTTGGCCAGGGCATCCCAGATCTTCGCAACCTCGGACAGGTTCTTGTGCTGTTCGCCGTCAGGCAGGGTCACCACGTCCCATTGCAGACCATCCAGGCCCGAATCCAGTAATGGACGGTAGATCGGCGCGACCGTCATGTTGCTGACGATGAGGAGGTGCCTTCCGCGAAGCGCTTTGCGCCAGTGCATTGGATCGTGCAACACGCCACGCCCGATCCGGATCGGGTAGCGCCGCGAGCCCAGCTCGACCGCCAATTCGCGGATGACGGTCATGGTGCGATCTCCCGCAGTGCCGAACGCTGCCAGCGCTCCGCCAGCAGCGATAGTGCACGGCGGCCAAGGGCCTCGATCGGCATCTCCGTTTCTTGCTCGAGGGCCAGGTCCGCACATCCTGCGTACAGGGACTCGCGCTCGTCATCGAGCTGCTGCATGCGCGATCGCAGGTCGTGACCGCTCAGCAAGGGGCGGCTGCGGTCGCCCTCCAGGCGGCTGGCTCGCAATTCGACGCTTGCCACCAGCCAGAGTACATAGCCGTTCTGCGCGAGTCGCGTTCTATTTTCGGGGCGAGTGACGATGCCCCCCCCGCCCACAAGCAGCACGCCACCGTGCGTGCAGTGCTCGGCAAGCGCCGCAGCTTCCCGGACTCGGAACCCGACCTCGCCCTCGCGTGAGAAGATCTCGGAAATGGGCATGCCGGCTTGCGCGGCGACGATTCGGTCCAAATCCAGCAGTGCGAGGCCCAGCCGTGGCGCAAGCCAGGCGCCAAGCGTCGTTTTGCCCGCGCCGGTAGGGCCGATGAGGAACAGATTGGGTGATGGGTTCATGAGTGTGATTAGACAGCATGCGCCACGGGGGGCCAAATGCCGATGGCTCCCGTGCTGATTGCAGGATGTGGCGACGTGGGCGCACGCCTGGCATTGGCGATGGGCGCCCGCGGGGTGCCCTCGCTTTGCCTTCGACGCAATCCCTCGGCCCTGCCGCCCGGCTTGACGGCATTGGCGGCCGATCTCGCCGATGCGCAGAGCCTGCGTGCGGTGCCTCGGGGCATTCGCCAGCTGGTATTCACCGCCTCACCCGATGCATTTGGCGTCGCCGAGTACCGGCGCGTCTACATCGATGGCCTGGCACGGATTTGTTCCGTGCTGGATCGCGATCGTGTCGAACGCATCATTCTCGTGAGCTCGAGCGCCGTCTTTGGCGAGCATGCAGGCGGCTGGGTGGACGAAGAGACCGTTCCCGAGCCGATCGGGTTCAATGGCCGAATACTGCTGGAGGCTGAACACTGGTTGCACCAGCAATGGCCGGGTCGAGTCGTCGTGTTGCGACTGGCTGGACTGTATGGCCCGAGGCGCACACGGTTGCTGGACGCGCTGCGGTCCGGGACGGCGCGCGCATCAAGGTCCTCGCCATTCTATGTCAACCGGATCCACGTCGATGATGCGGCGTCGGCGATCGCGCACCTCTTGCAGTTGCGGGCGCCGCTGCCTTGCTACCTTGGTGTGGATGACGTCCCGCTGCCGCAAGACGTGTTGTATGAATACCTTGCACGGCAGTTGGGCGCGTCACCGCCGGAGAGTGGTCCACCACCCCAAGGCATAGGCAACAAGCGCCTGCGGAACCTTCGCCTGCAGAT
>JAJYPJ010000077.1 GCA_021795435.1 Pseudomonadota bacterium
GCGCATTGAAGGCCGCCGCGAGGCCCGCGCCACCGCCGGCCAGGATGAAGCGCGTGGCGGCCTTCGGATCGTCGAAGCCGAAGCGCTTGCCCAGCGAATACATGATCCCGGCGCCGATCTGGACCGAAGGCCCCTCGTTGCCGATCGAACCGCCGGCCAGCAGCGCGAGCGGCGTCAGGATGAACTTCGCCAGCACCATGCGCGCGCTGACCAGCCGCTCGCTCAGCGACCGGCTTTGTTCGTCCAGCGCCGCCATGACCTCGGGGATGCCGCTCCCTCGCGCATCAGGCATGTGGCGCGAGATGAACCAGGCGATCCCGGCGAACGCGGACGGCGTGATCAGCAACGCCAGCCAGGCCCGGCCTTCGATGATCCGCGCGAATTCGCCATAGGCGGCGTTCGTGAGCTTCATGAACGCCACGGCCACCAGACCCACCAGGATGCCACCGCCCCAGAGCACCAATCGCCGCTTCCACATCGTGGTCTCGGGCGCGCCATGGGTCGCGTCGTGCGGGGATGGGTCCGATCCGTGCATCCATCCATTATCGCGACACTGGGTGTGCCCGCGCCACACCGCGATCGCCGGCACGCGACGGAACGCCGCGGCGAGCCCCCCCATACCGACTTCCGCGGCCAGGAAGGAACTTTGCCGCCAGCCGCCAGTCCATAGGCCGACCATGCCGTTGCCTGCGCCGCCCGACCGATCCGCGCCGCCACGGGCCCGGACGATGCGATCCGTGGCCGCCGTGCTCGTCGTGGTGCTCATCGCCCTCGCCGCGGGCTACGAGCTCGGGCGACTCCAGTCGGTGCCGGGGGCCTCGCTCCCCGACCTGGGGAAGGCACCCGGATTCAGCGGCTTCCGCAACCAGCTCGGGCAGCCAGTGGACTCCAGGCAGTTCGCCGGCAAGGTGCAGGTGGTGACGTTCCTGTCGCCCTACTGCACGAGCGAGTGCCCGCTGATCGCGTTGCACCTTGTCTCGCTGGAACAGGCGCTGCGCATGGCCCGCCTCGCGCCGCGCGTGCAGATCGTCGCCTTCAACGTCGATCCGCGTCACACCGGGCCCTCGCAGGCGGCGGCGTTCCAGCGCGAATATGGATGGAATCCGCGGGACCTGCGCTGGCAATTCCTCAGCGGCACCCCCGCGCAGACCGCGCGCGTGGTTCGCACCGGCTACCACGTCGACTACCAGCAGACGCCGCTCGCATCCGACGGTGCCGTCACCCCGAACCCTGCCGACGAGACACCGCCGCAGCCGGAAGTGGCGAATGCCCTCGCCGCCCAGGCCAAGCCCGACTATGACGTCGAACACGACAACGTGGTGGTGCTCGTGGGGCCGCAGGGCCACATGCGCTGGGTGAGCAGCGACGCGGACAGCGAGAGCGCGGCCCGGATCCTGCGGCGCATCCAGGCGGTCCTGCGCGACGATCCGCCCGCATCGCAACCCTGACGATGGCGACCGGGCTGCGTTTCCTGGTGCCCTGGGAACCCTCGCCCACGGCGTGGATCCTCGCCTTGGTCGCCGCCATCCTGTACTGGCGCGGCCAGCGGCGCTGGCCCGTCTCCCGCCTGCGCCAGGCGACCTGGTGGATCGGCTTCGCGCTGTGCTACGTCGCCATGCAGTCGCGCTGGGACTATTTCGCCGAACACGCGTTCTTCCTGCAGCGCCTGCAGCACCTGGTCCTGCACCATCTCGGTCCCTTCCTCGTTGCCGCCGCATTGCCCGGACCGCAGTTGCGCGCCGGCCTGCCGCTGGCGTTGCGCACGCGAATGTTCCGTGCGATGCGTCGCACACCGCTGGTGCGCGGGGTCCTCAAAGTCCTGCTGGATCCCTGGATCGCCGCCGTGCTGTTCGCCGGCCTGGTCGCGCTCTGGCTGTATCCGCCGGTCGAATTCGTCGCCATGCTCGACGACCGCATCTACCGCCTGATGAACTGGAGCATGCTGCTCGACGGCCTGCTGTTCTGGTGGCTGATCCTCGATCCGCGCGGGAAGCCACCCGCACGCCTGTCACCCGGCATGCGCACGCTCCTGCCGCTGGCGGTGGCGCTGCCGCAGATCATGATCGGCGCCTTCATCACCTTCACCTCGCACGACCTGTATCCGGCCTTCGATGTCTGCGGTCGGGCATTCCCCTGGCTTACCCCGGCCAGCGACCAGTACATGGGAGGGCTGATCATCTGGATCCCCGCGGCCATGATGAGCGTCATTGCATCGCTCCTGGCGATGCGCCGGTGGCTGCTGCTGGATGCCCGGAAAAGCCGCCGAGGCGAGCGACGTTCAATCCGAACGACCGGAAATCCGACGGCAGGTCATCAGGCATGAACTGCACGTGATGCCTTACGGTTCAGTCCGCGAATGCCGGAGCCATCAGGTCCTGCTCGTGCTTGGAGATTTTCAAAGCCGATGCTTCGCGGCGCCATCCGGAAACCGCATCCCGCACGTTCCGCGCAATGCACTCGGCACCGCTGCGCGTCAGTCCGTAATCCTTGCTCGCATCAAGCGCGATCTGGACATCGCAATGCGCATCGGTCTCGTTGATCGCGAGCGTCAGCTCGTCACGATCAGGAACCGGATTGATGTCGTACGCCGGCGCAAGCCTCAGGCCCTTCGCAGTCAGGATGAAACCATGGTTGCGCAAATGATCGTCCGTATTGTGGATCATGATCCCGAAGACCACGCGTCGGAACAGCTCTTCGCAATCCCTGCGCGTATCGGCACCACGTGATTGCAGCAAGTCCACCAGTTCGAGATAGCTCCCACCCGGTTCACCGTCGCGGCGCTGAGTCAAGGTCATTGCGGAAACAAACGCACGCCGACGACCCGCCGCCGTGCGGTCGAAGCGTTTCGCAAGAAATGTGGTGCCGACGCCATCGCCGAAATGCAGCGCGCGGGTGGCCGGGACATCGATGCCCGCCTTCGCAGCGAGGCGATGGGCCACCAGTTCCCAGCCACCGACGTCGTGCGTGTCCTGGCGACTCGGAAACTTCGCAATGCACAGGCGACCATGCTCGTCCCGCACCGACGCCTTGGGCCGTGCGCCGCCAAGCGAGCTTCCTGGCGCGACCAACTGCGTCAGCCAGCGGATGTCCTCCAGTGCATCCTCACGGGCCGCTGGCGCCTCCAACCGCAAACTGGCTGCCTGCAACTCGCGCAGCGAAGTCAGCGGGGGCGCCGCCTGCACGGCGTCGTTGTCCAGAAAGGCGCCATCGGCGCCACGGAACCGCAGCGCGCCCATGCGCGTTTCATCATGCACTCCGAGCAGATAATCCCACGCGGTCAGCGCGCGCGGCCGGCGCGCTCCGGCGTGCGCGCGAGCGTTCTCGCGCCGTTGCATCAGCACGCGCCCCCAGCGATCGGGGGCGGAATCCAGAAAGATGCCGAAGTGGGAGTGGCCAACGGGCGGATATTGGGGGCCATCGACCAGCGCCAGATCGGGGTCGAACGCAATCGCATCGGAGGTCGCGAGCCAATCCGGGTCGTATTCGAACGAGAAGACCTCGCCCCTGCCGCTGACCTGACGGCGAAGCCACCCCATCCGTCGCGGGCGCTTCAACCACTCCAGATCGGCGTGAACTTCAACCGCGTCAATGCGCCGACTCATCGCGGCTCCCTCCATGGCCGGCTTCGCGGCGCCCGGGCGCGTTCACCCAACTGGGCGTCTTGCAGCTTGCGGCCTAGCTCATCATCGGTGGCGATGTAATCCAGGCCGGCTTCCAGGCCCAGAGCCTGCAGCACGCGGGCATAGATCCCAAGCGCCACGGCAGGGTCACCCCGTTCGACCCGCATCAGGGTCATGCGGGCGATCCCGGCACGTTGCGCAACTGTTTCGGCGGAGTATGCGCGCCGCAGTCGCGCTTGGCGAACGCGATCGCCCATCGCGCGCAAGACACGCGAAACGCGGGGCAGCAGCGGGGGCACAGTTCTGGCCATAATGTTCAATATCTTGGACACAAATACCATCTAATGTCAAAGATATGATACATCCGCTGTCATCTTGCCATCGGGATTGGCCGCAACGGAATCGCCGAATTGCTCCGGCGCCTTTCGTCAACCGCGCGCCGCGCCCCTCGCGCGTAATCCACCTCTCTGCGCAGGGCGCCGACGCGACAGGTCATGCAGCCACGCCCGCACGCGCGCCAAGGCATCGACCTCAAGCGGCCTCAAACCCCATCTGGCAGCTTCGCGCGCATGGCCTTGCGCCGGTCCAGACTGCGCCCATCGACGACGAAGGTGCCATCACCGACCGCATGCAGCGTTCGCCGCTCGCGACGGGTCGGGTCCACATAGGCCGCCACGCCCTCGACGACCACGAAATCATGCTTGCGCACGAAATCGATGACCTTGCATTCGATGTTGGCGAGGCATTCCCGGACCAGCGGCGCACCAACGTGGCGTCCCTCCAGTGGCGTCAGGCCGAAGGCCGCAAACTTGTCCGTGTCGGCCCCCGAGCAGGTGCCGACACCGACGACTTTGTCGATCAGGTCGACGGTAGGGATCGCGATCACGCACTCCCGCGTCTTGCGAAGCGCCGCGAAGGAATGGTTCCAGGGACCCGTCGTCATCGCGAACAATGGCGTGAAGCCCGCCACCATGGTCCACGAGATCGTCATGATGTTCCGCCGGTCGCCGACGGCCGTCGTCACAAACACGACAGGCCCGGGTTCCAGCAGCGTGAAGGCTTTCTCCAGCCGCATCGTCCGCATCATCCACCTCGCGCCGCAGCAGGCTGCGGGACCGGCGCCGGCCTTCGCTTATACGCCGCCACCCCGGCACCCGCTACCGGACCGATCGTCGCGGGCGATGCCCTCGCAATCCCGCGCCGGCCCGATTGTTCAGTTCGGCAGCGCCGGCGTGTGGGCCAGTGACTGCGCCGGGGTCATGGCCCGGAGGATGGGCGTCAACTTGAACTGGAACGGCACCTTCACCCAGCCTTGCGCCGGCTTGCCGTGCCGGATCGGCACGTGGAACCGGAACCGTGCCGCCGCATGCACCGCAGCCGCGACCAGGCTCTCGGCGATCGGCTGCTGACCCTTCTTGAAAAGCGGAACGATTGCCAGCGGTCGCCCGGCACTGCCGACCAGGATCATCAGGACGACCGTGCCCTGCTCGTGCTCGGCCACGGCAATGGCCGGGTAACGCGGTCCCCTGGACCGATTCCAGGCCATGTCTTCGGTGATCAACACGCGAGGCGCGGACGTCGATGCAGGGGGCGGCGGCGACACGGACATCGCCGCGTCCGGCACCGATGCGGAACCAGCGGGCGCTGCCGCGGCGGCCGGCCGCACGAAGATCACGGCCAGCAGCACCGCCAAGGCAGCGGTCGGAGCGCGCACGGCCGATGGAATTCTGGGCATGGGCTCGTTCCTTCGATGCATGGAATCACCTGGTCCTTGGCGACCGTTGCCCACAGGACCTTCCCGGCGGGGGCCTGCGTGGGCGTAGCATGCCACGCGCCGACCGCCGATGCATCGACGGGAACAACCCGCGTCCGCCGTTGATCCCGTCATGCATCCGGACCACCGTTTGATGCATCCAACGGGTACCTGCCCTCTCGGAGAGACTCCATGAATGACCCCCGGTATCCTGGTCCCCATCATCAGCGTCGTGATGGTCTTCGCCATCCCGATCGTCGCCATCGTCGGCGGTCTGGTGTACGCCAACCGGCGAGCCCGGCTGCAGCAGGAACTGCTGATGAAACTGGCGGAATCCGGCCAGCCCTTGCCGCCCGAGATCCTGAATTCCGCGCTCTTCCAGGGCGCCCACCGGTCGGCGCGGCATCCGCTGCGGGGGCCGCTCGTGGTCATGGCCGCAGGCCTCGGCACCGGCCTCTACGGCTGGCTGCTGCACAACGAGTCCCTGGCTGGCGCGGGACTGATTCCGTTGCTGATCGGCATCGCCATGCTCATCCCCGCGCTGATCGAGATGCGCCGCGGTCGCCTTGCCACGACGCAACCGGAACCGGATCGCCCCCAGCCCTGACGACGGACCGCGACGCTGGATACCGAAGCGACCCCTGAGGCCGATCTGCGCTTGATCGAGCGGGCGCGCCAGGGCGACCCGCGCGCGTTCGCCGAGCTGGTGCGGATCCACCAGTCTTCGGTGCGCGCGCAGTTGCGCCATCTCACCGGCGGCCAATGGGCCCTGGCCGACGATCTCGCGCAGGAGACGTTCGTGCGCGCCTGGCGCGGCCTGTCGCGCTTCCGCGGCGAGGCCCGGTTCGGTACCTGGCTCTATCGCATCGCCTACAACACCTACCTCGAAGGAAGCAGGACGCTGACGCCCCCGCCGGCCTGAGTCGTGCGGAGCGTTCGCACAGCGAGGCCGTGCAGCCGTCCTGGCGATCGCGGCCCGCGAGGCGGACGTCCGGCGGCTGCAGCTTCTCGTCTCATGACCTGCGACGGGTCCGTGCTGGAATCGGCCCATGAGCGAAGCCGCGACCGCCACGATCGAACGCGCATACCGCATGCGCGTCTACCCGAGCCGTGCACAGCGGCGCCAGCTCGGGCAGCTCATGGGCGCGACGCGGTTCGTGTGGAACTGGGCGCTGGGCCGGCGCAGCGCGGCCTACCGTGCCGACGGCTCGA
>JAJYPJ010000021.1 GCA_021795435.1 Pseudomonadota bacterium
CGTCGATGCGAAGCCGCCGGTGATCAGCGGTTTCGGCACGAAGCCGGCCCTGCCCGGACGATTCGCGATGCTCGGCGTGCCGACGCTCTATCCCGTGACGCCGGCCGAGACGTTCTCGCGGTCCGACCTTCGCAATCTGACGCGACTGATCGAGGATTATGTCGGCGAGCCCGTAACGCCGATGAGCGAGGTGAACGATCCATTCGACGCGGCGCGCCAGCCTCCGGCCGGATCCGGGATGCCGGTCCTCGACCGGGCGCGAGCGCCCGATCCGCGCCTGCTCAAGACCCTCGAGGCGGTGACCACCGCGTATGGCGCCAGCGGCCACGAGCAGGGCACGCGCGAAGCCATCCTGAGCCGGCTGCCTGCGTGGGCGCGGCCGCTGGCGCACGTGGACCCGGCCGGCAATCTCGTACTGCACATCGGGCAAGCGGTGCCCGGCGTGCACGCGCCATCGATCCTCTTCGATGCGCACATGGACGAGATCGGCTACCAGGTGACGCGCATCAAGAAGGATGGCGCCCTCGTCGTGCGCGAACTCGGCGGGTTCTTTGGGCGCTATTACCTGGGCCACGTGATGTTGGTGCACCTTCCCGATGGCCGCAGCGTCGGCGCGGTGCTCGGGCTTCCCCGCGGCTGGGACCATCCCGGGTTCCAGTGGCCAGCGGCGATGAGCACGCTGAACGCGACCGCGGAGGCCTATGTCGGCACCGATTCGCGCGCGGCGACCGAACGGTTGGGAATCCACGTCGGCGACTTCCTGACGATGCCGAAGACCTACCGGCCGTTGCTGGGTTCGCACTTCGAAGTGCGCAGCATCGATGACCGGGCCGGCGACACCGCGCTCATCGAGGCCGTCAGGGCGCTCGGTCCCGACTTCGCGCGCAAGCACCCGGGTCGGCAACTGACCTTCCTGTGGGCCACGCGCGAGGAAGTCGGACTGGAGGGCGCGGCGGCCTACGCGGCGCGGGTCGCCAGGCTGGGGCGCGAGCCGGACGTCGTGTTCGCCATCGACATGTTCGTGAGCAGCCAATCGCCGCTGGAGACGCATCGGTACGGTGACGAACCGCTGGGCAAGGGATTCGTGGTGCGCGCGGTCGACCTCTCGCACATCGACCCACCCGCCGACGTGGCCCGGGTCGTGGCCCTGTCGCGCGCCAACCACATCCCCGTGCAGTACGGCGTGACCGGTGGCGGCAACGATGCGGCCGTTTACACGCGATACGGCGCCAATGCCATCGCCCTGGGATGGCCGACCAAGTATTCGCACTCGCCGGCAGAGCAGTCGGATACGCGCGATGTCGAGGCGCTCAGCCGCATCTGCACCGTGCTGGCGACCCAGTGGTAAGGCCTTCCCGTCCCTCGGGTCCGCGCCTCGCGAGGCGCGCCCGCCCTGGGGCAGGGCAGCCATCCCGCGCGGCTGCCGTGTCCGCTGATCCGGCGACCGTGAGTGCGTGCGCGAGTCGATCCGCCGCCACGCGCTTGCCCAATTTCCATTTCCGACAAGGAGAGGCTCCCATGCAACGCCTGCGATGGATGGTTCCGACCCTGGTGCTGGCCCTGCTGGCGGTGATGCCTGCGCATGCCACCGGCGCGGCCGCTCGCGTGCCGTTCCAATTGACCGACGTACGGCACATGGTTCGGCTCCAGCAACCGGTGATCGCACCGGATGGCCGACACGTGGCGCTGGTCGTCACGCGCTTCGATTGGGCGACGGACGAGGCGCGCCCGGAAATCGACCTGGTCGACGTCGCCACGGGGCGGATCCGGCCTCTGACGCAGCAGCGCAAGGGGATCGGCGCCGTGCAGTGGGCGCCGGATGGCCACCGGCTCGCGTTCATCGCCGAGGCCGCGCCGGAAGCGGCGGGCACGGCCCCGAAACCAGCGGCTGGCAAGCCGGAGACCAAGCCCCAACCCCAGGTCTTCGTGATGGCGATGGACGGTGGCGATGCCCAGCAGGTCACGCACGCGCCGCGGGGGGTTGCCGGTTTTGCGTGGAGTCCCGGTGGCCACCGCATCGCCTTCATTGCCGAGGACGAACCGGCCAACGCGAAGGCGCTGGCGCAGCACGACGGAGCCTTTGAGGTCACCGACGGCAACTTCCAGCTTCGCCATGCGTTGGCGCCCTGGCACTTGTGGGTCGTGTCCAGCGAGGGTGGCAAGGCGACGCGGCTGACGGAGGGATCCTACAGCCTGCAGACCGACCAGCAGGGTACGCCGTATCCCGCCTGGAGTGCCGATGGCAAGACCATCGCCTTCATCCGCTATCCGGGCCCCTACTGGGGCCCCTCGTACCATTCGATCATCGATGCCATGCCTGCCGGGGGCGGCACGCCGCGGATCCTCTCCGCACGGCAGGGCGCCATGGCCGTGCGCTTCCAGCCCGGCAGTTCGTCGCGTTACGCCTACCTGCGCCCGCTGCATGGCGACGAGAACAACGGCAACGCGGTGTACGTGGGCGAGGGCGGGCACGACCGCGACGCAACGGCGGATCTGGCGCGCAACATCGACACCTATGCCTGGATGCCCGGTGGCCACGATCTGATCGTGAGCGGCGAACTGGGCACGCGCTCGGTGCTGTGGCTGCAACCGCTGGATGGACCGGCGCGATTGCTCGACCTTGGCCACGTCAACATCCAGCAGCACCAGCCCACCGTGTCGCGCACCGGCGCCGTGGCGTTCATCGGCAGCACCGCCACGCATGCCGATGAGCTTTACATCCTGCCGCACGTCGGCGCAGCACCGCGGCAATTGACCGACCTCAATGCCCTGACGGCCGACCGCCGCCTGGGGCGCACGGCGAGCATCGACTGGACCGGCCCCGGCGGGTTCCGCGAGGACGGTGTGCTGGTCTATCCCGGCGATTTCCACCCTGGGCAGCGGTATCCGCTTGTCCTGGTGATCCATGGTGGACCCGAGGGTGCGAGTACCGTGGCCTTCTCGCCGTTGACGCAACTGCTGTCCGCCGCGGGGTTCATCGTGTTCGAGCCCAACTACCGTGGCAGCACGAACCTGGGCAACGCCTACCAGCACGCGATCTACCGCGATACGGGGCAGGGCCCGGGTGAGGACGTCATGGCGGGCCTGGCCGCTGTCGAGAAGCTCGGCATCGTCGATGCGAGCCGCATCGGCGTGAGCGGCTGGAGCTACGGCGGCTACATGACGACTTGGCTGACCGGCCACTACGGCGTCTGGAAGGCCGCGGTAGCCGGGGCGGCGCTGACCGACTGGGTGATGGACTACACGATCGCCTACTACCAGACGGGCGATACGTATTTCTTCGGGGGTTCGCCCTGGCGGGCCAAGGACTATGCCATCTGGCGTGCCCAGTCCCCCATTGCCTACGCCCAGCATGTCAAGGCGCCCACCCTGATCATGGGGGACGTCGGCGATCCCAACGTGCCCTTGGTCAACAGCTACGAGTGGTACCACGCATTGCGCGACAACGGCGTCGACGTGCGGTTCATCGCCTATCCGGCCGACACCCATTTCCCGGAGGACATCGTGCAGACCACTGACGTGTATCGGCGGTGGGTCGACTGGATGAAGCACTACCTGCATTGACGCGGGCCATCCCGGCGTGCGGCGACGGGTCCGCCGCGCGCCTTACCGGCCGAGCAGCAGGCGTTCGAGTTCGAACACGTGCGGGTCGTCTTCGCCGAGTTCACGCAAGGCGGCGGCCAGCCTCAGCAGGTACTCGGCGTTGCGACCGCTGGGCCCCGAGGCCCGGCGGATCTGGTCCGCAATCGCCGCTGCGGGCGCGTCACCCAGCCAGGCCGGATTGCCGGGTTCGGCGATGTAGATCCACGCGTCGATCGCCGTGCCGTCGCCGCGGCGCAGCCGCACCGGGGATCGCTGGTAGCCATTCTGCTCGCGGACGTCCAGATGCCCGAGCACCTTCGCGCGGACGCGGTAGGCCACGCCGGCGCACGTCGCACCCGAGGTCCTGACCAGTGTCAGCACGCGTCCGGGCGCTTCGGGGGTGCCGCGATGGTCGTGCGAGCCTTGCCAAAAGCGCCGCGACCAGCCATGCAGGCGCGCCGGGATGCGCTCGATCACGGGGAAGTCCGCGCGCCAGATCAGTGAACCGTAGCCAAAGACCCACGCGGAATCCTCCGGCGCGTCGGGTGCACCGCCGGCGTCGCCGAGCGGCCTTGGAGGGAGGGTCATGGGCGGTAGATCATCCGTCGCGTCATGCCGCCGTCGGCGATGAAGTTCTGTCCGGTGATGAAGCGGGCTGCATCCGAGAGCAGGAAGACCGCGAGCGCGCCGATGTCCAGGGGGCTGCCCACGCGGCCCGCCGGGTGTTGGGCATGGTCGGCGGCACGCAGCCTCGGCGCACGGCGCCGGTCCGGTCCTTGCCACGCGGACGTCTCGATCCAGCCAGGACTGATGGCATTGACGCGCACGTCCGGCCCCAGACTGACCGCCATGGCATGCGTCAGCGCCAGAAGCCCGCCTTTGCTGGCGGCGTAGGCCTCGGAGTCCGGCTCCGACTGGATCGCCCGCGTCGAGGCGATGTTGATGATGGCGCCCCGGACTGGTCGCAGTGCCGGCACTGCATGCTTGCTGCACAGCATGGCGCCGGTCAGGTTCGTGGCGAGCACGCGCTGCCAGCACTCGATCGGCAGTGTGGCCAGGGGTCCGCCATGCGGATCGGCGATGCCGGCATTGTTGACGAGGCCGTCAATGCGACCCAGACGCCTCAGGAGCTTCTGGATCCATCGCGCCACGGACGCCTCGCGCGCGACGTCGACGCGGGTGAAGACCGCGCGCGCACCGACGTCCCAGGCCTTCAGGCAGTCCCGCCCCGCATCGCCATCGAGATCGCCGATGGCCACCGTGCCACCGGCGCCGAGTACCGCCTGGGCGATTCCGCGCCCGATGCCTTGCGCGCCACCGGTCACCAGGACGACGCGACCCGCAAGCGTCCGGGGATCGGGCGAGGCGATGGGCGGTGGCGAGGCGCCGGGCTTTGCGCGCGGGGGCATTCGGCGCGGGCCGTCAATTGCCGGCGTGCGCGATCGAGACCACGCACCGGTTGCCGCCACTCTGCTTGGCGTCATACATGGCCCGGTCCGCTTCCCGGATCAGTTGCTGGGCCTCCCGGCCGTGCTCGGGATAGACGGCAATGCCGATGCTCGCCGAGACCTGCAGGGTTCGGTCCGCCACCTCGAAGGGCTGCTGCAGGACCAGGCGAATCTTCTCGGCGACGAGCAGGGCATGGTCCTCCTGCTTGATGCCTGCCAGCACCAGCACGAATTCGTCGCCGCCCATGCGGCAGACCGTGTCCGAATCGCGCACGCAGCGGCGCATGAGTTGGGCGACATGCTTCAACAGGTCATCGCCGGCATCATGCCCGCATGTGTCGTTGATGCGCTTGAAATCATCCATGTCCAGGTACAGGATCGCCAGAAGCTCATGGTAGTCCCGTGCATGCGCGAGCGCCGAATCCAGGCGCTGCTCGAACAGCGACCGGTTGGGCAGTCCAGTCAGTGCATCGTGCTGGGCAATGTGACGGAGCCAGGTTTCGCTTTGCTTGCGTTCGATCGCCGCCGCGACCTGCGTCGACACGAACTGCAGCAACTGCTGGTCGCGTTCGCTGTAGCTGATGTCGCCGGTATAGCTTTGCACCACGAGTGCGCCGATCACGCGGTTGCGCACGCTCAGGGGGACGCCAAGCCAATGCGTGGGCGTCGTGCCGATCGCGCAGGTGTCGCCTGCTGCTACAAGGTCGGATTCCGGCGTCAGCAGCAACGGCTTGCCCGAGCGGATGACCTCGCCAGTCAGCGTGCCGGCGTCGAGGGCAACCGGCTCCGGCGTACTGTCGTGCGCATCGATGAAGTAGGGAAAGCTGATCGTCGCGCCCTGCGCATCGAGCAGCGCCACGAAGAAATTCTGCGCCGGCAGCAGCCCGCCGATGATCTCGTGGATGCGCTGGAACAGCGACAGCAGGTCCGCTGCGGCATGCGCCGCTTCGGAAATGCCCAGCAGGGCGCCCTGGACCGCTTCGGCGCGCTTGTGCTCGGTGATGTCCCGGGCGACGCCGATGCGGTAGCCATCGGCTTCCGACCAGCGCGCCGTCCACATGATGTGGACGATGCGGCCGTCCTTGCGCAGGTAACGATTCTCGAAGTGGTTGATGGGTCGACCGGCAAGGACGGTGGCCGCCGCCGCCCGCGTGCGCGCGAGGTCCTCCGGGTGGATCAGGTCGAAGAGCACGCGGCCGATCAGTTCCTCGGGTGCATAGCCGAAGATCTGCTCGCACGCCGCGTTGACGTAGACGAACCGGTCTTCGCCGTCGACGACGCAAACGGCGTCCATCATCTGGTCAAGGACGTGCTCCAGACGGGGGGCTGCCGGGGTCATCATGGGTGCAATGTGCCAGCGGACGCATGATTTTGCATCTGCCCCGGTGCCGCGCCGGGACCCCGGAGCCGCGCCAACCGGCCGATCGAGCGGTCCTCGCGCCCCCGGTCAGGCCGTGCACGCCGGCGATTGCCGGCGGCCGAGCGTCTCCCGCCCCGGGGGGCGGCACTCCGGCTTGGCGTGGAGTGAAACGCATGGGGCAGCATTGGTGCCCCGGGTCACCCGGCGCCGCGCGACCAGGACGCCACGGCGGCCACCAGGCACACCACGGTGGCGAACACGAAGGCCTCGACCAGGCCGGCATGGAAGGGTCGGGTGATCAGGTTCGCGAAGAACGCGTGGCCGGTCAGGATGGCCCGGTCGCCGGCGGGGATGCTCGCCAGCACGGGGGCGCCGACCAGCGCGCGCACCGGGTTGTAGCCGAGGAATGCCGCGAACAGGATCGAGATGGGGGGCTGTGCGCCGACGCGTGCCGCGACCTCAGGCGGGATGCCATGCTGCGTCAGCCCCTGGACGAGCGTCGTCGAGAGCGTGGACGACAAGCCGATGATCATCAGCGTGAAGAAAATGCCGATCGAGAGGACCTGCGCCGAATTCTGGAAGGTGGCGTTCATGCCGCCGCCGGCGCCGCGGTCCCGTGCCGGCAGGCTATTCATGACCGCCGCCCGGTTGGGCGCGGCGAAGGCCCCCATGCCGATCCCGTTGAGGAACAGGATCGCGGCGAAGGTCGCATAGTCGAAGTCGATGGGCAATCGCATCAGCAGCAGGAAGCTGATGGCGGCGATGACCATGCCGCCGGTGGCGAAGTGGCGAGCGCCCCAACGGTCCGACAGATGTCCGGCGAGCGGGCCGGACAGCATGAATCCGGCGGTCAGCGGCAACATGAAAATGCCGGCCCACAGGGGCGTCCGCGAAAAGCTGTAGCCATGCAGGGGCAGCCAGATTCCCTGCAGCCAGATCACCAGCATGAACATGAGTCCGCCCCGGCCGATGGCCGAGAGGAACGTCGAGAGGGAACCGAAGGTGAAGGCCTTGATGCGGAACAGGCCGAAGCGAAACATGGGCTGCGGCACGCGCTGCTCAACGAGGGCGAAGGCAAACAATGCGGCCAGGCCCGTCAGCAGCAGGGTGAGGACGGGGCCGCTGCTCCAGCCCATCGCGTGCCCGTTGGCGGGCTCGATCCCGTAGGTGATGCCCATCATCAGGAGGATCAGCCCGAGTGCGAAGGTGACGTTGCCCGCCCAGTCCACGCGTGCGTGCTGGCGTTCGGCGAGTTCCTGGAGTTTCCAGTAGGACCACACCGTGCCGAACAGGCCGAAAGGCACCGAGACGAGGAACACCAGCCGCCAGTCGATGGCGGCCAGCAGCCCGCCGAGCACGAGGCCGATGAACGACCCGCTGATGCCGGCGATGTTGTTGATCCCCAGGGCCAGCCCCCGCTGGTTGGGCGGAAAGGCATCGGTCAGGATGGCGGCCGAATTGGCGACGAGGAATGCGGCGCCGATCCCCTGGACGATGCGCAGGATGATCAGCCAGTCCGCCCCGGGGCGACCCGTGAACGGATCCACCGCGAGAGCGAGCGAGGCGACCGTGAACACGGCGAAGCCCAGGTTGTACATGCGCACTCGGCCGTACAGGTCACCGAGGCGACCCAGGCTGACCACCAGGACGCTGCTGACGATCAGGAAGCCGAGGATCATCCAGAGCAGGTAGAACGAATTGCCCGGATCCAGCGGGTTCAGGTGAATCCCGCGGAAAATCTCGGGCATGGCGATCAACATGATCGAGGAGTCGATCGTGGCGAGCAGGACCGCGATGGTCGTGTTGGAGAGTGCCACCCACTTGTAATGCGGGGATACGGGCGCCAGGCGGCCGCGCCGGGCCACAGTCGGCGTGCCTCCGGCCGTCGCCTCCGCGTCCGGTCCGGGTGCCGAGGCGCGAGCGCTCATGAACGACCCGCGTTGGCGCGCTGATCGAGCTTGGCGAGGAATTCGGCCGTGGAGCCTGTCTCGCCCAGGCGCGGGAAAATCCGCGCGACGCTGTTCTCGTGGGCCTCCAGGCTCAGGTCGGTCATCGCGTCGGTGGCCAGCGCGACGTTGTAGCCGAGTTCATGGGCCTGGCGGGCAGTCGATTCCACGCCGATGCTGGTCGCGATGCCGGCGAGCACGATCTGCGTGACGCCCAGCGCGCGCAGGCGTGCATCGAGGCCCGTCCCGGTAAAGGCACCCCAGGTGTGCTTGGTGACGCGGATGTCCCCGGGGTGTACCCCGAGTGCTTCCGCCAGCTCGGTCCAGTCCGGCGGCAGGTCGCCGAAGCTGCGGGCTTGCTCGGTACGCCCCGGGGCGCCGCCCGCGACATTGACGAGCACGACCGGCGAACCGTGCTGGCGCCAAGCGGCTGTCAGTGCGGCCGCATGGGCCAGCACGCCTCCGACGGGATGTGCCGTGGGTCGGGACAGGATGCCCTTTTGCAGATCGATGACGACGAGTGCGCAGCGTGCATCCAGCGTACTGAGGGTCATGGGGCGGTGTTCCAAGGGGCGGGGCAAGTGGGGCGTCCGACGGGCCTTGGAGTGGCTGCGTGCGCGGAGGTTCCCCAGCGGCCCGGGCCTGGCCGCACCTGCCGAACAGGGTGGTGGCGTCCGCGCCATGGCTGGCGGCGACGCGGCGCGCGCCGTCAGGCAGGCATCCGGTCGCGCTAGGCGCCGGAGTAAGCTGCCGGGCGTGGGCGTCTGATGCGCCCCGGCAAGGCCCAATCGTCGACGAGTTCATTCAAGGATGTCGCCATGTCGCGTCGGTTCGCGGGTTTCCACCGAATGATTCGCCGAGCGTGCGTGGCGCTGGCTTGCGCCATGATGGGCATCACCGCAACCCAGGCGGCCTCCGTCGCATCCGCGATGCCGACCCACGCGATCGTTGCCCACGGCGCCGCGTCCGCCGAGGAGCAGTACGTCGTGGTCGGCACGCATCTCCTCCGGCGATATTGGGTTGTGCCGGCATCCGCAATGTCACCGCCTCCGCGCAACATCGTGGCGCAGAGCCCGGAAGGTTGCGTTGCTCTCAGCGTGCGCATCGAACCGGATGGAACGGCCCACCAGGTCCAAATCATCAAGGCCTGGTGGAAACCCATGTTGCCCGTGTACATCCAGATGATGGATGCGCGGGCCGTGGATGAGTTGCGCCGCGCACACTTCGTGCCCAGCCCGCTCAACGCGCAACGCCGGCCCGTCTACAGCTATGTAGAAGAGGATTACTTCACGCAGGGCGCCTACAGTCGCCATCCTTCGGCCTACACCCGGGAACGCATGCTGGCCAAAAGCACGTACTTGTCGCGCATGTGCCACGTTTCCCGTTTCGTCTCGCGCGTTGCGCGCGCCGTGGGCGCGCCCGTGCCGGAGACTCGCTGATCCGGCGAGACTGGCATGGCCTGCGGGGACAGGCGTCGGGCATCAGGGTGGGGATTGGTCACTGCGAAGATAAGTGACCATGATCCGGTCAGCGCAACGGCGATGGATCCGACCGGCGCACCACGAGCGGCTTCGACCATGCGCGGCACGATCGCACCGTCCAATCTCCCATTGATCGACAGCTCTCGCCATGGCTGCCAGAGGAGGTTCGGCGGTCGCTCGGTGGTGTGCTTCTTTTGCCGGCATGTCCGAGGTCATCGCCGCAAGTCCAGATGACATTGCGCCAATATGCGTGCGAAAGTCCAAATTCGACATCGAGGTGGTGCGCCATGAAGCAGGGGCCAGCTTGCGACGACGCCCGCCTTGCATGGAGGGCGAAGCAATGAATGCCGGTAGTCCCGCGGATGACCAGCCGGCACCTGCCTCGTTGTTCTCGAACCGCGACTTCCGCTTGCTGTTCGTCGGCAGCGGGATCTCGGCGTGGGGCGATCAATTCACGCTGGTCGCGTTGCCGTGGCTGGTGCTCAAGCTGACCGGCGATCCGGCTGCACTCGGCGTGGTCCTCGCGGTGATGGCGTTCCCCCGCGCCCTGTTCATGCTTGCGGGTGGTGCGGTCGTGGACCGCATGTCACCCCGGCGCGTGCTCCTGCTCGCGCGAACCGTCAATGCGGCGTGCATAGTGGTCCTCGCGGCGCTGGTGCTCTCGGGCGCCATCACCATGGTGATGGTTTACCTGCTGGCGCTCGGGATCGGGCTGTCGACCGCGTTCGCGTATCCCGCGGGCTCGGCCATCCTCCCGCAACTGCTCCCCGCATCGCAGTTGCGCGCCGGCAATGCTGCATTCATGGGCATGCGCCAACTCAGCCTCATCGGCGGCCCGGTGCTCGCAGGCTTCGTCATCGCATTCGGTGCGCATCATGCAGGCGCCGCCCGCGCCGTCCCGGATGCGCGCGGACTGGGCTTGGCCTTCGCAATCGATGCGACGAGCTTCGTGTTTTCGCTGGTCTCGCTGGCGCTGATCCGCGTGCATGGCGATGTCCATCCGGCGGAGCATAGCGGGGGCATTTGGACGAGCATCCTTGCGGGTATCCGCTACGTCTGGGCCGACGCACCCCTGCGTGCGTTCGTGCTGTACGCGAGCTTCGTATCGGTGTTCGTCGGCGGACCGATCCAGGTCGGCCTGCCCATCCTGGCCGACACGCGACTGGACCTGGGGGCCGCCTCGCTCGGCATCCTCATGACCGCGCAAGGGGTCGGCATGCTCGCTGGCAGCGCCCTGTCGGGGCTGGGCCAGCGTCTAGTCCGCGGTCACCTCGGCGTGATGGTGCTCTGCATCGACAGCCTGGCGGGCCTCGCTGTTGCCGCATTGACCCTGGTGCACACTACGGATGCGGGCGCTGCGCTGATGCTGGTCACGGGTCTGCTCGGCGGAGTGGCGCAGATTGCGATCTTCGCCTGGATCCAGCAACGCGTCTCGCAAACCATGATGGGCCGCGCCATGAGCATCCTGATGTTCATGTTCATGGGACTGGGTCCGCTCTCGGCTGCCGCCGCGGGTGCGCTGCTCAAGGTGCTTTCGCTGGCGACGCTGCTGGCGGCAGCCGGTTTCACCTTGTCGGCGATTGCGTTGCTGTGCCTCGCCACGCCGCAGATGCGGAGCATCCGGTCCGTGCAGGCGGCCGCGAGCAAGGCCTAGGCAGAGACCGGCAGCCTGGCTCCGGGCTGCGTGGGTCCTGCCACGGGATCGACGCGGGCCATCGGAGGCCGGTCATGGCGGTGCAGCTAGTGCAGCGTTATCCGCGCGCGCTTGCCGCTACTGACCCGATCGATCAGCTCGTTGAATGGATCGATCCCGGCCTGGTAGGGCTTGCCGCGCACGTCCACGGTAATCGTGCTGTCCCCGTCCTTCACCGGATACTTGGCGAGGAAGAGCGGCTTCTCGTCCTGCTCCTGCCCGTTGCTGGCCCGGGCGAAGACGCCGACCTCGATCGGAATGTCCAGGGGCACCCGCGTCTCCCGACCCTTGCCGTTCGCATCGTACTCGGCGGCATGGACGTGCATGGTCACCTGGTATTGCCCATTGGTCAGCCTTTTTGCCGTTGCCGAGAGCATGCGGTCCTCGAACAGCGTGATCCGGTCAAAAAAATCGTTGATCAGGTTCTGGTTGGCTGGGCCGGCAGCGCTACGCAAGGCCGCAAGCAGGTCGTGCGTGTCGGTGTAGGGTGGCTGCTGGAAGCGGACTTGGCCGAGCCACGTTCGCAGTGCCGCGTCGACCGCGTCTTCACCCAGGTAATCCTGCAGCGCGTAGAGGATCACCGCGCCCTTGTCATAGTCGATGTACCCCTGCTGCTCGTCCACGCGGGCGAGGGGCAGTTCCCGCACGCGTTCGCCGGCCCGGCCAGCCAGGTATTGGTCGAGTTCGTACTTCAGGAACTTCCGCATCGCCAGCGGGCCGTACAGGTGCTTGAGCACCATCATCGACGAGTATTGCGCGAGCGATTCGCTCAGCATGGTGGCGCCACGGACGTCCGCGCCGATGGCCTGGTGGGCCCACCACTCGTGCGAGGTCTCGTGGGCGGTGACGTAGGTGACGTAGTCGATGTCCGTCGGTTTGCGCAAGTCCTGCAGCATGAAGCGGTGCGAATACGGGATCGTGCCCGGGAAGGTCTGTGCGTAGGTGGCGTAGCCCGGGAATTCCACGATCCGCAGTTGCCGGAACTGGTAAGGCCCGAAGTGTGTCGTGCAGTAGGCCAGGGCATGCGCCATGGCGGCCAGCGCGCGCTTGACGTTGTAAGCGTGATGGCCGACGTAGTAAACCTCGAGCGACACGCCGTGCCAGTTGGCGCGGGCGATCCGGAAGCGCGAGGACTGGAAGGAAAAGAAATTCAGGGTCGGCGACTGCAATGCGTAGTGGAAGTAACGACGATCCCCCGCGGTCCAACTCTTGACCAGGTGCCCCGGCGCGAGAGCGATCTGGTCGGCACTCGTCGAGAGCGTGGCCGAGAAGGTCACCCAATCCGAATCACAGCTGATGTAGTTGTTCGCGCGAGCGGCCCTGTCCGAGCGTGCGAACATGCGTTGGGCGGGAGCCAGGCCATATCGACGCCGCTGGTTGTTGTCCGTCAGCTGCCGGCCGGTGTCGTAGCAGAATTGCGGGAAGAACTGGTTGGTGAAGAACGTGCCGTTCTGGACGATCTGCTCGCCGGTCGGCTCGTTCGAAATGCCGGGGTAGGCTGCCTGCTCGTCGAAGGCGAACGTCATGGAAGCACCTGCAGCCAGCGGCTTCGCCAGTCTGTAGAGATAGAAACCTTGGCGCGCGTTCGCAATTTCGGGCGTATGTGCCGGAAAGTGCAGGGCGAAGTGGAACTCGCGCGTGGAAGGCACCGGCATCTGCACCAGCAATTCATCGATCGGATGGTGATGCTTGTTGACGAGTGTGTACTGGCCGTGGACGTCGACGCGTCGCTGCGCCGGGTACATGGCGACGTTGAGGTTGACGGTGGTGATGCGCGGCTGGGCGAGGAACTGGTACTTCTTGTAGGCCTTTTCGTAGTTCGCAGCCAGGCGCAACCGGTCGTCGTGGGTCCTATAGCGGTACAACCCATGCGTGTTGTGGAACAGGAAGGCGCCGATCCCCACGAACGCCAGCAGCGCCGCCCCCATCAGTGCCCGTGACGGGACATTGAATCGCTGCACGGCGATCCGGCTTCGCTCGCGCCACGCGCCCGCATTCCCGCGCACGCGGAACAGGGCGGCCAGCACCATGAGCGCGATGCCGAGGCAGAACCAGTAGGCGTTGAACCACAGGTTGCCGATCCAGAAGGTCCCGAACCCGTTGATGGCCGAATACGGGGTCGACGGCGCGCTGCCCGGGATGTACAGATTGTCCGCGAAGTGCAACTGACCGAGGGCGATCAGTCCGACCATGAACGCGACGGTCAAGCCATATCCGGCGAACTTGTTCGTCGCGAGCGTCTGCAGCACGACCGCCAGCAGGGCGAACCAGGTGAACTGCAGCAGGTTCAGGCCGAAGAATTTCAGGTAAAGCAGGGGCTGCAGCGCATGGAAGCCGTGCGCCAGCTGGTAGCCCATGCAGTACAACGAGCCGGCGAGCAGAAAGACCGCGATCACGATCACGAGGGCGGCCAGCTTCGCGACCAGGGGAATCCAATCCGGGGTCGGTAGTGCGTCCATGACCTCGTGGACACGAATCGTCCGGTCGCGCCAGACCAGTTCCCCGGCGTAGAACCCGAGGATGATCCACAGCAGCCACTGGTAGCTGGATGTGATTCCGCCCGCCATGATTTCGGTGACGGGATAGATGGGCGTGCCGAAGATCTGGCCGGAAAAGGTCAGGTAGCCAGTCAGATCGAAGAGTCCGGCGAGGAGGATCACGAGGAAGGTCGTGCTGCCGAACACCGCGACGGCATCGAAACGCACCAGGGCACCGAATTGCAGAAGCCGGCTCTGCCAGCCGTCCCGCAGCGTCACGATCGGCGGCACCCGCGATGGGCCGGGCTGCCGCACGGGTGCGGCCTCGGCCGGCGCACGGTGGCGGCGGAACCAGCGGATCCCCTCCCGGTCCGGCTTGAACAGCATGACGCTGGCCACGAGCAGCACGACGGCCACGCCCAGCCAGAGCAGGCGATTCTCCGCCAGCAGGCCGGTGAGGGCCGGGATGCGGCTGTTCTGGTCGGAAGCCGTCCAGTATCGCGTGGCGAGCTGCAGCGCGACGCCCCCGAATGGATCGTTGAGCGCGGCGACATGCTGATGGGCGAGGTTGCCGCGGCCCAAGGCGAGGCTCGCGACGAAGCGCAGAACGAAGAAGCCGATGACCCCGATATAGGTGCCAAGCATGGATCGCGTGAGCGTCGCGAGAAGCAGAAGCAGCGCGCTCAGGAAAAAGAGGTTGGGCAAAACGATCACGCCGAGGGCCCACGCGTACGCAGCCCAGGGCGTGGGTCCCAGGCGGGCGGTGTCGAGCCACGGCATCAGCGAGCCCGTCCACATGCCTAGTGCCACCGCAAGCAGCACCATCACGCTGGCGAGCCAGCCGGCGGCAAAGCGCCCTCCGAGGTAGGCCCCGCGCGTCACCGGCGTGGCGAACAGCATGTCGGCGGTGTTCGCCGTGAAATCCCGCAACGCCGCCCCGGCCACGAAAATCGGAATCAGGAACAGGCCGATGACCGAAAAGATCGTCAGCATGTTGATGACGACGAACGGCGCGTTGCGGTGGATGTTGCCGATGCCGCCGCCGATCGTCACGGTGTTCGACGAGGTGGCGCCGAAAGCAAGCGCTGCGAACATGAGCGCCACCATCCAGAACAACGGGCTACGCAGCTGCTGGCGCAGTTCGAGCCGGAAGATTTCGCGGAACATGGTCAGGCGGCCCGCGCCGTGGCGGCCTGATGCAGTTGCCCGAAGTAGACATCCTCGAGATCGGGCGCGATGCGTTCGAAGCCTGCCTCCGGCAGGCTGTCGGCGAGCACGTGGATCAAGGTGGCTCCACCGGAGAGGCGCGTGGACAGGACCGTGAAGCGCTCCTGGTACTCATGGAGCGCACCCTTGTCGATGATCCGGCGCCAGACGCGTCCTTCGAGCGCGCGGATCGTCTCGCGCGGTTCGCCGCTGAGGCGCACCCGGCCCTCGGCGATGATTGCCATGCGCGGGCACAGCTCACTGACGTCCTCCACGATGTGGGTCGACAGGATCACGACCACGCGCTCGCCGATTTCGGCCAGCAGGTTCAGGAAGCGTTGCCGCTCTTCGGGGTCGAGCCCCGCCGTGGGCTCATCGACGATGATGAGCTTCGGATTGCCGATCAACGCCTGGGCGACGCCGAACCGTTGGCGCATGCCACCGGAGAAACCACCGAGCTTGCGCTTGCGGGCATCGTAGAGATTGACCTGGCGCAACAATGCTGCAACCAGCTCGCGCCGCTCGCCACGATGCGTAATGCCTTTGAGGACGGCGAAGTGATCCAGCATGGCCTCGGCGCTGACTTTCGGGTAGACGCCGAATTCCTGCGGCAGGTAGCCGAGCAGGCTCCGCGTGGTCATCTTGTCCGCGAGAACATCTAGCTCGCCGAGCCTGATGGTTCCGGAATCAGGCTCCTGTAGGGTCGCGATCGTGCGCATCAACGTGGACTTGCCCGCTCCGTTCGGTCCCAGCAGGCCGAACATCCCGTTGGGAATGTCGAGCGAGACGTCCGTGAGTGCGCGCACGCCGTTGGGGTAGGTCTTGCAGAGATTGCGAATGGTCAGCATGGATCCACTCCCGTGGTGTGCGGTGCTGGGGATCGGATGGCGTGCCACATGTACGGGACTCGCCCGACGTGGCAGGGGTGCGGATTTGCATGGGCACCGGCGCGATGCCTGGGCTCATGGGCGCGCTCGGGTCGCGCAGCGATCTCCGCTTTGGTTCCGTGATCGTCCATCGTCATCCTCCCTGGACAGCGGCCCATGCTTCAGCATCCAGCTCGCTTGCGCGGCGAACCTTTGGCGATCACTGGCCCGGTTGCGTCCGGACGCCAGCTGCGCAGCCAGCTTATTACATTCTGGTCGATCCCGTGGATGCGCGGACCGTAGGCTGTCCACTTGGCCAGACTACGCGCGCTGCGCAGGCGTGGGCTCCGACGTCCGTCCTGGACCAAGAGGAGGAGCGAAGCCGGATCGGTGAGCAGCCGCGCTTGGCCAGAGCTCCGCATCGGGTGTCTTGCCATGTGCCTCCGAGCACGCCCGGTGGCTGTGCTAGGCTCCTGCGAACCTCGACTGGCCGTTGGCGATGGGGGCGGATCGCGCGCCGCGGGGTGTGACGAAGGGAGATTGTCCACGTGGCCTATCTTGACGGCTTTGTTTCCTCGCTCTTTCGGCATGATGCGGATGGGCAGCGTGTTTTTGTTCTCTTCGGGCGCACGGTCTATCTCGTATCCGACAGGGATGCCGTGCGGATCGAGCGCAGGGTCAAGGCTTACTACGCGATCATGCTGTCCAGTGTCGTGGTAGTTCAGGTCCACTACGGATGGCGCTGGAACCTCATCGCCGTCCCCGTTTGGATCGCGGCCTATTACGCCCTTGTCGCGTTGTCGGTTCGATCGCTGCCCCGCGCCAATGGGCGAGCTACCGATTTGCCTCGCGTCTCGCCTCGCGATCTGGCCATGCAGCGTGCGCGTGCCACGGGACAACCGACGCTCTGGATGTTGCTGGTCATCGGGCTCCTGATGACCGCGGCCAGCATCGTTGCGGCCATGCATCGGCCTTTCCTGTGGCTGGGGGCAGTCTTTTTCGGCTTGTGCACGCTCGTGAGCATCTGGCAACTGCGCAAATTGTGAGGCGGGTACCAGCACGCGACGGCCGGCAAGGTCGCGGTCGGTGTTCGATGGGTGTTGGATCTGGACCCTGGATCGGTGGGTCGTCGGGACGCTGATTCCCTAGCGTAGGAGCATCAATGGACGCGTCAGGGTTGACCTCGCTTCCGCGCGCTGCTGGCTGTCGGCATCGGGATCCTGGCTGGGTTGGGCGGCTGTTCGACGCAGCCGGCATCACCGACGGAGTCGCTGGCCGCATTGGCCCGGTCGGCGCGCCAGGGGAATCAGGTTGCAGCAGATGAATACGGAAATGCGATGCTGGCGAGGGCACGCGATCCCGCGAGTCGACAGGTCGCGATCGGCTGGATTCACAAGGCGGCGGAGGGCGGTCTTGCCATGGCGCAGGATCAACTCGGGACGCTGCACCTGCAGGGCCGGGGCGTTCCGCAGAGCACGGCGCGCGCGCTCACTTGGATCCGGCGTCCCGCCCATCGAGGCGCATCGGCAGCTCAACTCGAATTGGCAGATCTTTACCAGGCGGGCGTGCTCGTGCCGCTCAATCTCGAGAAGGCGTATTACTGGTATCGGATCGCCAGCCTGGGACAGGATGGCGACGTGCACATCTTGAACAGCGAGGCAGTCCTGGCATCAGCGCGGATGCGCGCGGACCGAATGGCTCCAATGCTGTCGTCGGCGCAGCGTGCCGCAGTCATGGCACGCGTTGTTGCATGGAAGCTCTTGCCCAGCACCCCCTACGTGGGCGTGGTCAGCCATCTGGCCGTCACCGTGCGATAAACCTCGTGTGCTCTAGCCCTGCTGACCCTGCGGGCTCGAGCGGTCCGCACGTGGGCAGCGACCTGCCTGGCGCGCCCCGTCGTCCTGGCGGAATGGGCTCGGCGCCACGATCGCGCTGGGCGACCATTTGGCCTCTCCCGCACGAGGAGGCGGACTCGTCGGAGCCCCGTCGCGACCGTCCAAGGATGGGTGCCGAGGCGAGCCTGCAGTGGCCTCGATTTCGAGCGCGGGGTTGATCCGCATCGAATGGTCGGGGTGACAGGATTCGAACCTGCGACTTCTACCTCCCGAAAGTAGCGCTCTACCAGGCTGAGCTACACCCCGACGGAAGACCGCGCATGATACAGGTCCGCTGCGGGCGGTCGCAATACAAGGCAGGCTGGAGCGGTCAGATCCGGTAAACTGGCGAGCGGCCACGCCCGCACCCACGGATCCTTCGATGAACCTAACGCCCGCCCGCACCATGCCCGGCGTGCTGGAACTGCTGCCGCACGAGCAGATTGCCTTCCAGGACATGCTGGACACGATCCGGCGCAACTTCGAGCGCTATGGCTTCCTGCCGATCGAGACGCCCGCCATTGAATTCAGCGACGTACTGCTGACCAAGCAGGGCGGCGAGACCGAGCGGCAGGTCTACTTCGTGCAGTCGACCGGCGCGCTCGAGCAGGGCGATCGTCCCGAGCTGGCCTTGCGTTTCGACCTGACGGTGCCGCTCGCGCGCTATGTCGCGGAGCACGAACACGAACTGGCCTTCCCCTTCCGCCGCTACCAGATGCAACGGGTCTACCGGGGCGAGCGCGCGCAGCGCGGCCGCTTCCGCGAGTTCTACCAGTGCGACATCGACGTGATCGGCAAGGACGGGCTGTCGGTCCGCTATGACGCCGAGATGCCGGCGGTGATCTACAGCGTCTTTCGCGAGCTGGGCATCGGTCCGTTCCAAATCCAGCTCAACAATCGCAAGCTGATGCGCGGGTTCTTCAGCGGCCTGGGCGTTCCGCACGACCAGCAGATGCTCGTCCTGCGCGAGGTGGACAAGATCGACAAGCGGGGCAGCGACGCGGTGCGCGCCACGTTGGCGGGCGCGCAGTTCGGCCTTTCCGCGGAAGCCGCCGATCGCATCATGCGATTCGTCGAAGTGCGTTCGCAGGGCCACGCGGACGCGCTGGAGCGGCTGGAGGCGATCGAGGGCAGCGGCTCGCTCTTCGACCAGGGCAGGGCGGAATTGCGGGAAGTGCTGGGCCTGATCCGGGCCTTCGGCGTCCCGGAGACCCACTACGCGTTGAACCTGTCGATCGCGCGCGGCCTCGACTACTACACCGGCACGGTCTACGAGACGCACCTGCTGGAGCATCCGCAGATCGGCTCGATCTGCTCGGGTGGCCGCTACGACAACCTCGCCAGCAGCTTCAGCCGCTCGCATCTGCCGGGCGTCGGCATCTCGATCGGCGCCACGCGCCTGTTCTGGCAGCTGCGCGAGGCCGGGTTGCTGGGTCCCGCCAACAGCACGGTGCAGGCCCTCGTCACGATGATGGACGAGCTGCAGTTGCCCACGTATCTGGAACTTGCCACGCAGCTGCGCAGCGCGGGCATCGCCACCGAGGTGGTGATGGAGCCCGGCAAGCTCGCGCGCCAGTTCCGGCATGCCGACCGGGCCGGGATTCGCTTCGTGCTCGTCTTCGGGCCGGACGAGATGGCGCGCGGTGTCGTGGCCGTCAAGGACATGCGCAAGCAGGAGCAGTTCGATGTCGCGCGCGCGGATCTGGTGAAGACGTTGCGCGTCGAGTTGGAACAGGCAGCGGCCATGCCCCGCGCGCCGCGCGGTTGAGGGAACGGAATGAACACGATCGTGCTAGATGGCCAGAGCCTGACGCGCGCGGACCTGCTGCTCCTGGCGCGCGGCGAAGCGCAGGTGGGGCTGCATGCCGACGCTATCGCCCGTGTCCGGCGCAGCGCTGATTTCCTCGCCGACCAGGTTCGCCGCGGCGAGCCCATCTATGGCGTTACCACCGGTTTCGGCAGCAATGCGGACAAGCTCCTCGGCGCGCACCGCGCACGCGATGAACTGCCGGGCGGGCCGACGGACGCGGCGGCAGGCAGCCTGCTCGAGGAACTGCAGCGCAACCTGATCGTGACGCACGCGGTGTGCGTGGGCGAGCCGTTCGCGCCGGAGGTCGTCCGGGCAATGCTTGCCATCCGGATCAACACGCTGCTGCGCGGGCACTCGGGCATCCGGGCGCAAACGCTCGAGGCGCTGGTGGCGATGTTCAATCGCGGCATCGTGCCGGTGGTGCCGCAACTGGGATCCGTGGGCGCCAGCGGAGACCTGGCTCCGCTATCGCACCTGGCCATCGTGCTGCTGGGTGGCGGCGAGGCCTTTTTCGCGGGCGAGCGCCTGCCGGGTGCCGAGGCGCTGCAACGGGCCGGCCTCGCGCCCGTCCGGCTGTCCTACAAGGAAGGGCTGGCCCTGAACAATGGCACGGCCCAGATGCTGGCGTGCGCGGTCCTCGCGCTGGCCGAGCTCGAGCGTCTGGCCGACACCGCCGATCTCGCCGCGGCCATGACGCTGGAGGCATTCGCCGGCCGGGGCAGCGCGTTCCGCGAAGACGTGCACGCCCTGCGGCCGCACCCGGGCCAGGTGGCCACCGCCGCGCACCTGCGCTCGCTGCTGGCCGGATCGACGCTGATCGACATTCCCTATCACCTGGTGCCGCGATTCGCGAACTGGACGGCCGAGGCCTGGAGTGATCCGGAGGACCAGGCATTGCATTTCGATCTCGCCTGGGACTGGGTGCCGGTGCACCGGCGCCATGGCCGCGAGGCGTTCTACACCCGCTTCCTGCCCTTCCGCGGCGGCAAGAAGCACCAGCCGCAGGACGCCTACAGCCTGCGCTGCATCCCGCAGGTGCATGGCGCCGTGCGCGACGCCCTCGCGCAGGCCGCGCGCGTGGTCGAGATCGAGCTCAATGCCGTCACGGACAACCCCTTGCTGTTCCCGGACCATGCCGATGCGCGGGTGATCGAGGACCAGGTGGTCTCGGCGGGCCATTTCCATGGCATGCCGCTCGCGTTGGCGATGAGCTACCTCAAGGCCGCCATCCCGGCGCTGGCGTCGATCAGCGAACGGCGAATCGCCAAGCTGGTGGACGCCGCGACCAGCGATGGCCTGCCTGCGTTCCTGATCGGCAACGAGGACGCCACCGACTCGGGTTTCATGATCGTGCAGTACACCGCCGCGGCACTGGTCAACGACCTGGCCAGCCGGGCCCACCCGGCCAGCGTGTACTCCATCCCGACCAGCGCCAATGCCGAGGACCATGTCTCGATGGGCGCGAACGAAGCGCGCCACGTGCTGGGCATGTGCGAAGCGCTGGGCCAGGTGCTGGCCCTGGAGCTGTACACGGCGGCGCAGGCGCTCGACTACCGGCGCGACATGCTCAATGCCGCGCGTCGACTGGCGCGCCGCGGTGACTGGCGCGCGATGGCGGCGAAGATCGGCGGGGCCCCGGAACCGGGCCATCCGCAGTTCGCGCAATTCGAGCAGGAAGTGCATGCGCTGATGCGCGCACTGGCCGAGGTTCCGGAATTCCGGCCCGGCACGGCGGTCGCCGACATCCTGGCCCGCATCCGCGCGGAAGTCGCTTTCATGCCCCGCGACCGGGCCATGGACGCCGACATCGCGCGCATGCTGGCGCTGGTCCGCTCCGGCGCCTGAACCCGGCCGACCCGCGGTGCGGAACGGCGACCCGCCGCGGCCGTGTGCCCGGGACCGGCCGCGCCCCTGCGCCCATTCCCGCTCGATCCATCCGACCGCGATTGCGCCCCGCGCCTTCGCTCATGTAGACTAATGTACTAACGCATTAGCACATGAGGTCGCGATGAAGCGGCGTTCGCTCGAACCCATGCAGTCACGGGCGCAGGCCGAGGAAGGCCTTTGCCGGGCGCTGCTGTCCATGCGCACGGTTGCCGAGATGCGGGCGCTGTTGCGGGACCTGTGCACGCCGGCCGAGGTGGAGGCGATGGTCGATCGATGGTCGGTCGTGCCCTATCTCCTGGAAGGCCGCCCCTATCGCGAAATCCACGATCTCACCGCCGTCAGCATCACCACCATCGGCCGGGTGGCGCGCTCGCTCAACGAGGGAAGCGGCGGGTACGTGGCCGCGGCGGCGCGGGCGCAGCAGGCCCGGCCCAGGGCCCGCGGCGGGCGGGTGGCGGCATGAAACCGCGCGACCGCCTGCGCATCGCCGTGCAGAAATCCGGTCGCCTGGCCGAAGCCTCGCAGGCCCTGTTGGCGGGGTGCGGCCTTAGATTCCGGCAGAGCCGCGACAAGCTGTTCTGCTTCGGCGAAACCTTGCCGGTCGACCTCCTGCTGGTCCGCGACGACGACATTCCGGGACTGATCGCCGAAGGCGTCTGCGACATCGGCGTCGTCGGGCGCAACATCCTCGAGGAGCAGCGGCGGGCGTCGCAGGCCGCGGGTGCGGAGCCGGCGTTTCGCGAATTGCGGGCCCTCGGGTTCGGCCAGTGCCGGCTGGCCCTGGCGATCCCGCAGGACATGGCGTGGCAGGGGCCGGCGCAACTGCAGGGCTTGCGCATCGCGACCACGTATCCGGCGCTGCTCTCGGCCTGGCTGGCCGAGCAGGGAGTGGACGCGCGGGTCGTCACGCTGTCCGGATCGGTGGAGATCGCGCCCCGGCTCGGCTCCGCCGATCTCATCTGCGACCTCGTCTCCAGCGGCGCGACGCTGGCGGCCAACCAATTGCGGGAGGCGGCGGTCCTCCTGCAAAGCGAGGCCGTGCTGGCCGCGCCGTCGGAACTGCCGGCGGACGAGCGTGGCGAGCTGGTCGAGTTGCTGCTTCGCCGGATCGACGGCGTGATCCAGGTCCGCGACACCAAGCTGCTGATGCTGCAGGCGCCGCGCTCGGCGATGGAGCGCATCGGACGGGTGTTGCCCGACGGCAGCACCCCGGTGCTGACACCGGTCGAGGGCCAGGCCGACCAGGTCGCCATGCAGGCCCTGTGCCGTGGCGCGATCACCTGGCAGCACCTCGAGGCCATCAAGGGTGCCGGCGCAAGCCACATCCTCGTGCTGCCGGTCGAACAAGTCCTCCACTGAGCCGCAGGCCATGCAGATCGTTGACTGGAATCGTGCCGATGCCGCTGCCCGTGCCCGGGTCCTCCAGCGTCCCGCACGGAACGCCGCGAACAATGTCCGCGCGGGTGTCGAGCGCCTGATCGCGCAGGTCCGCGCGGACGGCGACCATGCCTTGCGGCTGCTGACGCGGCGATTCGATGGCATCGAAATCGGCGCCCTCGAAGTGGCGGACGCCGAATTCACTGCCGCCGAGGCCCAGTTGGATGGGACGCTCAAGGCGGCCATGGCGCGCGCCGCCGAGCGCATCCGCCGTTTCCACGAGGCCACGGCGCCCCAGGCGGTGCGCGTGGAGATCGCTCCCGGTGTGCAATGCGAGCGCGTGCTCCGGCCCATCCAGCGCGTCGGCCTTTACGCGCCCGCCGGCAGTGCGCCGCTGCCATCGACGGTCCTGATGCTGGCCATTCCGGCCCAGCTTGCCGGGTGCCCCGACGTCGTCCTCTGCACGCCCCCGGGTGCGGACGGCGCCTGCGATGCAGCCATCCTCTATGCCGCTCGCCAGTGCGGCGTGCGGCGGGTGTTTCGGCTGGGCGGCGCCCAGGCCATCGCGGCGATGGCGCTCGGTACCGCCAGCGTCCCGCGCTGCCAGAAGCTCTTCGGCCCGGGCAATCCCTGGGTGACCGAGGCGAAGCAGCAGGTCGCGGCGCTGCCGGACGGACCCGCCATCGACATGCCGGCGGGTCCTTCGGAAGTCCTGGTCATTGCCGATGACGCCGCCGATCCGCGCCTGCTCGCCGCCGACCTCCTGTCCCAGGCGGAGCATGGGGCGGATTCGCAGGTGCTGCTGGTTTCGCCGGACCGCGCCACGATCGAACGCACGCTGCAGGAAATCGAGCGGCAGTGCGCGGACCTGCCGCGCGTGGCGCTGGCGCGACAGTCGCTCGGCGCCAGCCATGCGGTCTGCGTGCGCGACCTCGCCGAGGCCATCGCGCTCAGCAATGATTACGCGCCGGAACACCTGATCCTGCAGGTCCGCGAGGCGCGGGCCCTGCTGCCCGAGGTGCACAGCGCCGGTTCGGTCTTCCTCGGGGCGTGGTCGCCCGAATCGGTCGGCGATTATGGCAGCGGCACCAACCATGTCCTGCCCACGGATGGCCACGCGCGCGCCTGGAGCGGCGTCTCGGTGGCCAGCTTCCTCAAGCAGATCACGGTGCAGGAACTCGATGCCAACGGCCTGCGCGGCATCGGGCCCGACACGGTGGTGCTGGCGCGCGCGGAACGCCTCGAGGCGCACGCCCGCGCGGTGACGCTGCGCCTGGTGGCGCTGGCGGGCGCACCGTGAGCGTCCTCGGCTTGGCGCGCCCAGACATCCGCGCGCTGGAACCCTACTCCTCGGCGCGCATGGAGGCCGGTGCCGCCGCGGTCCTGCTCAATGCCAATGAATCGCCGTGGCCACCCGCCGACGACGGCGGACTGGGGCTCAACCGCTATCCGGACCCGCAGCCTGCCGCCTTGGTGGATGCGCTGGCCGCGCAGTTCGGCGTGGGCCGCGACCTGATCCTGGTCGGGCGCGGCAGCGACGAGGCCATCGATCTGCTGACCCGGGCCTTCTGCCGCGCCGGCGAGGACGCGGTGGTCGTCATGCCGCCGACCTTCGGCATGTACGCGGTGTGCGCGCGCATCCAGGGGGCCCGCGTGGTCGAGGTGCCGCTCGATGAGGATTTCGCGGTGGATGCGACCGCCCTGGAGGCTGTGGCCGCGCAAGGGGTGAAGCTGGTCTACGTGTGCTCGCCGAACAATCCCAGCGGCGGCCTCGTCCCGCGGGAGCTCATCGCCCGCTGGGCGACGGCGCTGGCGGGCCGCGCGCTGCTGGTGGTCGACGAGGCGTACATCGAGTTCGCCGGGGCGCCGAGCTGCGCGGACCTGCTCGGCCGGCACGAGAACCTCGCCATCCTGCGCACGCTGTCGAAGGCGTGGTCCCTGGCCGGCGCACGCATCGGCGTGCTCATGGCCTCGCCGGAGATCGTTGCCTTGCTGCGCCGGATCATGCCGCCGTACCCGCTGCCGACGCCCAGCATCAGGGCGGCGCTGGCGACGCTGTCGCCCGCAGGCAGGACGCGCATGGCCGAGCAAGTGGCCGCGATCGTGCGCGAACGGGACCGCGTGGCCGGCCGCCTCCAGGCGACGCCGGGCGTGACCCGCGTGCTGCCGTCGCGCGCCAACTTCATCGCCTTCCGGCATCGGGATGCCGCGCGCGCCTACGCGCACCTGGCCGCGCACGACGTCCTGCTGCGCGACATCGGTCGCTATCGGGGCCTGGCCGGCTGCCTGCGGCTCAGCATCGGCCTGCCGGAGCACAACGAGCGCGCCCTGGCGCTTCTCGCCGGCCTGGCGGAGGCAACATGAACGCCCTGCGCCGCATCCTGTTCGTCGACCGCGATGGCTGCTTGATCGAGGAACCCGCCGACGAGCAGGTCGATCGCTACGAGAAGCTGAAGCTGATGCCCGGCGTGATCGCGGCGATGCAGCGCATCGTCGCCGAGGGTTACGAACTGGTCATGGTCAGCAACCAGGACGGGCTGGGTACGCCTGCCTTCCCGGAAGCCGACTTCGAAGGACCCCAGCAGCTGCTGCTGCAGATCCTCGCCTCGCAGGGCATCGGGTTCCGCGAGATCCTCATCGATCGCAGCCTGGCGAGCGAAGGCCTCGATACCCGCAAGCCCGGCGTCGGCATGTTGCGGCACCTGCTGGCCGACGACAGCTGGAGCCGGGTGGCCTCCGCCGTCGTCGGCGACCGCGAAACCGACCTTCAGTTGGCGGCCAACCTCGGCGTCCGCGGCATCCGGGTGGGTCCCGGCGGACTGGCATGGAGCGAAGTGGCGCGCCAGCTCTGCGACCAGCCGCGCACCGCGGACGTCGCCCGCCATACACGAGAGACGCAGATCCGGGTACGGGTCGATCTCGACGCCGAGGCCGAACCGCGCATCCGCACCGGCCTGGGCTATTTCGACCACATGCTCGAGCAACTCGGCAAACACGGCGGCTTCGCCATGGCGCTCGAGTGCACGGGTGACCTCCACGTCGACGAACACCACACCGTCGAAGACTGCGCACTCGCCCTGGGCGAGGCCCTGCGTCGCGCGCTCGGCGACCGCCGCGGCGTGGCGCGGTACGGCGAATCAACCGTGGCGATGGCCGTGGAAGCCCCGCCTGCGGTGAGCGTGCGCCTGCCCATGGACGAATCGCGCGCCAGCGTCCTGCTGGACCTCTCGGGACGCCCCGTCTTCGTCTTCCAGGGGCGCTTCCCGCGCGAGCGCGTCGGCGAGCTCCCCACGGAGCTGATCCCGCACTTCTTCCGTTCGCTGGCCGAGGCCCTCGGCGCGACGTTGCATCTGGAAGTGCAGGGGGACAATGCCCACCACATGGCGGAAGCCTGCTTCAAGGCGGTGGCGCGCGCCCTGCGCGCCGGCATCCGGCGGGAGGGCCGGGTCATGCCCAGTACCAAGGGCAGCCTGTGAGCGGCAACGCGCGGGACGTGGTGCTGGTCGATGCCGGCGGCACGAACATCAGTTCGGTGCGCTATGCGCTGAACCGCCTGGGCGTGGACGCGGGACTCACCAGCGATGCCGGGCGCATCCGCGCGGCGACGCACGTCATCCTGCCGGGCGTTGGCGCGGCTGCGCCGGGCATGCGGCGCCTGCGCGAGACCGGTCTCGACGAGGTCCTCCGCAACATCACGCAGCCCATCCTCGGGGTTTGCCTCGGCATGCAGTTGTTGTTCGAACGCTCCGAGGAAGGCGACACGACGTGCCTGGGCTTGTTGCCGGGCACCGTGGCCCGCCTCCGTGGTGGCCCGGGCCTGCGCATCCCGCACATGGGCTGGAATACCGTGGCGTGCCTCCGCGAGGACCCCCTGCTTGCCGCGCTTCCGGTGAACGCCCACGCCTACTTCGTGCACAGCTTTGCCGCGCCGGTGGGACCCTGCACGATCGCCTCGGCCCGGCATGGCGAGGCGTTCAGCGCCGTGGTTCGGAAAGACCGCATCTGCGGCATGCAGTTCCATCCGGAACGATCCGGCGAAGTGGGCGCCCGATTGCTGGCCAACTTTCTCGACTTATGACCTTCGACATCCTCCCGGCCCTCGATTTGCGCGACGGCGTCGTGGTCCGCCTGCGGCAGGGCGACTATGCGCGGCAGACGGTCTACGCGGACAACCCGCGGGCCCTGGCGCGGCGCTATCGCGAGGCCGGAGCCGCGTGGCTGCACGTCGTGGACCTCGACGGCGCCCGCGACGGCGGGTTCACGCAGCTGGGCCTCGTTGGCGACCTCGCTCGCTCGGGCCTCAAGGTCCAGGCGGGCGGCGGGGTACGCACGCGCGAGGACGTGCAGCGGCTGCTCGAGGCCGGCGCCACCCGGGTCGTCGTGGGCAGCCTGGCCATTCGCGAGCCCGCCATGGTGGCGGAATGGCTGGACGCGTTCGGTTCCCGCTGCCTCGTGCTGGCGCTCGATGCGCGGCCGATCGGCGACGACTGGCGCCTGGCCAGTGCCGGCTGGACGCGGGACGAGGGCACGCGCCTCGAGGATTGCGTGGCGTTCTACGCGGCGCATGGCGCGCGCCACGTGCTGTGCACGGACATTGCACGCGACGGCATGCTGTCCGGTCTCAACACGGACCTGTACGCGCG
>JAJYPJ010000078.1 GCA_021795435.1 Pseudomonadota bacterium
CGACAGCACGGTCGAGCGGTTCGTGTTCCGGCGCCAGTATCGCGAGGAGGTCGCGCTGCGCGGCTTCGCCAGGGAATGCGCCTTCGTCACCCAGCCGCAGAGCCTGCTGGATCTGACCGTGGACCAGATCCGCCTCCACGTCGGCACGCCCTGGGTGGCGCTGTACGAGCACACCACGGACGGCTATGTCCGCGTGCGCCAGCGCGGCAGCCACGACCTGCCGGCGCAGGTGGACGCCGATGACCTGACCCTCGTCAAGCTGCGCACGCACGACACCGAGGTCGACCTGCATGACACCCCGAGCCAATTGGGCCGGGATGGTCATGCCTTTCCGCTGCGCGTACGCGGCAGCCTGCTGGGCGTATTGCTGGTCGGCCCGCGTCCGGGTGAGCACTATGCGGCCGAGGAGCGCGAATTGCTGGGGCATGTCGCTCATGAGGTAGGCACGGCCCTGTTCGCGTTGCGTGCGCAGGCAACCGAAGCGCGTGCGCAGGCCAGCGAGGCCCAGTTGGCCGAAGTGCGCGCGCGCGAAGGAATACTTTTGGAGAGCCTGCGCGCGCTCGGCGCAACGACCACGGCATCAGGTGCGCCATGAATTTCATTTGACATTGGGCGCTGTGTCAGTGCGCCACTGCTTCAGGCCTCGCCCAATCGGGAAGCTGACATTGCGATCCACGTCGCCAAGGGAAACAGTCCACCCATAGCGGACCGTGGCGCTACTCAATGGCGGGAGGACGGCGCAGGACATCCAGCCCACGGGTCCTGCACTAGGATGACGCCATGTGTGGCCGATACGCCCTGAGCTTGCCTGCGCCTGACGGCACCGAATGGCCGCCGGGATGGATCGACCGGGTACGCAATCCGCTGTCTGCAGTGCATCGCTACAACATTGCGCCGAGCCAGCAGGTGCCGGTGATCCGGCTCGAGAAAGGGGAGCTGATCGTCCGGGACGCGCGCTGGGGCCTTATCCCGCCCTGGGCGAAGGACAACAGGATCGGCTATTCCACCATCAACGCGCGGGTCGAGGGACTAGCCGGCAAACCCGCATTTCGCCATGCCTGGAAGCACGAGCAGCGTTGCCTGATCCCCGCGCTCGGCTGGTACGAATGGAGGGCGGAACCCAGTGGCAAGCAGCCTTACTTCCTGCGACCGCAGGGCGGCGGATCGCTGGCGATGTTTGCGGGGCTGTGGGACCGTTGGTCAAACCCCCAGGGCGCGGCGATCGAGACCGCGACGATTCTGACCTGTGCGGCACAGCCAGAGTTGCAGCAAATCCATGACCGGCAACCGAGGTTGCTAGGGCCAGTTGACTGGGAGGCCTGGCTCGAGGTTTCCGCGGCGGATGCAGAGCGTTGGCTCAAACCCGAAGCATTCGACATCGAGGCGTATCCCGTGTCAAAGGTGGTCAATCTGCCGCGCAACGACGGCGAGCAGCTCATCCAACCGATCTGACATTGAAACGCTGCATTGCCGAAGCCGCCGGCTGCAACACCCGCATCCATAGGTATATGATTGGGCTCGTGAACCCGGAACTCACCGTAGGTCTGATCCAAGTTATCGCAATCTGCGGATTGGCGATCGGCACCATCATCGCGATGAAATTCCTTGCCCGCCGGGATCTGGCGAACTACAACAAAGGTGCGCCTAGCCGCAGGCGAACGAGGACTGCGCGCGCGCGTCGTTCCTGATCCGACTCACCCGGGCTGACTAAAAAGCGAGCCCTTCCACTCCCGCGGAGTTCCACCGCGGGGCGCAGCTCGGGGAATGTACGGCTGCACAACGGTTGCGAGTCCGGGAGACCGCATCTGCTGGCGTCACTGGTCACAAAATAGACGATCCAGCATTGCGGGAATCTGGCTGACAAGCCCCCACCTGCACCCAGCCTCGGCATTCGACTCGGCCTTCCACGGCGCGCAGCCCAAGGCCTGAAGCACTTGGCCGGCAGAGGCAGCGTGCATGTCCTCGTCGAGTGCTAGGTGCTGTCGAGAGACCCTCGGTTGCCACTGGCTCGCCGCGGCGCAGCTCCCCATGGCGGATTCACGCCAGTCGATAGGCGCCGATCGCCGCGAAACCCCATGCCCGCGGCGCACCTGGCGCGCCGTGTCATGGCGCTCCGCGAGCCAGGTCGCCTCGAAGCAATACCCCTACATCCAAGCGTGCTTGGACTCCGTATGAGTCCGGTGGACATCAAGCTTCCCGGATTGCGCAGTGCAATTCTCGTTCAGAGGGGGCACCAACCCGGGCCAATCGCTGCGCATCGACGCCGCCGTGGGTATCGGCTGGGAACCAGCACGGGCCTCGCGCTTTGAAGGATCGAAAAGCCATGACCATCATCCGCCTCCTGCTAGGCGACCAACTGAATCCTGGGCACAGCTGGTTTGCGGTGACCCAGCCGGACGTTGTGTACGTGATGATGGAGGTTCGGCAAGAAACGGATTACGTTCTGCATCATGCGCAGAAGGTCCTCGCGATCTTCGCAGCAATGCGCAACTTCGCCCATCACCTTCAGACTGCCGGGCATCGCGTTTGCTATCTGGCCATTGATGACGCAGCCAATCGTCATGCCATTGCCGACAATCTGGATCGACTGATCCTTGATCTTGGTGCCTCGGCTTTCGAATACCAGGCACCGGACGAGTGGCGGTTGGATCGCCTACTGGCCGACTATGCTGGCGGCCTTCGAATTCCCGCACGAATGGTCGATAGCGAGCACTTCATTACGCGTCGCCTTGATGCCGGAAAGTTCTTCGCATCACGCTCACGCTGGATGATGGAGCCGTACTATCGGCACCTGCGCACGTTGCACGAAGTCCTCGTCGAACCGAATGGACGGCCGGTCGGCGGGCGCTGGAATTTCGATGCCGAAAACCGCAAGGCATGGCGTGGTGTTCCGGAAGAGCCCGAGGATTCGAGGCCGAGGCACGACCACCGGACGCTTTGGGAGCGCATTGTCGCCTCGGGCGTCAGGACTTTTGGCCAGCCTCATGCAGAAGACTTCCGCTGGCCGATCAACCGTGCAGAAGCGCTTCTGCAGCTCGAATCCTTCATGCGCCATGGCATACCGTGGTTCGGTGATTACCAGGACGCAATGAGCACTCGCGCAGCGCAGTTGTTCCACTCCCGGCTGTCCTTCGCTCTCAACGTCAAGATGCTGTCGCCCCAGGAGGTAATCGCCCACGCTGTCGCGTGTTGGCGGGCTGGTACTGCGCCACTGCCAGCGGTGGAGGGTTTCGTTCGGCAGATCCTTGGTTGGCGGGAATACGTACGCGGCGTCTACTGGGAGTACATGCCCGAGTATGCCGAGGTCAATTTCTTCGACCACCGACGACGATTGCCTGGGTGGTTCTGGACCGGTTCGACGCGCATGAATTGCCTGCATCATGCCATCGGCCAATCCCTCGAACATGCGCACGCCCACCACATCCAGCGCCTCATGCTGATCGGCAATTTCGCATTGCTCGCCGGCATCGACCCCCAGGAGGTCCATCGGTGGTACCTCGGCATTTACATCGATGCCTTTGAGTGGGTCGAGCTCCCGAACACGCTCGGCATGAGTCAATTCGCCGATGGCGGCCTGCTGGCGACCAAGCCCTACGTGTCGGCCGCAGCCTATATTCGTCGGATGAGCGATTACTGCGGCCGATGCCACTATCGGCCAGCTGAGCGTGCTGGGGAGCGCGCTTGCCCATTCAACTCCCTCTACTGGGACTTCCTGACTCGTGAACGGGGCCGACTCGCAGAAAACCCACGTCTCGCGATGGCCTACCAACAGCTCGATCGTCTTGCGCCCGATCAAATTGGTTTGCTTCGCGCCCGGGCTAGCGACCTGCGGGCCCGTCTGGATCAACTTTGACGGCGATCGGCAGGGCCGCATCCAATTCGCTCAAGCGTGCGTATGAGTCTGGTACCCGCCTGCGGCGACGTTAACGTCCGCCAGCAGCCTGCTGAATGCAACGCGCCATCGAGACCGACCCATGTCCACACCCAAGCCCACTGTTTCACCCATCTCGCATTGGGCGACCGCTACCGCTTCGCAGCGGATCGGCGATCGATTGCGGGCCGCAGGGGCGAGGTTCCATGCCAACGACAATATCGCGGGCTTCCTTCAGCCCGGCGAACTCGAGGCGATCGAGCAGGAGGTGGCCAGCAAGGCGCAAGCGCTCCTGCGCTCGCTGGTCATTGACGTGGATCAGGATCACAACACGCAGGATACGGCGCGCAGGCTCGCCAAGATGTTCGTGCGCGAGGTGTTTGCCGGACGCTACCAGCCTCCTCCGCCGGTCACCGAGTTTCCGAACGCGGAGCGCCTGAACGAGCTCATGGTCGTTGGTCCCATTCGTGTTCGCAGCGCCTGTTCCCATCACCTATGTCCGATCATGGGACGCGTCTGGATCGGCGTGTTGCCCAATGCCAACTCCAACTTGATTGGACTGTCCAAGTACGCGCGGCTGGTCGATTGGGTGATGAGCCGCCCGCAAATCCAGGAAGAAGCGGTCAGCCAGATTGCCAATTTGCTGGAGCAAAGGCTACAACCGGACGGTATCGCCGTGATCATGGAAGCCGACCACTTCTGCATGCACTGGCGGGGCGTGAAGGACGACGAGACGCGCATGACGAACAGCGTCATGCGGGGAGCCTTCCTCGGCGACGCGTCGCTCCGCAAGGAATTCCTGAGCCTGCTGCCTCGGCACGGGACCTGAACCAATGGAAGACCGTGGGGGGGCGACGCGGTGGCGCGTACCACCCCGCTCCTCCCACGCCATGGCCGTCGACGGTGCGAGGCTTCTGGTGATGGCACGGACATTGAGCCCAATGGGTTGTAACCGCGGCACCGTCACAATGGATGGAAGTTGATTTGGAGCATGCCATCCTTTCCATCCAATCGTTGGCAGGTGCGCTGGAGCGAAAGGGTGCGTGCGTAATCTGTTATCGAAACACGTAGCCGCGCACTTCGCGATCTACACAAGAAACAGCCGAGTTCAAACGCTATTGACAGTGGTAGCCCCTGGAAAAATCGAGATCGTTGCAGCAGCTTGCTCAGGCACGCGTCCGACAACGGTGCGAGCAGTACTTGACGTTAGCCCAGTCGCGCTCCCACTTCTTTCTCCAGACAAAGATCCGCGCGCATGCAGCGCATTGCTTGGTCGGGAGGTCGGCTTTTTTTCGCATTCTGGCCATCCCCCGCACCTCAATGCGATGCAATGGCGCTGCGGCCTCCGTCCACGCCAATGACTTGCCCCGTGATCCAGTTGGATCGTGATGAAAGCAGGAAGGTCGCGAAGTGCGCTGCATCCTCGGGTTGGCCCAGTCGACCGAGTGGATGCATGGACGAGATCGACTCCCGCGTTCTGGGGTTCGATAGGAGGTTTCCAGCCAACGGCGTCTCCGTCAGTGAAAGCGCGATCGCGTTGACACGGATCGCCGGCGCCAGTTCGGCAGCCAACGACCGGGTCAGGCCGTCGACGGCTGCCTTGGCCATGCCAAGGGAGCCGTGCAATGGGAAGCCTCGCCCAGCGGCAACCGACGAAAACAGGACCACCGATGCGCCCGCGCCACTTGCGCGCAAGGCCGGCAGTGCGGCTTGGATCGCGAGCGCCGCGCCCGCTGCGTTCAGCTGAAAGTCCCGACTCAAGTCCGTCGCCGTGAGGCGCGCCAACGGCCGCAAGTTGATGCTGCCCACGGCATAGACCAGGCCATCCAAAGCGCGCGGCGCCTCATCCGACACACGCGCGAACGCATCAGGTTCCAGAACATCCGCGACCGTCCAGCGCGCACCGAGTTCGGTCGCCAAGGCGCCAAGGCGGCTCGCGTCTCTCGCCACCAGATGGAGTTGGTGGCCTTCGCTGGCAAGCATCCGCGCCAGGCAGGACCCAATGCCGCCAGTTGCACCATAGATGAGAATGACTGAGGGCATCGTCAGATCCAAGACCCAGGACAGACCCTGATACGCAATCCAGGCATGGGTGGATGCATGCAGACCCATTGCGCCCGCATGCGCCACGGCATGCGCGATGGCATGCGCGATGGCCATCGCCTTGGACACCATCACCGAGATACCTCGAGCGACTGCACCGCCGCACCCCACTCAGCATCAGCAGGACCAACACCAAGGATCGGGATGGCCTTGAGGACGCTGCTGCTCTTGATCCTCGCGGATTCGCTGAGTACGGCGGCTTGCCCTCGAAAGGTCTTCCGGCCCGCGTATCATGGTCGGCCCATCGTCAATCAGTCGGTCACCAGGAGTGCAACAAACATGGACGTCCTTTCGTTGGCCGGCTGGATCTTGCAATGGATCGTCCGCCTGTGGCTGATCTGGCTGGCGTGGCATGCCCTCGTGGTCCCGAAGCTGGTGCATCCGCTACTTCGCCGATTGCGATTGCGACGCTGGCATCCACCGACCGATGGCGATCCGTTCGGGATGGCGGTGGAGCGCTTCCATGCCGTCGAGGCGCCTGACGGGGCGATGGCCGCGGCGCTGGTGATGCCAACAGGCGAGCAGTGCTACTTCGCCGGCCACGT
>JAJYPJ010000022.1 GCA_021795435.1 Pseudomonadota bacterium
GATGACCTCCATGGCCGAATCCCGATCGCCGCCGCTCCGTCTGGGCAGTATCCTGTGGAGCGCCAGCACGAGGAGGGTGCCCAGGATGGTCAGCGCCAGTCCGAGCGGCGCGATGGAGAAGAGTCCAAGACGCGGCAGTCCCGATCGATGGAGCAGGCTGGCGGTCAGGAGAAGCGCCGGCGCACCCAGCACGGTCATCGTGGTGCCAAGGGACGCGGCGTAGGCCATGGGCATCAGCAGGCGGGATGCCGCGAGGTGATGGGTGCGCGCCAGCGTCATCAAGACCGGCAGCATCATCGCCACGACCATGAGCTGGTGGGTAAATGCGGCAACAAGCGCGGTTGCCGGCATCACGACGAGCAACGTCCGCCATTCGCTGGCCCCCGACCAGCGGCCGATCCACGATCCGATCCGGTCGGTGACGCCGGTTGCGGCTAGACCAGCGGAAATCACGAATACCGCGGCGGTGATCAGGGCGGCGTCGCTGGAGAAGCCGGAAAGCGCCTCTCTCACAGGCAACAAGCCACTGAGGGAGAGGGCAAGAATCACGAGCAGGGCGGCCAGGTCGATGCGGATCCGGTTACCCATCAACAGGGCGATCGCACCGCCGAGGATGACCAGATAGGTGGCGATGGTGGCGGTCATGCCGGCGATGCGCGCATCAGGCGGATGGACTGCCTCCGGCGGCAGACTCGATGGCCGCGCAGAAGTCATCTGCGGTGATCGAGATGGCCGCGATGGGGCGGCCGCTGAAAAAGTGCGCCACATTGCTGCGCAGGTCCGAGAGGGGCGTATTGCGCAGATGGGCCTCGAGGTCCAGGACGAGGCGCGGCGGGGCGACAAAGAAATCGCCGGTCAGTAAAACCTGACCAATGCGCGCGCCACCGATCCCCTCCCTTCGCAGGTACGCGGTGATGCGGCCACCGGCGCCTTGGTGCGTGCCAGCGGTCACGCCGCCTGCTTCGGTCAAGCCATCGATCTCCGCGACGAAGGCATCGCTGCCGATCCATTCACGCTCGATGCGCCTGGCGTCAGCCAGGAGACCTTCCGGTAGCGAACGGCGCACGAAGTCGAGGCCCAAGCCTTCCCTGAAGCCGGCTAGCAAGGCGTCTTCCACGGCGGCAATGCTTGGCGTCGCATCGCCGAGGAGTTGCCGCAGGCACACCACCCGCTGCGCGGCAGAGTCCAGTTGGCGCCTTTCCAGTTTGGCGCGCGGGACGCGAAGCGCGCCGAGGAGACGCGCAGGATCCAGTTCAACCAGGACCGTTCCCTGATAGAAGAGCGTGTTGCCGTCATGGAAGCCGCCGGTCCCGCTGATCTTGCGGCCGTCGACTTCAATGTCGTTGCGCGGCCGGAAGCGTGCCGCCACGCCGAGTCGCGAAAGTCCGTCTGCAGCGGCGTTGCAAATGCGTGCAGCGACTTCGCCCAACGAGCAAGCGCCAAGGGTATCGCGGGACAGCGCCAGCGCCCAGCCCAACTGACCTTCGTCCAGGAAAATCGCGCCCCCCCCCGTAATTCGGCGTCCGACGCCGATACCGTTGGCGCGGCAATGATCCAGGTCGATCTCGGCGCGCAGGTCCTGGTGCCGGCCGACCAGCGCGGTGGGGCGGAAGTGGATGAAGCGGAGACCGTCGCCGATCCGGCCGGATTGATGGGCGTCGATCATCGCCTGATCGAGCGCGATGTTCGCTCGACCATCAAGCAGCCCGGCGTCGAGCACCTGCACCTGCGCGTTCATGAGTCCTCGCGGACCACCGGGATACCCAACTGGCGGCGAATCTTGCGCAGGTCGTTCCCGTTGGGCTGGAACGGGAAGCTGGCAATGTTGCTGGGCGGTGAATCGCCATAGGGGCGATCGCATGCGGAGAGATCATCCCGGAACTTGCCGGGACAGCCGGAGGTACGAAAGGCGATGCCCTCGGCGATGATGCGGTCCAGGTCCGATCGGGCCATCCCATAGTCAATGACGCGTCCCACCTCGTCGAATCGCATCTGATCGACCCGCACGCCTGCGTAGTCGATCAGGTAGCGCGCCAGTTGAACGCGTCGCCATTGGTCGCGTGGCGTGGCCGGCAGGTGGTCCATCAATGAACCCTTTTCGGGAAAAAAGCAGAACATGTGGCTGTGCCCCCCGAGATCCACCAGCTTCTGGACCAGCGCAAGAACGTCGTGCTCCGTCTCACCCATGCCGACGATGATGTGGGCCCCGAATTTCTGGGGACCGAACACGTCCCGCGCATGCATCAGGATCTCCCAGTACTTTGACCACTTGTGCGGCGATTGCACGCCCTTGCCGCGGGTCCGGTCGAATATTTCCGGCGTGGCGGCATCGAGTGCCACGGTGAAGATATCGGCGCCGAGATCCTTGAGCCTGACCACGTCGTCGCGGGTCATGGTGGTCGGATTGGAGAGGATGGATACGGGAATCGCTGATGGATCAATACGGCGGGTCCACGCGCGCAAGACCTGGACCGTGTCGTCATCCGATCGGGGGTGCGTGATCATCGAGATGCACATGCGATGGAATGGACTGTTGATCGGATCTCGAGCGACGATCTCGATGATTTGTTCCATCGGCACGGCCGGCCAGTCGACGCGGATGAAATTCCGGTCGGCGTAGTCCCGCTCTGCCTCACGGTGGCGCGCCAAGCCGCAGTAGGCGCAGTTGGCACGGCAGCCCTCGGGGTAGGTCAGCAACAAATTGAGACAGCGTGTGCATTCGCAACGATGCATGCGGCCAGGCATGATGCCCAGTGTCATGGCCGCCGCGGTCGACAATTGAACGTAGTCTGGCGAGCGCATGTGCGGCGTCAGGACGTTGTTGTTGGGCAGGTACACGCCCTGCGGTGCCACGTCGTCGCGCTTGACCCGCGCCCCATTGCGGAGTTCGGTGGGCGTGGGCGAAGGCGCGCGCGGCTGCATGGCCTCGAATGGATTGAAGTCGGCGCCGTGGCTGGCCGCGGCGTTGCTTGCAGTCTCGGTTAGCTTCAGGCAGCTCATGCGCGTGCTCCGGAAAATAGGGGGGCGGAGGTTGGATCGGTGGCGTCGGCGCGGACGGGATAGGCGCCCTTGGCATCGCCATCCTGACGACGGCCCAACTTGATGGAGCAACAGGCATGCTGCTGTTCGAATGGCCGGCCAATGGTGCGGGCAACCTGCACGGCGCCTTCGGCCGGGAATGCAATGCCATCCAGACCCGCCATCACGGCGTAGGCATCGGTGACTTGCTTGTGCAGGCCAGCGGGTCGCGCGCAGCCCAGGAGTACTTCGCGGTCCGGAAGCAGAGTGCGGGCCGTGAGAAAGATCTCGCCCACGTCCCGCGTTTCCGGGATCACGAAGGTGCCCGGTCTTGCATAAAACGGCATGACCACCACGAGGACCAGTGACGACACCTTGTGGCGGCCGATGATTTCCAGTGCCGCGGTCTCTCCGCGCAGGCGGCCATAGTGCAGCCCGATGACGATATGCGGCGTCACCTGCATGCGGGTTGCGCAGAGCGCGGCCAGGGTCGCCTCGAAATCCGCAACCGGGCGGTCGAGGTGGTAGACCTCCCGGATCGTGTCGTCGCTGCCGATGACGTCCATCATGGCCGTATCGACGCCCGCTGCCTCCATGGCGCGTGCACCCCGCTCATCGGTCAATGCGGTGTGAATGGCGATCCGAAGGTGCGGAAACTCGCGCTTCAGCCGCTCGATGACCGGGTAATAGCGTTCGTAGCGGATGACATTCCGCCGGTTGGAGCCGCCAGACAGGAGGAAGCCGCCCAGATCTTGCGTGTGCACCAGCGTGCGGACCTTGGCATCGAGGATTTCGGGGGATGTCGCGGAAATCATCGGCTCGAGGATCTTGGCCTGGCAGTGGTCACAGTCCAGGCCACAGGCGCCGCCGGTGATGGAAAAAGCCGGGAAACTGTTTTTCGCGCAGCCCTTTAGCTCGCCGCCGTCATAGTCCTTGAACGTCGGCGTCGAAAACCGCACGGGCCGGGCACGGGTCGATGCGCTTGCCTTCTGCATGCGGGTGACGAGTTCGAGGTCGAATTCGGCGTCCTCGAGCGCCTCGATCGCCATGAGGGAGTCGTGCCAGTTCATGGGGTCTCCAATAGGCTCAATTGCCGATGTCGCCGCGCCAGCGCCTGGCGTGCATCCCGGGCCAGCATCCTCACCGGGTCCCGGATGGTCTCCGCACCGTGGCGGTCGTTCAGTGTGCTGATCCATTCCTGGCGCACCTCGTCGTCGTCGATTAGATCACAGTGGAGTCCCTGCAACACGGCGCGGGCAGGGCCGTTCAGGGGGCCTTCGTGGGAGCGTCCGCTGAGCTGTCCCCAGAGCCCGCTCCAACCGCGCGCCAGGGTCCAAGGGTTGTAGCCGCCGCCACCGAGCACCACGGCATGCGGTACCCGGGCAACGACGGCGGCCACCGCGCCCCACCAGGCGCCATTGCTCACCTCCATGGCCGAGAGTGGGTCGCCATCCAGCGCGTCCGTGCCACAAACCACCACCACCGCGTCGGGTCGAATCATGTCCAGCCAGGGCAGGACGACCTCGTCGACCAGGACGCGGTACTCGCCGTCGCTGCAACCCGGCGGCACCGGCAAGTTCACCGCGCGGCCCGTGCTGGCATCGTCCGCGGCGCCCGTATGAGGCCAGCGCCCGGCTTCATGGATCGACAGCGTGTGCATTCTTGCGTCGGCGGCGACTGCATCCTGGACGCCGTCGCCGTGATGGGCGTCGAAGTCGACGTAGGCGATGCGATCCAGTCCATGCTCAGCCAAGCGCCTCAGTGCGAACACCGGGTCGTTGAACAGGCAGAATCCGCTGGCGCGATCCCGCCGTCCGTGGTGCATGCCGCCGGCCGGGTGGAACGGCAGCCGGCCTTGCATGGCCAGGTCCGCCGCGAGAATCGAGCCACCGACCGCACACGCCGCCCGCAGGTAGCTTCCCGGCGCGACCGGGTTTTCAAACGTGCCGATATGGTAGCGGGCACGGTCATCAGCCGAGACATGGCCGGCCGAATCGGCACGCCGAAGTGCCTCGACGTAGGCGGCGTCATGGAACATGCAGAGCTGTTCATGATCGGCTTCCGGGCAGTCGAGGCGCTCGCTTTCCGGGAGCCATCCCAGCGCGTGGCACAGGTCGAGCACGGCCGCGACGCGCGGAATGGCCAGGGGATGATTGCCGCGAAAGCCGCCGAAGCGATAGAGCTCGCCACCGAGGAAGATGGCCTGTTTCGTGACCGGTCCCATCATGCGTCCACGGCGGCTAGCGGCGCCTTGAAGTAGTCGTCAAAGGCAATCCACCCACTGCGCATCACGCTGTCCTCGCGCGCGCGGGGCGTATGCCAGATGGATTTCAGCGCCGCGCGGCGGGACAAGGCGCGCGCCAGGCTGGGGCCGAACTGTTCGTGCATTTCCTCCGCATAGTCGGCGAGTGCGTTCGTGCGCCCACCCAACCAGTCCGCGGTCGCGTTGCCTGCGCACTCGCCGCTCAGGACCGCGGCCGCGATCCCTGCGCCAGTGATCGGGTGCGTCAGCCCCGCGGCATCGCCGACCAGCACGGCGTTGCGCCAGACGAGCTTTCGCAGGCCGCCGACCGGGATGGCACCGCCGGTGCGCGCCAGGATTTCCGATCGCACGATTCCGCGGTCCAGCATGGACTGGTGCAGCGCGGCGAGAGGTGCCTTCAAATCCCGCGCCAGCGCGCGATCGGCGCCGACGCCGAGATTGGCCACGCGGCCCTTGGGGAACAGCCAGCCATAGCCGCCCGGATAATCGTCGGCGAGAAAGATGTCGGTGTCCGGGTAGTCCTTGGCCAATGGAACGGTGTACTGGCGCGTCTGGACGCAGGGTTGTGGCGGTGCGCCCAGCAGCCTCGCCGCGTCACTGTGCGGTCCGTCGGCGCCAATCAGCAGCCGGGATCGGATCCGGTGCAGGGTGCCATCGCGCCAGATGCCAGCGCAGGTGCCGTCCCACGACTGAAAATGCGCGCCGGTCCAAAGGGCCGCGCCGGCTTCCACGGCGCGCGCGGCCAGGGCACGATCAAAGGCGCCTCGGTCGATCATCAAGCCCGGAAACGGGCTCTGGTGACCCTGTCCGGATGGCAGCAACGTGTGCATTCCCCGGATGGCCTGTTGCAACACGCCGCGACCGCGCGTGTAGGGCAGCATCGGCAACGGCACGAATTCAGCGCATTGCACGGGTTCGCCCACGCGATGGCGCCGATCGACGCACAGAACGCTCGCGCCGGCCTGCGCTGCTTGGCGCGCCGCGCTTGCGCCCGCCGGGCCAGCGCCCACCACCAGTACGTCGCAGACGGTCTCGGTCATGCGCCGATTGTTCATGCTTTTCTAATACAACTGCAAGCCGTGGCGCATCGGGGCGTGCATTCGTTGTCCGCCGGCGGTGCGACAATCCGCATTTTGGCGGGGTGATGACGATGAACCAGACGCTGTTTCACATCGGCCTGTGGATCATCACGCCCTGGAAACTGGTCGGCTACGGCGGCACGATTCTCTTCGCCGGTCGATGGTTCGTGCAGATGTATGCAACCCGCCAGGCACGACGCGTGCACATGCCGGTCGCATTCTGGTGGATGTCCATCATCGGCAGCCTCATGACGCTGAGCTACTTCGTCTTTGGCAAGAACGACTCCGTCGGCATCCTCTCCAATGCCTTCCCGGCACTGGTGGCGAGCTACAACCTGCTGGTCGAGTACCGTCACCGGCGGGCCCAAGGACCGGATGCCTGAGACGCCCGGGCAATCAGGCCGCGGGTCGAAACGCGCGGCCTGACGGCTTGCAGCGGGCTCAGCCCTTCGGCGGCGGCGGTGGAGGAGGCGGGGGTGGCGGCCGCACGACGATCACTGGCGGCGCGTACCAGAATGGGTCATAGCCCCAAGGTCCCCATGCCCCCCAGCCCGGCCCCCAGAACGGATCGTTCCAGGCGTTGTAGGCGCGGTTGTAGACCACGGGGATCGGCCAAAGGTGAATGGCGGCCGCGTTGACGCGCGGGTAGGGATACTCGTAATCGCCGACCTTGTGGGTCACGACGCCCTGCAATACGCCGGTCACCGTCACTTCCCGGCCTTTGGCGTAAACCTCAGGGTCGTAGAAACCTTCCTTGCAGGCGACGAAGCGGCCGGTGGAATCGCGGGACATTTCGGGCCGCGCGTCATCACTGGCCAGCGGTTTGCCAAGCACATAGATGCAGGTGTCGTGGGGGCCGGGTTCGGTTTGGATGATCTGGCCACCCCAGCGTACCGAGGAGCCGGAAACATTCCCGCTGCTGGCCTGCTGCGGGGTGATTTCCGCGTAAGTCCCCGCGAGTTCCTTGGGCACCGTCGCGCAGGAAGCCAACAGCACGGTGCCCAGTGCGATGACCAGAGGATTCAGGACACGGGTGTTCATGATGACCTCGTGATGCGGTTCGACTCCAACGCAGCCCATTCGACCACACTTCAGGGCCGGAAATCCCTCGCCCTTCTCACCCAGTCACGGACGGCTAAGGGAGGTGGAGGCTGCGTGCCACCGTAACGCAGTTGCGCAAACCGGCCCGCCAACGTTAGCAAGGTGGTGGCGGCCGGGGGAAGGAGGGATGAGGCGGCTCGTCGCAGATAAGCCACAGGCGCCTCGCCGGGGCGCCGAACGCAGCCGGCGCGGGTCAACCGGCGCTCCAGCTGCTGGAACCCTGTTGCCAATGCATCACCTCGCTTTCCGGGTTCGCGCAGCGCAAGTGCGAGGCCCACGGCAAGCGCCATGCCCAGTGCGCCGCCGAGGGCGAGCGCCACCGACTGCCAGCGCGATGGGTCCAGACCGAATTGCGTCAGGAGCGCGTGCTGTCGCAATGCGTCAAAGCCGACGACGGCCTGGTCCCACAGCCGGTTGACCACGTCGATCCGGTTGCGAAACCCGATCCACCATCCGGAAAGGAACCAGGGTGCGCCCGCAGTCTGCGCCGCAGCGGTGGCGCCGAGGCTGATCCGGTCAGGGCTGACTGCCGCGGTTGGATCGACGCGCATCCATCCGTCGCCCGGAATCCAGACTTCCGCCCACGCGTGGGCATCGGACTGGCGCACGAGCAGGTAGCCGGCGGTGCGGTTCGCGTAGCCGCCCTGGTACCCAGCCACCACCCGCGCCGGCACCCCGGCTGCCCGCATCAGGAATACAAAGGCCGAGGCATAGTGCTCGCAAAACCCAGCGCGGGTCCGGAACAGGAAATCGTCGACCTGCTGGCGGCCCAATGGGGGTGGCGCCAGCGTGTAGCGGAAGCCCCCGTAATGGAACATGCGAAGCGCCGCCGCGACGATGGCCCGGGCGTCCGTCCCATACCGGGCTCGCCACTGTGCTGCCAGCGCGCGTGCGCGCGGATCGGCGTCGGAAGGCAGTTGCAGCCCAAGCCTGCGCTCGGCGGGAACCAACTGCGGCGACAGTGCGTAGCCGGTGGCCGACTCCAGCGTGTAGCGCAGGGTGTGGTCGACTGGCCGCATGGCCAGCAGGGTGCGGGCCGCCGTCGAAAGCGTGCCGGGTGCGGTGGCCACGGGGACGTCCAGCGCAGGCAGGAGCGTTTGTCGCGTCGCATCCAGCGTCACGGTGTAGCGCGATGGGCGATCTCGGATGATCAGGCGTTCCAGGGGCAATGCCGCATGGCCGGGAGTCCAGCTGCGGCCGTCAAAATGCCATAGCACCACGGCACGGAAGTAACGCAGCGGGCGCGCGGGTATGGGTCCCCGGAACCCGACCCGGAAAGCGGGTCGGTCGTCGATCAGCAGTTGGCCAATGGCGCCAGGGGTCATGCGCGCGCTGATGCCTGTCCGTGCGACCTGCATGCCCGGTGCCCCCCAGAGGGGGGCAGCGAGGCGCGGGATCAGGACAAACGCGACCAGCGCGATCGGTAGCGCGAGGATCAGGCGCGAGGCGGAACCGCGCATCAGCTCACGAGTGGGACCCGCCGCCGGTTCGAGGGACATCGCTGCGGTCAGCAACGGCCACAGGGCGACGCAGACCAGGGCCGTCTGCAGCAGCGACTGACCAAAAAGCAAGGCGCTCATCAAGACGAAGGCGGATGTGGCGATCACGATTCGCGCATCGCGCAGCGTCTCGGTCTCGGTCAGCTTCAGGGTCAGCAATCCGACCGCCAAGGCAGCGCCGGGCAGGCGCCCGAAAATAGTCCCGTAGCTGGCCACGACGCCCAGCGGGAGCGCCAGGACCAGCGCGTATCGCGCAAGCACGGGGAATCGCCGGCCGCGACGCCGGAACTTCCAGCACAAAGCCAGCAGCAAGGCTGCTGGCACTGGCAGCCACAGTGGCAGGTGCGGCGCATGCAGCGCCAGGGTCACCGCGGCGCTGATGATCAGAAGGGCATAGGCCCGCCGATCGGGATGCGGCTTGGCGCGTGCCGTCACGGCAAGATCGCCAAGGCGGTCATGCAGGCGTGGAAGTGCGCGCTTCCGCGGTCGGGGCCCAAGGTCTGCTGGGGCAGCTCGAGCATCCATGCGCGGCCATCCCGATGGGCTTCATCCACCCAGCGTGCCAGTCGCATGATGCGGCGCTCAGGGTCCAGCTCGCGCAATTCATCCCATCGCAGCGTCCACTGTGTCTGCGCGGGTGGCGATTCATGCAGGCGGAACAGCAGCGTGTCGCTGCGCGCGCTGGCGTGCCATGCGATGCGGCGAGGAGGATCGCCAGGCTGGTAATCGCGCAGGCCGGCGTATTCCTCTCCACTTTCCCGGCTCAACGGCACCGGTTGGGCGTCGATGCCGGCACGACCAGGCGGCGGGCCGCCGTCCTCGGCGACCGGATAGATGAGCGCGATCGTGTCAGGGTGCACCCAGCTCCAGGCGCGGAAAAGTCCGAAGGGCCACGTGCTTTCCAGCTTCAGGGCGGGAAGTTGCATCCAGCCGCGGCGCTGCGCGTGGAGCGTGACGGAAACCGTGGCACGCGCTTCGCGATCGAGCGCGAATGGATGGCTCGTTCCGGCGACCACGAGCCGCAGCGGGCCGCGCGGCCGGAGACTCGCCTTGAAACCCATCACGACGCGCACCGGGCCTCCCGCGGTGGCCAGGTCGGGCTTGACCGATTCAAGGCGCAGACCGTGAAGGCTGCGAAAGGCACCGTACATGCTCTGCGCGCTGGCGGCGCCAAGGACGCACGTGAGCAACAGCGCGGCATTGTTGTTGTAGTTGAGCGCGCCCAGCAGCATCAGCAGCATCACGCTGCCGAATCCCACCCCAAAGCCACTCGGCAGGACGTAGATGCGGCGCTGCCCGAGGGTGATGGGCAGGGATTCGCTGGCCTGCCCGCTGCGCAATCCGGGATGGCGGCGCAGCAGGCGGGCATGCATGGCTGCGGCTACGTTTCGCGCACGCTGCTCCGGGATCATGCCCGAACGCTAACCTCGGCCAGCAGCTTCGCGGCAAGGACTTCGCCGTTGGCACCGTGCTGGACCTGGATGCGATGCGCGGCGACGGCAGGGAAAACGGCCTGCACGTCCTCGGGCATCACGTAACTGCGACCGGCCAGCATGGCCCAGGCCCTTGCAGCCGCAAGCAGAGCGAGGCCGGCTCGAGGGGAAAGGCCCACCCGGATCTGCGCATGGGCTCGGGTCGCGCCCAGGAGCTCCTGGACGTAATCGAGGACCGCAGCGCTCGTGTCGACGGTGCGCGCGCGCCTTCGCAGGTCAACGAGATCCGCTGGCGTGAGTTGAAACGTCAGTTCGCGCAGCATCTCGCGGCGGTCGACGCCCGAAAGCAGCGCCCGTTCGGCGGCTTCGTCGGGATATCCCAGGCTGAGCCGCATCAGAAACCGATCGAGCTGTGAGTCGGGGAGCGGATGGGTCCCGGCCATGTCCAGTGGATTCTGCGTCGCGATGACCGTGAATACCGGGGACAGGGGGCGCGATTCACCCTCCGTGCTGACCTGTCCTTCCGCCATGGCCTCGAGCAACGCGCTCTGCACCTTGGGCGTTCCACGGTTGATCTCGTCGGCCAGCAGCAGTTCCGTGAACAACGGTCCTGGATGGAAGCGGAAGTGCCCCAGTTCGCGCTCGTAGATGCCGACTCCGATGATGTCGGTGGGGGTGAGGTCACTGGTGAACTGGACGCGCTGGAAGGCCAGCCCGCAGGCACGGGCCAGCGCATGCGCGAGCGTTGTCTTGCCGACCCCCGGGATGTCCTCGAGAAGCAAGTGGCCACCGGCCAGCAGGCAAGCGAAGCTGAGTCGCACGACGTGGGTCTTGCCGAGCAGCAGTTGGTTCACCTGCGCAAGCGCGTGCGCTAGGCGCTGCTGCGTGGCGTCGATACGTGCGAGGGTGGCCTCGGGCATGGTGGCAGTCAGGTGGGTCGCTGGTTGGCGAGTCTAGCCAAGTGGGTGTTGCCGCGAGGACGGTGCCGGGAGACGGCGGGTCCGGGCCTTCCGGCGTCGCGGGCGCGAGGGCGGTTCAGGGCACGGGCATCCCGGCATCGCGCAGTGACGCAGCGACGGCGATCAGCGGCAGGCCGATGAGTGCGGTGGGGTCGGTGCTCTCGATCTGCTCAAACAGTGCAATGCCGAGTCCTTCGCTCTTGAAACTGCCCGCGCAGTCATAGGGCTTTTCCCGCGACAGGTAGCGCTCGATGCACGCGTCGTCGAGGCCCCGGAATCGGACCCGAGTCAGGTCGCAGCCGCTCCACCGCCTTCCGCTGGCGGCATCGACGAGGCACCAGGCGGTATGGAATTCAAGGGTGCGTCCGCTTGCAGCACGGAGCTGATCAACGGCAGCCGCGTGCGAACCGGGCTTGCCAACCGGATGGCCATCGAGCGCGGCCAACTGGTCGGAGCCGAGTACCAGTGCATCGGCGTGACGCGACGCGACGCTGGATGCCTTGGTTGCCGCGAGTCGCCTGGCCTGCACAGCCACTCCTTCACCGGCGAGCGGACGCTCGTCGCACTCAGGCGCCTCCTGGATGAAATCTGTTGCGATCCGCCGCAGCAGCGAAGCGCGATAGACAGAGGTGGACGCGAGGACGAGGGGCTTGGGCATGGTCAGCGGGTGAGCGTCGATTGGGCAAGTTGGACGGATCGCTGCGCCTCCGCGAGCACGGAGGAGTCCCGCACCAGGCTCCGCAGGCTGCGTCGCCACGCATCGCGTGCCGCGCTCAATTCGCCGAGCGGTGCCTTCGCTGCGTGATCCCGCAGCCAAAGGCGGTGCTCCAGTTGTTCACGCATCGCCTCGGCGAATACCGGCGCGTCCCGGTCCGTGTCGTCATGCGTGGTCAACTGCGCGATTTCGGCGTGCGCCACGGCGAGGGCGTCGCGCAGTTTGCGCAGCGCCGCCTCCTGCTCGTCGGCGAGGGTGTGAAGTGCACGCAGCAAGATGATGCGATAGCGCCAGCGCAACAGGACTGCCACGAGAATGCAGGCCAGCAGCAGGCTGGCCAATCCAATGATGAGCACGGGCTTACGGACCCCGGGGCGGAAATCGGCTGCAAGTGTGGCGCAGCCTCGCCAACGCGTAAACACGTGCATGCCGAGGTTGAGCAAGTGAAGCCGCTTGCAGGATAATTGGCGGTTGTGCAGGCGCCCGTTGCGTCCGGAGTACACGTGAAAATGAGCAGAACCGTTGCGGTGATCCGCGGCGACGGCATCGGTCCAGAGATCATGCTGGCGACGCTTCGCGTTTTGGACAGCCTGCGTTGCGGCCTGGACTACCGTTTTGTCGAGGCGGGCATGGCGGCGATGGAGGCCCATGGTGAACTCCTGCCCCAGGCGACGCTGGACGCCATCGGGTCCTATGGTGTTGCTCTGAAGGGTCCCCTGACCACGCCGATCGGCGGCGGGTTTTCCTCGCTCAACGTGGAGCTGCGCCGCCGCTTCGACCTTTATGCCAACGTGCGCCCCGCGATCAGCTTTCCGAATACCAAGGCGCGCTTCAGCGGCATCGATATCCTCACGGTTCGCGAGAACACCGAGGGCGCCTACCTCAGCGAGGGACAGACGGTCTCGGCGGACGGGGAAACGGCCCAGTCGATCATCCGCATCACGCGGCGTGGCTCCGAGCGCATCGTGCGCTACGCATTCGAGCTGGCTCGACGCAAGGGTCGCAAGAAGGTCACGGTCGTCCACAAGGCGAACATCATGAAGACGACTTCGGGCCTGTTCCTAGGCGTCGCGCGCGAAGTCGCGAAGGGATTTCCGGAAATCGAGTGCAACGAACTGATCGTGGACAATGCGTGCATGCAGTTGGTGATGCGGCCGGAGCAATTCGACGTCATTGTCACGACTAATTTGTTCGGAGACATCCTGTCGGATCTCTGCGCGGGTCTTGTCGGGGGACTTGGCCTTGCGCCGGGCTCCAACATTGGATCCGGCGCGGCGATTTTCGAGGCCGTGCATGGCTCGGCGCCGGACATTGCCGGCAAGGGCGTTGCCAATCCCTGCGCACTGCTCCTCGCGGCGGCCGACATGCTTGACCACCTTGATCTGGTCGAGGAAGGCACGCGCGTACGACGAGCCATCCATGCCACGCTCAGCGCCGCCGATTCGCGGATGACTCCGGACCTGGGAGGGCATGGGAGCACCGCGAGCTTTGCGGACGCGCTGATCGAGCGACTGGAGGCGCGCGCCGCTGCCTGAGCCCGGCGTTTCGCGCCATCAGCGTCGTCCTGCCTCTGCCAGGCCGAACCGATGGACGCCGCCGGGACACGTGGGGCGTCCCGGCGGTGCTGTGCTCAGACGGCTTCCAGCAGCATGGCAAATCCCATGCCCGTGCCGATGCACATCGTGACCAGGCCGCGCTTCCCTGCCGTGCGGTGCAATCCATGCACCACGGTGGCAGTCAACTTGGCACCCGTCGCGCCCAGTGGATGGCCGAGGGCGATGGCGCCGCCCAGCGGGTTGACCTTCGCGGGGTCGAGGCCCAGGTCGCGGATGACCGCGAGTGATTGCGCAGCGAAGGCCTCGTTGAGTTCGACCCAGTCGAGATCTTCCTGCTTCCAGCCCGCCCGACGCAGTGCGCGCGGCACGGCTTCCTTGGGGCCGATGCCCATGATTTCCGGCGGCACGCCTGCGACGCTGCTGGTCACATAGCGGGCCAGCGGCTTCAAGCCGAATTCCTTGATGGCCTTTTCGCTCGCGAGCAAAACTGCGCCCGCGCCGTCCGACATCTGCGAGCTGTTGCCCGCAGTGACGCTGCCGCCCATCCGGAAAACCGGCCGCAATTTGGCCAGCACGTCGGCGCTGGTGTCCCGGCGGGGTCCCTCATCGGTATCGACGACGCGGGAGTCATGCCGGATGCTGCCGCTGGCCAGGTCCGGGTAATGGTCGTCCAGCGTGTAGGGGGCGATCTCGTCCCGGAAGTGGCCCGATTCGATGGCTGCGAGCGCACGCTGGTGGCTCTGCAGCGCGAACGCGTCCTGGTCCTCGCGGCTGACCTTCCATTGGCGCGCGACATTCTCGGCGGTGATCCCCATCCCGTACGCGATGGCGATGTTGTCGTCGTTGAACACCGCGGGATTGATCGCTGGCTTGAAGCCCATCATGGGCACCATGCTCATGCTCTCGGTGCCGCCGGCCAGCATGAGGTCGGCTTCACCCACGCGAATCCGGTCCGCTGCGATCGCAACAGCCTGCGAGCCTGACGAACAGAAGCGGTTGATGGTCATGCCCGGGATTCCGTTGGGCAGGCCGGCCAGGAGCAGGCCGATGCGCGCGACATTCATGCCTTGTTCCGCCTCGGGCATGGCGCAGCCGACGATCACGTCGCCGATGGCACCTTCATCGATGGTCGGTGCCTTGGCCAAGGCCGCACGCAGGACGTGGGCCAGGAGGTCGTCGGGCCGGGTATTCCGGAAGATGCCGCGAGGTGCCTTGCCGACCGGTGTGCGGACGGCGGAAACGATATACGCATCCTGGATCTGCTTGTTCATGTCTCGGTCCTCGTTCAGTTGCGCAGTGGCTTGCCGGTCGCCAGCGTGTGCTGGATGCGCTCCTGCGTCTTGGCCATTTGCGCAAGCGCCACGAAATGCGTGCGCTCAAGACCGAGAAGCCACGCCTCGTCCACGAGCGATCCGCGTTCGATGGCGCCGCCGCACAACGTGTCGGCGATCCGCGCCGCGATTTCGTAGTCGTGCTCGGAAATAAAGCGCCCCTCGAGCATGTTGACGAGCATCATTTTCAGGCTGGCGGCTCCGACATCGCCCGCCACGGCAACGGATCGCGCTGGCAGGGAGGGATGCCAGCCAGCTTCTGCCAAGGCGTCGGCCGTGCGCAGGGCCACGTGGAGCAGTTCGAAGGAATTGAAAACGACGACGTCGCTTTCGCGCAGAAGGCCGAGCTCCTTGGCTTCCAGCGCAGAAGCCGAGACCTTGGCCATGGCCACGGTCTCGAAATAGCGCTTGACGAAATCGAATGGATCGCCGCCGGCAGCCTGCTGCGCGCATCGCGTTGCGATTTCCTTCAATCCACCGCCGGCCGGCAGCAGGCCGACGCCGGCTTCGACGAGTCCAATGTAGCTTTCCAGCGCCGCGACCGTGCGCGCGGAATGCATCTGGAATTCGCAGCCGCCACCGAGCGCCAGGCCCCGAACCGCGGCGACCACCGGGACCAGCGAATACTTGATCCGCTGGCTGGTTGCCTGGAAGTTGGCGATCATGGCGTCGAACGCGTCGATCTTGCCCGACTGGAGCAGGCCCATCGCGCCTTTGAGGTCGGCTCCGGCCGAGAACGGTTCGCTGGCCTGCCAGAGCACCAGCGCCTTGAGTTCACGCTCGGCGCGTCCCACCGCTTCCTGCAGGCCATCGAGCACCGCGTCGTTGACGGTATGCATCTTCGTCTTGAACGAGACGACGCCGAGGTCATTGCCCAGCGTCCAGAGGCGAACGCCCTCGTTTTCCCAGAGCGTCGTGCCCTGGTCGGTGCGCTCGCCGAGCAGGGAATCCGGGAAAATCTGGCGTCGGTAGACGGGATGACTGGAGCGTGGCAGCGCCTTGCCTGCGCTCGGGCTGAACGATCCCTCGCCGGCATGCACGCCATCGCGGCCGTCCGTCACCCAGGCCGGCAGCGGGGCCTGGCTCATGCTCTTTCCGGCGGCAATATCCTCCGCAATCCACGCGGCAATCTGCTTCCAGCCCGCGGCCTGCCATGTTTCGAACGGACCCAGCTTCCACCCGTAGCCCCAGCGAATCGCGAAATCGACGTCGCGAGCAGTCTCGGCGATGCTGGCGAGGTGGTAGGCGGTGTAGTGGAACAAGTCCCTGAACATCGCCCAGAGAAAGCGGGCCTGGGCATCTTCGCTCGCGCGAAGCTTCGCGAGCCGCTCGGCGGGATTCTTGATGGCCAGAATGGCGGCCACACCGGGTGACAGGGTCGGGGTGGATTCCCGGTAGTCGCCGTGTCCGCGGTCGAGAACGAGGATTGCCTTGCCTGACTTGCGATAAAAGCCGCCCCCCGACTTCTGGCCGAGCGATCCCTTGGCGATCAGTGCATCCAGCCATCCGGGTGATTTGAAAAATGCATGCCAGGGGTCGTCGGCCAAGGTATCGGCCATCGTCTTGATGACATGCGCCATGGTGTCGAGGCCGACCACGTCCGCGGTGCGGTACGTGGCGCTCTTGGGCCTGCCGATGGCGGGCCCCGTCAACGCATCGACGGCGTCGAAGCCGAGGCCGAAGGCCTCCGTATGATGCATGGTTGCCAGGATCGAGAAGACGCCTATGCGGTTGCCGATGAAATTGGGCGTGTCCTTGGCCCGCACCACGCCCTTGCCCAGGGCGGTGACGAGGAAGCCTTCCAGCGCATCGAGGACCTCGGGTGCCGTGGCAGCTTGCGGGATCAGTTCGACCAGATGCATGTAGCGCGGAGGGTTGAAGAAATGCACGCCACAAAAGCGGGCCCGCAGGGACGCCGGCAACGCTTCGGCCAGTGTGTTGATGGACAGGCCCGACGTGTTGCTGGCGACGATTGCGTGCGCAGGCAGGGCGTCGGCGATGCGCGCGTAGAGGGCCAGCTTCCAGTCCATGCGCTCGGCAATGGCCTCGATCACCAGGTCGCAGTCGGCCAGGCGCGCGAGGTGCTCGTCGTAATCCGACGCCGTGATGCCTTCGGCGCGGTCCCGCGCCGCGAACGGCGCCGGCGACAATTTCGAGAGTTGCTGGATGGCCTTGACGGCGATGCCATTCTTGGGGCCATTCTTGCTCGCAAGATCGAAGAGGACGACTTCAACACTGGCGTTGGCGAGATGCGCGGCGATCTGGGCGCCCATCACACCCGCGCCGAGCACCGCGGCCTTGCGGATGCGGAGAGGGATCGGATTCATCGGGGGACTCCTTAGGTGTCGCTTCTACAAAGGGGTTGGCTGGCTCGCGCAGGCGAGGAAAGCAAGGGTCAGGCAGCGCGCAAACCGGCGGCAGCGAAGCGCACCAGATGTTCGATGGTGTATTCGCGATGCGCCGTCTCGCTGGTGCCGGCCCGGCGCTTGATCAGGCCAAAATCGGCCATGGTGTAGGTGAGCGCTCCGGCGACGATGTCGAGCCGCCAGTACAGTTCTTCCTTGGCCAGATGCGCGAGCATGCGGTGGAACACGACCGCGAACTCGCGCAGCACGTGCCCGTAGTTATCCGACAGGAACCGCCGCAGGCGCTCGTCATGCTCCGCATAGGCGCGAGCGAGCATCCGCATGAACGCGGCGCCACCATGGCGATCCAGCGCCAATTCGAGCGCAGGACGGATGAACGCATCCAGGGCGTCCTCGAGCGTTGCGGCCGGATTGGCTTCGACCTTGGCCAGGGCGGCATGGCGGCGCGCGTTGAGCGCGTCGAGGCGACGACGAAACACCGCCTCGATCAAGTTGTCCTTGGAACCGAAGTGATAATTCACCGCGGCCAGGTTGACGTTGGCGGCGCTGGTCACCTGGCGCAGTGACGCGCCGGCGAAGCCATGCTGGGCGAAAAGGGCTTCGGCCGCCCCAAGGATCCGCTGCTTCGTTGAAAACTGCGATGCGCTCACGGGAACCCCGTATCAAACGAACGTTTGAAGGATAGGCGGGGCCGCACGGGCGGTCAATCATCCGCGCAGCCCGTCATCTGGTGGCCACGGGCGGGACTTGCCCAAAAGCTCGAAAAAGTCAACAATTTGTGACTTAAGCCCCTATTTGCCGGGCAAAACGCAACTAACCTCGGCGCCTCGTGCCGGCGTCGGGCCGTCATTCATCCATCGAGGTCATCCCATGGCGCTGGAGCGCACCCTGTCCATCATCAAGCCCGACGCTGTTGCCAAAAATGCCATCGGGGCCATTGTCCAGCGATTCGAGCAAGCGGGGCTGCGCATCGTGGCGGCGCGCATGAAGCGGCTTTCGCGAGCCGAGGCCGAGGGCTTCTACGCGGTTCACCGGGAGCGGCCTTTCTTCAAGGCGCTTGTCGAGTTCATGGTGTCGGGCCCGGTCATGATCCAGGTCCTCGAGGGGGACAATGCGGTGCTCAGGAACCGGGATCTGATGGGAGCCACCGATCCGCGGAAGGCGGCGCCCGGAACCATCCGCGCCGACTTTGCGGACAGCATCGACGCGAATGCGGTGCATGGCTCGGACAGCACCGAAAACGCCGCGATCGAAATCGCCTATTTCTTCGCCGGCACGGATTTGTGCCCGCGTCCATGAGCGCCGGATGAGCACCACTCGCGTCAATCTGCTGGGCCTCGACCGATCGCGCATGCGCGCGTTTTTTGCGCAGATCGGCGAAAAGCCTTTCCGGGCCGAGCAGGTCATGAAGTGGATCTATCACCAGCACGTCACGGATTTCTCGCAAATGAGCGATCTCGGCCGAGGGCTGCGCACCCTGCTGGCGGAGATCGCCGAGGTGGCACCTCCGACCACCGTGCTCGATCGCCAGGGCGTTGACGGGACGCGCAAGTGGCTGCTCGGCACCGACAGCGTCAATGCCGTTGAAACGGTCTACATCCCCGAGCCTTCCCGCGGAACGCTGTGCGTGTCCTCCCAGGTTGGCTGTGGCTTGAATTGCCGCTTTTGCTCGACCGCGACGCAAGGGTTCAACCGGAACCTCGATGCCAGCGAAATCATCGGGCAAGTCTGGGTGGCCAGTCACGCGCTCGGCAACTTACCTCACCAGCTGCGTCGCATCACCAATGTCGTGATGATGGGGATGGGAGAACCGCTGCTGAATTTCGACAACGTCGTTTGTGCGATGGACGTGATGCGGGACGATCTCGGTTTTGGTTTGGCCAGCAAGCGCGTCACTTTGTCGACCGCGGGACTGGTGCCGATGATCGATCGCCTCGGAGAGGTCAGCGATGTCAGCCTCGCGGTGTCGCTGCATGCGCCCAACGATGACTTGCGGACCCGCCTCGTTCCGTTGAACCGGAAGTATCCGATTGCGGAACTGCTGGAGGCTTGCGCGCGCTATGCGGCACGCAAGCCGCGCAGCAGCATCACCTTCGAGTACACGCTGATGGATGGCGTGAACGATCACCCCGAGCATGCGCGCCAGTTGGTCAGGCTGATGCGCAGGTTGCCCGCCAAGGTGAACCTGATTCCCTTCAATCCCTTTTCGGGTACCGAGTTCCGCCGCTCGACCCCGGAAGCGATCGCTGCGTTCCAGCAGATCCTGATGCATGCCGGGGTCATGGCCATGGTCCGGCGGACGCGCGGTGACGACATCGACGCCGCCTGCGGGCAGTTGAAGGGGATGGTAGCGGACCGGACGCGGCGAGCCGCAGAGTTTCGAAGGCGCATCGAGGAGGGCATGACGCATGTGGCGTAAGGCGTTCCGGCTTGCCGCGGTCCTGACGGCACTGGTTTTCGCGGGCGGATGTGCCAGCAACGGTGGCGCCCTGCAGAATGCCAGCCGTGGCACGAAGGCCCGTGAGGCTGCCCAGATCCATACCCAGTTGGGTGAGGCGTACATGCAGCGCGGCGACCTGAAGGACGCGCTGGCCAAGCTCGAGATGGCGGTGCAATACGATGACAGCTATGTCCCCGCGCACACTGTGCTGGCGGTGCTCTATGAGCGCATCGGCGAGTACGGGAAGGCGGAGCGCGAATATCGCCGCGTCCTGGCGCTCGAGCCGAAGAGCGGCATGGCGAACAACAACCTGGGTGCCTTCCTGTGCCGCATCGGCAAGGTGAGGCAATCCCTGCGCTATTTCGAGCGCGCGGTCAAGGATCCTTTCTACCAGACGCCGTTTGCGGCCTACACCAATGCGGGAGTCTGCCTGATGAAGATCGGCCGTCTGGTCGACGCCACGCAGCAGTTCCACGATGCCCTGGCCATCAACCCGAAGTTTCCTGACGCGCTCTACCAGTCGGCGCACGTCTGGTACCTGCGCGGCGATGCCTTCCGCGCCAGTGCCTACCTGCAGCGCCTGGAGTCGCTCGGGTCGCCTGCACCGCAGACCCTCAAGCTGGGCTATGAAATCGAGACGAAGCTGGGCGACGCGGCATCTGCGCGACATTATCGCGAGCAGTTGCTGCGCCAATTTCCCGATTCCCCACAGGCCAAGCAGTTGGCGCAGGGGACTGCGCCATGACGCTGCGGGCGGAGCTTGATCCCACGCCGGCGGGACCGGTCGCCCCGGATCCTGCCGCGGCCGCCGAAGCAGGCGCCCTGTTCCGTGCCGCGCGTGAGCGGTGCGGCCTTGGTATCGCGGAATGCGCCGCGCGACTGGCGATCCCGGCGCCGGTGCTACGGCGCCTCGAGGATGGCAAGCTGGGCGCGCTTGACAGTGGGGTGTTCCTTCGCGGCCACCTGCGCAGCTATGGCCGGCTGCTCGGGATCGACCCTGCCACGGTCGAGGCCTGGGTGCGAACCCTGGCTCCGGAAGTGCAGCCCCTGTTGCGGGCCAGCGGACGCCTGCCGTCCGCGCACTATGCGATCGAGCGCTACCTGCGTGCCGGCAGTTACATCGCCATCACGGTTGCCATTGCGGCGCCACTGGCCTGGTTCGCCATGCATGGCGATGCCAGTGGCGACCGCTCGCGGCTGCAGGCGATCAATTCGTCGCCGGTTGCCGTGTCGACCCTCCGCGGCCCACCGGCGCGTGGACCTGCAGGGGTGCCGCAGGTGCCTGCCGACGCGGCGGGCAAGGGTCTCGCGGCCGCGCGGCAGCCGCTCCTCGCGACGATGACACCCTTCCTCGGCGGGGACGCAGCGACACCGGATGAGTCGGTTCCGGCCCGGGCGTCCTCGACCGACCACGTGCTCGCCATGCGCCTGAGCGCACCCAGCTGGGTCGAGGTCACCAATGGTCGCGGCCAGCACTTGGAGTATGCGCTGCTGCAACCGGGGCAGTACCACTGGGTCAGTGATTCGCCTCTGCAAGTGCTGGTGGGCAACGCCAGCGCGGTGAACGTCACCGTCAATGGCCGGCATTTCCCGATCGAGAACGTCAGCGCCAGCAACGTCGCCCGCTTCAGCGTGGGGACGGCCTCGGGCAACGGCTGACCCCGCTTTTCGGGTATCCTCCTCGCCTTTGCGGCGTGCATCACGCGTGGCGCACGCGAGGACCGGACCAAGGCATGGCACTCGACGTATACGACGATTACGAACAGGGCGAGCTCGTCAGGAAGTGGTTGGCTGAGAACTGGACGTCCATTGCCATGGGCATTGCCCTTGGCCTGGCGCTGATCTTTGGCTGGCAATGGTGGAAGGCGCATCGCGCCGGACTCAACTTGGCGGCGGCTGAACAGTACGAGATCTTCACGACGGCGAATTCCGCAGGTGACAAGGCGCGAGCGGACGCCGCGGCAGCGGTGCTGGCGCGCGATTTCCCGAGCAACATCTACGCCACGCTGGCGATGAGCCTGAAGGCATCCAGCGAGGCCAAGGCCAAGGACTACAAGGGGGCTGTGGCCTCCCTGCAATGGGCGGTCGCGCATGCACCCGACGCGGCCCTCAAGGGCCTGATGCAGCTGCGCCTTGCGCGAGTGCAACTTGCGCTGGGACAACCGCGCGATGCGCTTGCAACGGTATCCGCGATGGATCCCCGGGACTTTGGTGCCGAGGCGGCCGATGTTCGTGGTGATGCCGAATTGGCGCTGGGCAACCAGGCTGCCGCGCGCGCCGCCTACGAACAGGCGCTGGCCGACACCAAGCCGGACGCGCCGCAGCGCGGTCTGCTCAAGCTGAAGCTCGACAACCTCGCCATTGCCGGGAAGTGAATCGATGAAACGTGGTCTTCTATTGCCGCTGGCCCTTGCCACGCTGGCCAGTGGCTGCAGCCTGTTTGCCACCAAGGACAACATCCATCCCCCGAAGCCGGTGCCCCAATTTGCCCACGCTTTGGCGGTTCGGAAGCTCTGGAACCACAGCCTCGGCAACGGTGCGGGGCGCAGTGGAGCGCGTTTGCGCCCGGCCGTTTCCGGCGAGGTCGTCTATGCCGTGAGCGACGATGGGGACATCGCGGCGTGGAATCTGAAGACGGGAGCGACCCTCTGGTCCCACTCGTTCGCCAGCGGGTGGCATCCCTTCGGGCTGTTCCAGGGACGTGAGCACGATCACTTCAGTGGCGGTCCGGCTGTTGCCGATGGCTTGCTCGTGGTCGGCACGCAGAAGGGCGGCGTCTACGCACTGGATGCGAAATCGGGCAAGGCGCTTTGGCGTGCCCAGGTGAGTTCCGAGGTCATCAGCACGCCGGCCATCGCGGGTGGCAAGGTCTTCGTCCGCACCAACGACGGGCACGTGTTCGCGCTGGATGGTCAAACAGGCAAGCAGTCCTGGCTCTATGATCGCGGTGATGTTCCGCCGCTGAGCCTGCGCGGCAACGGTACGTTGCTGGCGGTCAACGGGGCGCTGTTCTTCGGCAGCGATGACGGCAAGCTCGTTGCGCTTTCGCAGGCGGATGGCAGCACCTTGTGGCAGGTACCGATTGCCACCGGCGAAGGGCGGACCGACATCCAGAGGCTCAACGATGCCGACGGTCGCGTGACTTTCGCCAACGGCACGCTCTACGTCGATGCGTATCACGGCGAAGCCATGGCCGTGGATGCGGCGACCGGCCATGTGCTGTGGAGCCGGGCACTGTCCAGCTACACGGGTGTCGATGAGGGCGCGGGCAAGGTCGTTGCCGTCGACGATGCGTCCAACGTCTGGGCGCTGGATGCCGGCAATGGCGGTGACCTCTGGAAGCAGGACGCGCTGGAGTGGCGCTGGCTATCGGCACCGGTCGTGCAGCTTGACAAGTACATCGTGGTCGGGGACCTCCAGGGCCACGTCTTCTGGCTTAGCCTTGCACATGGCAAGTTGCTGGCGGAAAGGCATCCCGCCGGATCAGCGATTGTTGCCCGGCCGTTGGTGGTCGGTGACATCGCGATCGTTGCCGGCAAGGATGGCAGCGTGACCGCGTATCAAATCGCAGGCGGATGACGCGGTAAGCGCATGCTGCCCGTCGTCGCCCTGGTCGGCCGACCCAACGTCGGCAAGTCGACGCTTTTCAATGTGCTGACGGGCAGCCGGGATGCGCTTGTGGCGGATTTGCCCGGGGTAACGCGTGACCGCCATTATGGGGTTTGCCGCCGCGGCGGCGTTCCGTTCGCCGTCATCGATACCGGTGGGCTGGCGGACGAGGCGCTCGACGCCACGCAGGTGGCGTCGGCCCGGCAGGTGCGGATGGCCATCGCCGAGGCATCGGTGCTCGTGTTGCTCGTCGATGCCCGTGCCGGCGCCATGCCCCAGGATCGAGCCATCCTCGACGAATTGCGCCGGAGCGGCAAGCCGCTGGTGCTGGCCGTCAACAAGACCGACGGGCTGGATGCCGGTGCCGCCATGGCGGAGTTCGCCGTCCTGGGCATCGGTGGAGTGGTTCCCCTGTCGGCGGCCCATGGGCGAGGCGTTGCCGAACTGGTTGCAGCCCTCGAGGAGCGGCTTCCCCCCGCCACGGACGAGGTGGATGTCGTCGCTGCGGATGGCCAATCGATCCGCGTCGCGATGATTGGCCGCCCCAATGTGGGCAAATCCACCCTGGTGAACCGGTTGCTCGGCGAGGAGCGCGTTGTCGTCTCCGATATCGCCGGCACGACGCGGGATGCCATCACCGTGCCGTTGCAGCGAGATGGCCATGATTACCTGCTCGTGGACACTGCGGGCGTGCGGCGGCGTGCACGGGTGGAAGACGGCCTGGAAAAGCTGTCGGTCATCAAGACGCTGGATACGCTTGAAAAAGTCGAGGTGGCGGTCCTCCTGCTGGATGCTGGCGAGGGCATTACCGACCAGGACCTTGCGCTGATTGGCCATGTGTTGGGCGCAGGACGTGCCCTGGTGGTCGCCGCCAACAAGTGGGATGGCATGGATGCAGACGCCAGGGCCGCCTGCAAACGTGGCCTTGAGCGCCGGCTCGATTTCGTTCCATGGGCCGAGGTGGTTTTCATATCCGGTCTGCATGGTTCGGGCTTGCGCGAGCTGATGCGCGCAGTACGCCGTGCGCATGCCGCCACGACCACGACGATCGCCGCCTCCTCCCTGACCCGCACGCTGGAACAGGCGGTCGCGGCCTACCAGCCGCCGCTGGTCCGCGGCCACATGCCGAAGCTGCGTTTTGCTCATCCGGGCGGCAGCGCCCCCCCGACCATCGTCATCCACGGTTCACGCACCGCCCACATTGCGCCGGCTTACCGAAAATACCTGGAGAATTTCTTCCGCCGCCGCTACAAGCTCGTGGGAACGCCGCTGAGACTGGAGTTCCGGGATGGGGAAAATCCCTACGCCGGACGGAAGAACGTGTTGACCGAAGGCCAGATCCGCAAGCGTCGGCGGATGATTCGCCACGCGCGCGGCGGGCACTGACGGATGCCTCAGCGAGGGACGCGTGCATGAACCGGCACGACCCGCCTCTGGAAGTCGATCCGCGTCAGGCCTTTGCACTGGCATCCGCCGGCCGTCCGTTGCTGGATTTGCGGAGCGCCGCGGAACGCATGGGTGGCATGGCCCGCGGGGCCTTGGCAGTCGATGATCCTGCGGACTGGGCCGCCCGGACGCTTCCCGCCGACGGGATGTTGCTCCTCTGTGCCTTGGGCCAGCGCTCGTTCCGCATCGCTTCCGCATTGCGCGAGCGGGGGATCGCGGCGCAATCGGTGGCGGGTGGCATGGCGGCCTGGGTGGGCCTCGGCTTGCCGCTCGCTGACGAGGTACAGGTTGGGGGCGGGCTGGCTCGATATGCGCGCCAGATCTGTTTGCCGGAAGTTGGCGCTGCCGGTCAGGCCCGGTTGGCCCGGGCGCGCGTCGTGCTTGTTGGCGTCGGCGGTCTCGGCGCTCCTGCTGCGCTGTATCTGGCGGCGGCCGGGGTCGGCCGTATCACCCTGATCGATGACGATGTCGTGGATCGATCGAATCTTCAGCGGCAGGTCCTCTACAGCGATTCGGAGGTCGGACTGCGGAAGGTCGATGTCGCAACGCGGCGTTTGCGTGCCCTCAATCCGGGCATTGACGTCATTGCGATCCCGCAGAAGCTCGATGCCCACAACGCTCCAGGGCTCCTGGCGGGCCACGATGTGCTTGTTGATGGAGCCGACAATTTTCCCGCCCGCTTCGCGGTGAGCGATGCCAGCCGTCGATTGGCCATTCCGATGGTCTACGGCGCCGTGGAGCGGTTTTCGGGCCAGGTTGCGGTATTCGATCCGCGGCACGTCGACTCGCCGTGCTATCGATGCTTGTTCCCCGAGCCACCGGCGCCGGGCGAGGTGCCAAGCTGCGCGGAGGCGGGCGTGCTCGGTGTCGTTCCCGGCATGATCGGCATGCTGCAGGCATGCGAGACCCTCAAACTGCTCCTCGGCATCGGTGCGCCGCTTGTTGGTCGCCTGCTGCTGGTCGATGCATTGGCCATGCATTGGCGAGAGCTGGTGCTGGCACGCGATGTCGAATGCCCGGGTTGCGGATCCAGCGGGGCCGACAGGCTGCGGCGGACGAGCCCGCTGGATCCGGGCTCCGGCTGAGCGTGGTCGGGCCCCACGATGGGCGTGAACGGATCACGCCCATCGGCCCGCCTTGCGCCTAGCCCGCGGTCAGTGACTGCCGTCGTCCGGTTTCAATGACGGCGGGGTCTCGGGCTCGGGCAGGAGGCTCGATTGCCGGGGTGCGACGGGAACCGGGATCGCCACCGATGGCGCAGGCGCCATGGGCGCCGCTGGCGGCGGCGCGACTTCGTTGCGCGGTTCGCCGGCATCGGCGGCCGGAGGTGCCAACGGGGAAGGTTCCCGGCGGGGCTCCGGATTCGTGGTGACGGTCCCAGGGACGATGGGGACGGGAGCCGAAGGCCCGGGCGTGAACGCGGCCGATACGTCACCTGCCGTGGGACGGCTCGCGGGTACGGGCGCCGGCGGCGCGGGTTGGACCGCCGGCTCCGTCACCCCGATCCGGGGCAGCGGCTCTGCGTGGCGGGACTCGGTCGACGACGGGTGGGCGACCCCATCGGCTCCTGCCGGGGTCGCCGCCGGGGCTCCCATGACTTCGGCGGCCGCCGACTCATCTGGCACGTCGGTCGTCGAGGATCCCGCGGCGCCAGAAGCGGGCGTTGCCGCCTCCCCGTTGCGCCGGCGGCGTCCACCCCGACGGCCGCGGCGGCGAGAGCGCGGTGCCTCGCCGGCATCGCCACCCGGCTGGCCGGGTGCGTTCGTGCCGGATACCGTCTCGGCCTCGGTCGAGGAGAGTCGATGGGTGGAACTGGCCTCGACTCCCGCCGTCGGCGCGCCCTCAAGGGCACTGGCCGCCGCACCTTGCGATTGGGCTGCCTGCGGGACCGGCTTGGGTTGGGAGCGGCCTGCCGCGGAGGCGCGATCGGCCGAACGGCCATCGCCCGAACGCGGGCCGCGGTCACCCGGCTTGCTGGAGGGGCCGCGCGTGGCGGTTGGCGTCGACTTGGCGGGCTGCGCCGCGCCGCGGGATGCCTGC
>JAJYPJ010000079.1 GCA_021795435.1 Pseudomonadota bacterium
CACGACGATGATGGCATTGTCGATAATGAGCCCGATCGAGGCCGCGATGCCCCCCAGTGTCATCATGTTGAAACTCATGCCGGCGAGCTTCATGGCGACGAAGGTGATTAGCACTGAGATCGGAATTGTGACGAGCGCCGTCCAGACGCTACCCCAGCTCTTGAGGAAAAAATACAGGATGAGGGCGGATAGGATCAGTCCGAAGATGACGGCGTCCCACACGTTGCTGATGGACGCGCGCACGAACGATGACTGGTCGTAGAAAAAAGCGAGATGCATGTCCGGCGGCAGCTTGCGGTGCAGCAGCCGCAGGTCCTTCTGCACAGCTGCCGCGATGGCCGGAGTGCTGGCGTTCGTGTGGCTCTCAATGTCAAAGAGCACCGCGGGTCGACCCCGGGACGTGACGTTCGTATAGGTGGGCGCCGGTCCGTGTACCACGCGGGCCACGTCGCGGACGCGTATCGGATGACCGTCGTGGACGGCGATCACCACGCTGCCGATCTGCTCGGCCGAATAGGCCCGCCCGTCCACAGTGGTGAGGTACAGCCGATAGTTCTGCGCCAGGAATCCCGCGGAGGCGATCATGTTGTTCCGCGCGAGCGCCACGGTCACGTCCTGCAGAGCAAGATGCGCGGCCTGGAGCCTGACCGGATCGACCACCACGTGATACTCCGGCACGCGACCGCCCACGATCTCCACCCTCGAGACCCCGGGGATCTGCAGGAAGAGCGGCTTGATGGTGTACGTGGCAGTGTTCCACAGGTCCGTGAGGCTGTGGTTGGACCCTGTCAGGCTGATACCAATGATCGGGTAGCTCAGCGAGAATCCGACGCGCTCGGCGCTCGTGACCGCTGTGGGTGGCAGCTGACTGCGAATTTCGGAAAGTCGCCCGAGGACATACAGATCCGCCCTGTGCATGTCCGTGCCCCAGGCGAACTTCACATTGACGATCGCTGATCCCCTCGTCGTGGTCGAAAGTACCGAGGTGACCCCGGGAATGCTCTTCAGGGACTGTTCGACCGGCCGTGTGATCGTGGCCATCATCTCGTCGGCTGGCATGATGCCGTTGCCGATATTCACAACGATGCGCGGGAAGGCTGTTGCCGGGAATACTGAGGAGGGCGTATGCAAGGCCGCGAATACGCCCGCAAGACACAGGACAGCGGTAATGAAGGAGATGGCAATCGCGTGCCGGATCGCGAACCGGCCGACCGGCGAGCTGGTGCTGGCGTCCTTGGGCGTGATCATCGCGGCACCGAAACAGTGGGTCGTGCCGCCACCGACGGTGCGGCCGCTGCGCCCGAGAACCGAATCGCGGTGCGTGCCGACAGCCCGTACGCGCCCACCGTCACGACCGGAGTGCCGGCATGGAGTCCTGGGCCTGTCACTTCCACCCAGTCGCCTTCACGCAAGCCGGCCTCGACGGGCACCCGGATCGCCTCATTGCCGCGAACGACCGAAAGGACGCTGCGGCCACCAAGCACGCCACCGATGACGCTCTCGCTCGGTGCCACCAGTGCATTGTGATACGTGGCGGTGACGATGCGCAGCCTCACGTACTGGCCTGGCCGCAGGCGACTGCGTGGTGGCAGGCTGGCCCAGGCCATCACGGTTCCGTCGCTCGCATCGACGGTCGGGCTCACGTAGTTGAGCGTCGTCGGCAGAGGCGATGCGCCGAGGATCTGCAGCGGTTCCCCTGGCCTGAGGTCGGAAGCCTCCATTTCGGGGATGTTCGTGCGTACGACGAGCCGGTCGAGGTCGATGACCTCGGCGAGCACGGTGCGTGCATCCACGGCGGCGCCAGGTTTGACATTGACGCTGACCACCGTCCCGCTGAGCGGTGCCGTGACACGCAAGAGCGCCAACTGCGCCTCGGCGCGCTGCAGGGCTTTGAGGGAGGCGTTGTGCTCGGCGTAGAGCCGCTTCAGCCGTGCCACCTCCTGTGCCGCGTAAGTTTCGGTTATCGAGGCGGAATTCAACTCCATCAACAACTGGCCACGCTTGACACGCTGGCCGGCAGCGATGGCAACCGACGTAACGACACCTGTCACGGGCGCCGCGATATCAGCTGCGGCAGCGGGCCGCTGCGGTGTCGCAGGAGCGGACGTCACGGCACCATAGCCGGTAACGTATCGGTGAAGGGTCAGGCGTTTCAACTCGCCGACTTGGACGCTGATCATGGAACCAGTAGGCGTAGCGGCCTGTCTGGAGACCGCAAGTGCGACCAAGTGGGATCTGAGTGCGTATGCGCCAACCGCGGCGCCCAAGGCGACGATGCCGCCGGCAATTAGGATGCGGGATTTCATTGTCGGGTCAAGGTGGTTTCGTGCTCTGCGGATCGCACCGCGGAAGGAGACAGGGTGAGCGGACTTTGCACGGCCTCTTCCAAGGCACCGAGCGCCCGCTGCGCCAACAGGTCGGCCGCGAGCCGGCTTTGAGCCGCGGAGTAGAAGGCAACCTTGGCGTTGGCGAGGTCGAGCGGCTGCATCTCTCCGGCCCGCACCTGCTCGCGGATGGCATCGAGCTGGCGGCTCAGGTTGGTGAGCAGCAAGTTGGCGGTCTGCACCTGTGCGAGCGCCGAGCGATACGCTGCGAGCGCGCCGTCAATCTGCCCGATGGCCGCCGACTGCACGGCGAGGAACAGAGCGGCGGCCGCCCGCCGCTGCGCGCGCGCCTGGGCGATGGGGCCCTGGTTCTGGTTGAGCACGGGCAGCGTCAAGGTAAGTCCGAGCTGCCACTCGCTGTCGCCGGCGAGCTGTGCATTCCAGGCGTAGCCCGGGCCGAGACTGATGTTCGGCCACTGGCGGGCGATCTCGAGCTTGAGCGCAGACTGGCTGGCCGCGTACTGTTCGAGGGCAGCACGCACATCCGAGCGACCCAGCAGCGCCTCACGGCGCACCTCGGGCCGGGTGAGGGCCTGCGGGAATGCCTTGAAGGCGGCGAACGAGAACCGCACGTGGCGCAGTGTCCGAGGCGGCACCCCGAGTACGGTCGCGAGCGCGATGCGTGCTTTCTGGATCCGTCCCGCCTGCGCTTGCCGGGCCAGCGTCGTATTGTTGAGCGCGATGCGCGTCCGGGTCATCTCGTAACTCGATGCGGCACCGGCTCTGAACTGCCCCTCGATCAAAGTCAGGACGGTCCGTTGCGCCGCTTCCTGACGGGCCAGCAGCCGCTTTCTCTCCCGTGCCGCGTAAAGTTCGCGCAATGCCGCCCGCACGCGGCTGCGCACGCTCCAGACGGTGCCGACGAGATCCCAGTGGGCTGCTGCTGCCAGGTGGTACGCCTCGGCCATGCGGTCGCCGCGCCGGCCGGCGGTCTCGATCGGCCAGTCCATGGCGATGGGCACGAGCCAGGGACTCGGCGCGCCCGGGATGCCGGAGTCGTACGCGGGACTGAGCGATATGGATGGGTTCGGCCGTTCGGCAGCGGTAATGCGTGCGGCCTGGGCCGCCAGAAGCTCCGCTCGCACGTAGGCGAGGGACGGCTGGTAGTAGAACGCGGCCAGAGTGAGCGCCTTGAGGTTCCAGCGCTGCCCGGGCGCCGGGGGCGCAACGTGATTGGCCGCGAGGAATGCATCGAGACCCGGACGGACCAGGGAGCGGTCCTCGTAGGCGGCTAGCGACCGGGCAGGCGAGATTGGTCGGCTCTGGAAATGGGCGCAACCGGAGAGCGCCAGGGCGAGGACCCACAAGTGACTCGCCCGGACCCGTGCTGCCACTGACCTGCAGTTTGTTCCTGTCATGATTCAGCGAATACGCACGCGCACCGCCCTTCCCTCTCCCTCCATGGATTCGTCAGCGTGCTGCCGAGGGGCGCAGAAACGGCGTGCGTTGCGTCATGACAGTGAGGCAACATACGTGAGACGTCCCATGATCGAACAAGACATCCGAGACCTCGATGAGCGGGGCCCAGACCGCCGACTCGACCGGCTCGAGGCCGATATCTGAACCCGTCTGGTAGCACACGAGCAGGCGCCGACGCAGCGGCCAGGATCGGCGGCAACAGCCGGTCGACGCAGCGCATAGTGCGCCGGATGAGGGATACCATAGATAATTCTCCACCGCAGACGATGATCCGAATTGTCCGCGCGCAGGCGCGAACCCGGCCACGCCGCCGTCAGGCGGCGATCAGATCAACGACGGTGGAGCCTGGGTCCAGCGGGGAGTGAAATGCCGCCGCGACCACCGCAGAACGGGAGAAGCGAGAAAATGCGGTGCGCCAAGGGCGACGAATACCGCGAAAACTGCCGGGGCTGGTGTCAATGCACCGATCTGCCGCGGGACAGCGCCCGGATGTCCGTCTTCGCCCGGCAGCGCGGAGCGCGCGGCAAACAACGTATGACCCGGTCCGGAAAGTCCGCAGCAGCTGTCAGCAGAATGACTGATGAACTGCTGAGCGCCGGCATGCCGCTGCAACGTCGATCCCGACGGCCAGCAACCGACTTGGCCCGCCAGCCACGTGACCATGAACAGCATGATCGCAGCAACTTGCCACAGCCGGCGACGCGTCCGCATCGGGGCCGAGTCCGTGTTGGTCGTAGTGATTATTGCAGCCGCCATCCTTTCGAAGATACTTAACTCGCCCTCGACCTGTCAAATGTGACTATGTGTGCAAGTGCAACTGCAGTTCCGCTGGACCAGCACGCATGGATCGTCCAGCAGGTTCTGGAGTTGAGCAGTCAGGACCTCGTGATGAGCTGGCTGAACGTGGGCCTCTGCGCACGCACTTCAGGGGCGTCGTGCCCGCGCCAACAGTGACGTGCAGTCGTTCCAGATGCCTTGAGGAGTGCAGGCTGCGCGCATCGATTGTTCATACGCCTCTCGCAAGCTCGCCATCTGCATGCTTGTGCATGCGCGCAGAGGCGGTGGATATTGGCCTGGAGCAGGGAACTCGTAGTCCGGCCCTGCGGCGAGAGCCTGTTCCATCGTCAGGAAATGCCCATCGGGTTCGACGTGGATCTCGATGTCCACGAATCCCGCTGCGTCAAGTAGCGAGTACAGGCGTTCCGGTGTTCCAACTTCCTGGCTCAGGCGGAGGTGAATACCCATTGTGGCAGCCAACTGTTGCACCACGCGCGAGGTGACGAAGGCCGTATCCGGGTTGGTTTGCAACCCAAGCCAGCCGCCGGGGGCGAGCAGTGTTAACCATTGCGCCAGTGCTCGCGGGACATCGCGCATCAGCACGAGCGCGGTGCAGCACATGACGTGGTCGAACGACGCTAGAGGCAGACGCAATTTCTCTGCATCTGCAAGCATGAAGTGCAGATGCTGGAGACGCAGCGCAGTTGCCTTCCGGCGCACCTGCTCCAGCATCGCGGATGTGATATCGATCCCGAGCACATCACCCTCGGGTCCGACGCGTTCGGCAGCATCACACGCCACGAGCCCGGTACCGGTAGCGATGTCGAGTACGCGCTGGCCAGGCTGAAGCTGCGCGCGCTTCACCAACAATGCTGCAATGCGTCGATGCCAATCGCTGTTGACCGGTGTGGTCTCGTAGTTGGCGGCGCGCGCCCCATAGGTGCGTGCGACGCGTTGTTGGTATTCATCAAGCGTCGGAGCGGACGCTTCTGCCGGCACATGCATTGAGGTCCTTCAGTTGCGCGTGATGAAAATCCATTCTCCGACTGAACAAGCCGCAGCAGGGGCAATGGCCACAAACGCGGGTCGGCTTTCAGCCGAATGCATGCCGTCGGTCAGGCAGACTCGGGACCGCCTTGGCTGACCCAGAGTCGTTCGCTTCACGTACTCGAAGTGCGGTTTGGCATCGAATCCCAACGCGCATGGGGGAAATCTGGGGGAGGAACGAGGCGCTTCCTTGCGCCGAGTTGCAACGACTTGGGGGAATCTAGGGGGAATAAACGCTTCAAAACCCCCAAAAATAAGCGCCGCCAGAAAAGACGTGAAAATTTAAATCATTGTTTTTATTGATTTTTTTGGCCTGCCCGGAGGGAATCGAACCCCCGACCCACAGCTTAGAAGGCTGTTGCTCTATCCAACTGAGCTACGGGCAGCAAGCGGCTTTCGCCGGATTTCCGGCGCGGTGAAGTGTAGTGGGCGCAGGTTCGCGCCGCAGGCGCTCGGGGTGTTCG
>JAJYPJ010000080.1 GCA_021795435.1 Pseudomonadota bacterium
CGTTCTCGACGCGGCGGGCTACGGTGCGATCACGACGGACATCCGGCCGGCAGGACAGTTCCATTTCGCGGAAGACGAGCACCAGCAGTATCTGGCCCGGCATCCCGGCGGCTACTGCGGCCTCGGCGGCACCGGCGTGGCCTGTCCGGCCCCGCTCCAGCGGGTGGATTGATGCCGTGCAGACCACCGGTGGGCGCGCGCGCCGCCTGCTGGATCCCACGTCGGGGTGCTGCCGGCTCGAGCGCTGCGGACGGCGCGCCGTGACGGCGGCCGGGACGGGCTGAGCGCTGGCGAGATCGTCCGGAGCCGTCCCGGATCAGGCCAGATCGGCGGCCAGGCTCGCTCGCTGCGCCGCGTCGAGGATCGTTTCGGCTCGGCAGTGCGGGTGCTGCACACGCAGGTGGACCGTGGCACCGGATCGCCAGGCGGCGACCAGCGCCGGGACGAGTTCGAAACGCAGGAAGTGCACGGCAGCCGTCTTCTCCTCATTGCTGCGCGGCAGATCTTCGTCAGCGATGGCGACAACCGGAGCATGGCCTTCGACGACCAGCTCGACCATGTTTTCGATGTCGCGCAGGCGGGCGAGGGCCTCCCGGCGCTCCTCGATGTCCGCGTACTCGATCAGCAACGTGGCCTTGAGGTTGCTGCCATCGGGGATGAGCGGGTTGTAGGCCGTCAGTTCCTCGGCAATGGCCTCGGGCTCGAAAATGCGCTCGATGCGCAGCATTTCCTGCACCTGGTACTGGACCGTGGCGCGATCCTCGAACAGCAGGGTCAGGTGGTCGCCGAGGTGGATGCTGCGGGCGCGCTTGTGCGCGATCGCCTGGGCGCGGAACGTGTCGCGCTGCCGCGCGTACTGCTCGAGGCCGAGCAGGTCGTTGGGGGCAAGTTTCTGCATGGTTCGTTGATCCTTCAGATGCCGTAGGCCAGTCGCAGCAGGCTTACCGGATGCTCGGCCGCGGGAGCGCCGCCCAGCCCCTGGGCGATGTGCGCGCCGGCCATCGGACAGTCGCTGGTGAAATGCTGGGCTTCGGCCTGCTTGACGCGTGTCTCGACGGGCTTGGCAATCTTGCGGGCGACGGGATAGGTGGCCTGCTTCACACCGTAGGTGCCATCGTGGCCGGAGCAGCGCTCAATCGTCGTGATCTCCGTGCCCGGCACGAGGTTCAGCACCTCGCGCGTCTTGGGGCCGATGTTCTGCACGCGCTGGTGGCAGGCAACCTGCCAGGCAACCTTGCCCAGGGGGTTCCTGAAATCGGTCTTGAGCCGGCCCGCCTGCTGGCGTTGCGCGAGATACTCGAACGGATCGAAGAAGCGCGACTTCACGAGCTGCACATCGGCGTCATCGGGGAACATCAGTGGCAATTCCTGCTTGAACATCAGGACGCAGGACGGAATCGCGGCAATCAGGTCGAAGCCCTCGCGCGCCAGCGCCGCGAGCACGGGAATATTCTGCTCCTTGTGCCGGCGGATCGACTCCAGGTCACCGAGCTCCAGCTTGGGCATGCCGCAGCAGGTTTCCTGCGGGACGAGCCGGGCCGGAATGTCGTTGTGCTTCAGGACGACGAGCAGGTCGTCGACGACCTGGGGCAGCGAAACGTTGCAGTAGCAAGTGGCGAAGATCGCGACCCGCCCGTTCGTTCGACCGGCCGTCGTTGCGGTGCCCTCTGCACTCTCCTGCTTGAGGCGCTTGCGGGCGGTCCGGCTGTGGTACTTCGGTACCGTCGCTTCGCGATGGACCCCGAGGCTCTTCTCCAGCAGCACGCGACCGGCTGTGCTGGCGTTGACGGCATTGACCAGATCGGCCACCACCGGGATGGATGCCAAACGTCCCACCGTGGTCGTGCTGGAGAGGACCCTGGCGCTCAGCGGCGCGCCGTGCCGCTTGAAGTGCACCGCCTTTGCACGCAGCATGAGGTGCGGAAAGTCGACGTTCCATTCGTGCGGCGGGACGTACGGGCATTTCGTCTGGTAGCAGAGGTCGCACAGGTAGCAGTGCTCGACGACCTTGCCATAGTCGGCTTTGTCGACCCCGTCGACTTCCAGCGTGCCGGAGTTGTCAATCAGGTCGAACAGCGTGGGGAAGGCCTGGCACAGGCTTACGCAGCGACGGCAGCCGTGGCAGATCTCGAACACGCGTTCGAGTTCTCCGTCGAGTCTGGCTTCGTCCCAGAACTCCGGTTGCGTCCAGCCCAGCGGGTGGCGCGTCGGCGCCTCCAGATTGCCTTCACGGCTCATCGCGTGCTCCTTCTCGCAGCTGCAAAGGCTGCGGCGCCCGAGCGTGGCGCCGCAGCGGGTTTGCCGACGCCGGACCGGCGCCGCGGCCGGATCAGGCCATTTCGTTCAGTGACTTCTGGAAGCGGTTCGCATGGGAACGCTCGGCCTTGGCCAGCGTCTCGAACCAATCCGCGATCTCATCGAAGCCCTCGTCGCGGGCCGTCTTCGCCATGCCGGGGTACATGTCCGTGTACTCGTGCGTCTCGCCGGCGATGGCACTCTTGAGGTTGGCACGGGTCTCGCCGAATGGCAGGCCCGTCGCCGGATCGCCGCACTGCTCGAGATATTCGAGGTGCCCGTGTGCATGACCCGTTTCACCTTCGGCGGTGGAGCGGAAGACGGCGGCGACATCGTTGTAGCCTTCCACGTCGGCCTTGCCGGCGAAGTACAGGTAGCGGCGATTGGCCTGTGACTCGCCCGCAAAGGCGTACTTCAGGTTTTCCTCGGTCTTGCTGCCTTTCAACGTGCTCATGGTGAACTCCTGGCGTTGGATCTGTGGCGACGCGAGTCGTCCATGACAATGTAGGACTGCATCCCGGCCAAACAAAATTGAATGAATCGATGGCAGCGATATCGGCTCTCTATCGATGCCATCAGGACATCCGCAGCGAGGCCGCGGGCTGGTTCGTCACGGCTCTCGGCGCGCTGTCGTCGGCGGGACTGGCCGTGCGGCCGGGCTGTGGACCCAGCAATTCGTCGGGCAGCGTTCGGAAGACGTCCGCCAGCTGGCGAAGAAACGCGCCCATGGCCGTGCTTTTGCGCCAGGCCATGGCGATGCGTCGTGATGGCGCGTCTGCCCGGAAACCCAGGATGCGGACATTGGGCGTCGAGGCGACTGGCGGGCGCACGGCCAGAATCGGCAGCAGGGTGATGCCGACCCCGGCGGCGACCATCTGGCGCAAGGTTTCCAGACTCGTCGCGCGGAACCCGTGGCGCTCGGAGGCGCCTGCGGCGTGGCAGACCTCCAGGGCCTGGTCCCGAAGGCAATGGCCTTCCTCCAGAAGCAGCAGGTCCGCGTGCTCCAGGTCGGCGCTCGTCACCGCGTCGCGCGTCGCAAGCGGGTGCTGGTCGGCGACCGCGAGCACGAAGGGTTCCTCGAACAGGAACTCCGCGTGCAGCGAATCATCATGAAGCGGCAACGCCATGATGGCAGCGTCCAGCCGGCCTTCGCGCAACAGTCGCAGCAAGGGCTCGGTCTTTTCCTCGGTCAGCAGCAACTCCAGCCGGGGAAATCGCGCGCGCAGGCGAGGCACCGCATGCGGCAGCAGATACGGTCCCAGGGTCGGGAAGATGCCGAGGCGCACGGTTCCGGATTCGGGGTCGCGGGTTCGGCGGGCGATGGCGCGAATTTGCTCGATCTCGGTGAGGACCTCGCGGGCCCGCTGTGCGATCTCGAGTCCTACCTCGGTCAGCAGGACCTTCCGAGGCGTCCGTTCCACGAGCGTAACGCCCAGTTCATCCTCGATTTTCTTGAGTTGCGTGGATAGCGTGGGCTGGCTGACGAAGCAGGCTTCGGCCGCGCGACCGAAGTGCCGGTGGTCGGCCAAAGCAACAAGATAGCGAAGATCGCGCAAGTTCATGGCTAATGATCGATCGGATCAATCGATTGACTATACGCTGCCGCAAGGGCCGTCGCTCCCTTAGGATGGCAGCTGCTGATGCGGCGAGCCTTGATGAGCGATGTGCGAACCTTGCTGGCCGCGGCGCGCCAGCGCCTTGGTGGTGAAGACGCCGTCTGGGAAAGCGAGCTGCTGCTCTCGGCCGTGCTGGCGCAGCCGCGGAGCTGGCTGCATGCGCACCCCGAGGCTGTTCCCAGCGCGGCGCAGGCGACCCAGTTCGAGGATTGGCTATTGCGGCGGGCCATGGGCGAGCCCGTTGCCTACCTGCTGGGGCGGCGGGGCTTCTGGACCTTCGAGCTTGACGTGGGTCCGGGGTGCCTCATCCCTCGTCCGGAAACCGAACTGCTGCTGGAAGAGGCCCTGGCGCGGATGCCCATCGATGCCGCCATGGACGTCGCGGACTTGGGGACCGGGAGTGGTGCGCTGGCACTGGCACTGGCGCAGGAGCGTCCGCAGGCGCGCGTGCTGGCTTCCGACCTGAGCGCGGATGCCTTGGCGCTGGCGCGCGCGAATGCGCGGAAGCTGGGCCTCGAGGCGCGCGTGCGCTGTGTCCAGGGTGACTGGTACGCGGCCGTGGCCGGCGCCTGCTTCGATCTCGTGGTCTCCAATCCGCCCTACCTTGGCGAGAGCGATCCTCACCTTGTCCAGGGCGATTTGCGGTTCGAGCCCCGGCAGGCGCTCGTCTCCGGCATGGATGGTCTGGAGGCCTTGCGCACCTTGATCACGGGTGCGCCGGCACACCTGCACGCCGGTGGCTGGCTGCTGCTCGAGCATGGCGCGGAGCAGGGGCCGGCGGTGCGCGGGTTGTTGTCCGAGGCTGGATTTGCCGACGTGGAAAGCGTGCGCGATTTGCAATCGCATGAGCGCGTCAGCGTGGGCCGATGGGTGCGCGTCGCAACTGAGGGTAGCCTTTGATCGCATCGCCACGCATCATCGCCGGCATCCACCGCGCGCCGGAGTCCCTGATGAACGATCGACGTCCCGAGTTGACCCTGCGATTCCTCGCTCAGCCGACCGATGTCAACTTCGGCGGCAAGGTGCATGGCGGCGCCGTCATGAAATGGATCGACCAGGCCGCGTATGCCGCGGCCGTGGAGTGGAGTGGTGCCTATTGCGTCACGGTGGCCCTCTCGGGCCTCAGCTTCATCGCGCCCGTCCGGATCGGAGATCTGGTTTCCGTCGCCGTGCGCCTGATCAGTACGGGTCGAAGCAGCATGCAGTTCGCCGTCGAAGTGCGCGCGCGCGACCTGCAGAACGGCGTCGAGCGGTTGGCAACCCGCTGCGTGATCGTGTTCGTGGCCCTGGATGCACCGGATGGAAAGCCGGTCGAGGTCCAGGGCTGGCAACCGCAGAGCGCCCGTGATCGTCAACTGGCGGCGTGCGCCGGTGAACTGGCACGACTGTCCAAGGCGATGGAAGAGGCGATGCAACCGGACTGATGGACCCGGAACCGACGGGCAGCACGCGCATGAGGCCAACCGGGCGCGGTGCGCCGGTCACGAATGCGCATGCGGGATGGGTTCCCGGATGCATGCCGTTATTGACAGTTCGCCGCAACGCTCGGACAATTCCCGCCCTTGTGCGGAGGGATACCCAAGCGGCCAACGGGGGCAGACTGTAAATCTGCTGGCTTACGCCTTCGGTGGTTCGAATCCACCTCCCTCCACCAGTGTTCGCGGTCCAGTCTCGATTGCAGGCTGGCCGGAGATCCGGCGCCATGGATGGATCCGCCGGGACAGGTCGGAGGTAGGGATTGCAGCGCGCAGCCGTTGGGCGGCCGTGCACGTGCAAGACCCGCCGCCGCATGCGGGAGTAGTTCAATGGTAGAACCTCAGCCTTCCAAGCTGATGGTGCGGGTTCGATTCCCGTCTCCCGCTCCATGGTCCGATCGCGCGGGATGCACGCTCACGTAGCTCAGTCGGTAGAGCACTTCCTTGGTAAGGAAGAGGTCACAGGTTCGATTCCTGTCGTGAGCACCACCCGGACGGGCCGACCGTCCAGCATCCGGCGCTGCCGCCGCAGGTGGCGCGTCCCCCGCCCTCAATAGTTGACCGTGACCGTGACGGTGTCCGAGTAGCTGTCGGGACGCACATCCGTGCTTCCCGTCTTGGCGTAGACGGTCAATGATTGCGGTAGCCCGGTCCCCGTGCCTGCGAGACCGTTGCCCACCGAC
>JAJYPJ010000023.1 GCA_021795435.1 Pseudomonadota bacterium
AACGTCTGCGGATCCAGGAAGGCGGTCAATGGCCAGCCACCGGCGCGATCGTTCAGCAGGAACTGGGCCCTTTGATACGCCTGATCCAGATCTGGTCGCTGTTCGCGATCCAGTTTGATGCAGAGGAAGTGCGCATTCATTTCGGCCGCCACTTCGGCGTCTCCGAAGCTTTCGTGCGCCATGACATGGCACCAGTGGCAGGCCGCATAGCCGATCGACAGCAGGACGGGCCGATCGTGGCGTCGTGCCTCGGCCAGCGCTTCATCGCACCAAGGCCACCAATCCACGGGATCGGCGGCATGTTGGCGAAGGTACAGGCTGTCGGCGCCGGCGAGACGGTTCATGTGATCCGCCGGGCGCGGGAACAGGGGCCGCGAAAACCCGCGCGCGGCGGGTGGATCCGGGCGACCCTCGATTCGCCGTTGTCGCGTGGACCGTTCAAGGTCCTGCGCTGGCGCCGGGCCCCAGCCAGCGCGCGAGGAACGATTGCACCTTCCCGAACATGGCGATGCGGTGCGGGGTCAGGGTGAACCCATGTCCTTCGTGCGGGAACCAGAGCCATTCGTAGGGCTTGCCCGCCGCTTGGAGCGCACCACGCAATTGTTCGGCATTCTGCGGTACGACGCGTGGATCTTCGCCGCCCTGCATGATCAGCACGGGAACGTTGAATCGATCGATCATCGTCGACGGTGAAATGGCGATCGCCTGCTGCTTGTCGCCAACGGCTTGATCGAAGTACGTGCGGCCGAGGCGGAAGTGACTGGTGTCGCTTCGATTGAATTCGTCCAGGTAGTTGTAGACACCCGCATAGTCGATCGAGGCCTTGTAGAGCTTCGGGGCGAGGATCGGCTGCATCAGCGCCGAGTAGCCGCCGAAGCTGCCGCCGAAGACCGCGATGCGCTGCGGGTCCGCGTAGCCCATGCGGATGGCCCATTTCACGCCGTCGATGAGGTCTTCCTGGATCCCGGTGCCAAACTGGCGGTAGCCCGCCAATTGGAAGGCAACGCCGCGTCCACCGGAACCCCGGTAGTTGACCTGCAGCGTGGCGTAGCCGCGGCTGGCCAGGAAGCCAGCCAATTGCTGGGGGTCGCTGAGATAGGCCCAGGAATCGCGCGGCCCGATGGGCCCGCCATGCGGAATCAGGACCAGCGGCAGGTTCTTGTGCGGAACGCCGACGGGAAACGTGATGTAGCCATCGAGTTCCATGCCGTCGCGGTTGCGGAAGCGGAACGGCGTGCGCGTGGCCAGTTGCCCCGGCTTGAACCACGGCATCACCTGCATGAGCGGCCTGACATGCATGGCCGCGGTGTCGAACAGCGCATAGTCGCCGGGATCGCTGCCACTGTAGGCGTGCAGAAGGATGGTGCCACCGTGGGCGCTCATCCCGCTGAAGCCGATGAATTCACCTGGAAAGGCATTCATGAGTGACTTGTGGATGGCCGACCACTTGTCGTTGCGGAGGTAATCCACGGTGGGCACGCCGTTCGTGAATGTGGCGGTGTAGGTCACGGCGATGGGCACGCGATGGTCGGCTCGCGGGCTCCACAGGACGCGGTTGACCGAACCGAAGGCATTGCCGGCGAGCACCTGCTTGTGGCTGCCGTCGAGGTTGCAGCGGATCAGTTGCTTGGGCCCGCCATCGGCACTGTAGAGCGCATAGACCATGCCGGGGCCCGCGCTGATCCATAGGGGCTGGAACACGCGGCCGAAGGCTCCGGCAGGCGCCTTGCGCCAGCCACCACGGCGTTTGGCCAGGAAGACGGTCGTGTAGCCCTGGACGGATTGCGTGATGGCGTAGAGAGGCTTGCCCTTGCGGACGAGAAATTCGACATTGCCGTGGTTGATCTGGGCAATTTGCCGTGGATAGCCGCTGACGCTGTCCACGTCATAGAGGACGGTCCGATGGAAGACGCGGTTGGCCTCGTTCATGTTCATCGGGAGCGGATTGACCGCGATGTAGACGTGGCCGTCCAGTCGGCGCGTGGCGCCGACGAGACTGGGCTGGCCGCTGTCCATGTCCATCATGTTGAATGACGCGCCGGGCGTGCCTCGTGCCGCGAGGCTGTACAGCGTTCGCTGCTGCGATCCATCGGCATTCATCGCAATGATGTCGCCCGTCATCCTCGGAACGTCGAACGTCCCGGATTCCTTGGCCTCCGCAACCACGAGTCGCGTGGGGCTGACCCAGACGATGCGCCCCGGGAGTCGCCAATTCGGGAAATTCAGCCGGGCCGTGACCTTGAGACTGGGGAGGTCGAATACGACCAGCTGGAACCGGGCATTGGTTCCGGCATCCTGATCCACGTCGTACGACGCCGCCAAATGCTTGCCGTCGGGCGACATCGTCACATTCGTGAGCATGGGGAAATTCGCGAAATCGCTGGCCGGCAGCGGCATGGCCGTCACGGGATTGGCAGCTGCCGTCATGGGCGGCGCGGCGGCCGCCAGCATGGCCAGCGCCCAGAGTGTCCCGTGCAATGTTTTCATGGCTTTGTCCTCCATGTAGCCGTGCGCGAAGCCGTAACTACAACACGTCCGGCACGCGCGTTTGATTACGATTTCGTATGGCCAGCGCGGGCCCGCCGCCGTGACGGCGGACTGGCTTCATCCGTTCCTGCTAGCCTTCCCTGTTGGCATCAGGATTTCAATCCCATGGGTTCCCCCGACGCGTCCCTGCCGCTGCTGCACCTCCGGCGTGGTGAGGACGCGCGCCTCCGTGCCGGTCACCTGTGGGTCTTCTCGAACGAGGTGGATACGCGGCGCAGCCCGTTGACGGCGTTCGCCGCCGGCGACCCCTGCCTGATCGTCGACGCCGCAGGTCGTCCGCTGGGCGTCGGCTATGCCAATCCGGCCTCGTTGATTGCGGCGCGAATCCTGGACCGCGACCCCCATCGGCCAGCGGACGAGTCGTTGCTTGCGGATCGGCTGCGCAGGGCGCTGGCGCTGCGCGAGCGCCTCTATGAGGAGCCGTATTACCGACTGCTGTATGGCGAATCGGACGGCGTGCCCGGGCTGACGCTCGACCGCTTCGGTGACGTTGTCGTCGCGCAGGCCACCACCGCGGGCATCGAGCGGCTCAAGCTCGCGGTCGAGTCCGCCGTGGATCGTGTCCTTGCACCCCGAGCCATGGTCTGGAAGAACGATGCCGGCATCCGCGCGCTGGAGCAGCTGCCGATGTACGCGGACCTTGCCTTCGGGACCCTGGGCGTGCCCGTCCAGGTTCGGGAGGCAGGCCTTCGATTCGACATCGATCCGCTTGCCGGGCAGAAGACGGGCTGGTTTTACGACCAGCGTGCCAATCGCGACCGGCTCGCACGCTACGTGCGCGGTCGACGGGTGCTGGATCTGTTCAGCTACATCGGGGCCTGGGGTTTGCGCGCCGCTTCTGCTGGTGCCACCGACGTGCTCTGCGTCGACGCATCCAGTGCGGCACTGGAGCGCCTGCAGGCGGCCGCGCGCGACAACCAGTTGGAGGGTCGCGTGCGCGTCGCCCACGGCGATGCGTTCGACATCCTCCGGGACCTGCGCCATGCCGGGGAGCGATTCGACGTGGTGGTGGTCGACCCTCCGGCCTTCGTCAAGCGCAAGAAGGACCTTGCCGAGGGGCGCCTTGCGTACCGGCGGATCAACAAGGCCGCCATGCAGTTGCTGGTTCCCGACGGGATCCTGGTGAGCTGCTCGTGCTCGCACCACCTGCCGCGCGCGGACCTCCTGGCCGCCCTTCGCGAGGGGGCAGGGGAGTCAGGCCGCCAACTGCAGGTCCTCGAGGTCCTGCAGCAGGGGCCGGATCATCCGATTCAGCCAGCCATCCCGGAAACCGACTACCTCAAGGGTTACCTCTGCCGCGTGCTCCCGGCTTGACGGGAAGGGAGGCCGCGCGCTCGCGCGTGACCGGCGTTCGGCAAAGCCGGCCGGGGCGGGGCACTTTCCGGCGTCCATGCGGTCCGATGCCCAGTGTCCTCCCATCATGATGGCCTTCCATGCACCTGCCTTACTTCGATGCCATAGATCCCATCGCCTTTCACCTGGGTCCCTTGCCCGTCCACTGGTATGGGCTGATGTATCTGGGCGGGTTCGTTGCCGGGTGGGCTCTGGGAGAGCATCGCCGCAAGCAGGGTCGCCTTGCGGTCAGCCGCGACGGATTCGCGGACCTGGCGTTCTACGCCATGCTGGGGGTGATCGTCGGTGGGCGCATCGGCTACATCCTTTTCTACAACCTGCCGCTCTACTTGTCGCATCCACTGCAGATGCTCGCGCTTTGGGATGGCGGGATGAGTTTCCATGGTGGCCTCCTGGGCGTGCTGGCGGGCGGCCTCTACTGGTCCAGAAAATACCGGGTGCCGTTTTTTGATGCGGTCGATTTCGTGGCACCGCTGGTACCGATCGGACTGGCGCTGGGCCGTATCGGCAATTTCATCAATGGCGAACTGTGGGGGCACCTCACGGGAAAGCCCTGGGGCGTCATCTTCCCGCGGGCGTTGCGCGAGGCTTCGCAATGCGCGGCCATGACCGAAACCGAAGTCGCCCGCAACTGGGTCTGCGCGCATTACACCCCAGCCCAGTTGCAGCAGGCTGCGTCGTTCACGGGCTTCAGCGACTCGCAATTGCGGGCACTGTGGCGCACGGGTGCGCTCAACAGCTTTGCCCGCGAGCCGTCCCAGTTGATGGAATGCTTCTTGGAGGGGGTCGTTCTATTCACCTTCCTCTGGATCTATTCGCGTCATCCCCGCCGCCGCTATGCCGTGTCCGGCTGGTTTGCGTTGCTGTACGGGGTTTTTCGATTCAGCGTCGAATTCGTCCGCGACCCGGATCCCCAACTGGGCTACCTGCTGGGGACGGGCTGGCTGACGATGGGCCAACTCCTCTCGCTTCCGCTTGTTGCCGTGGGCTTGTTCCTGCTCTGGTTGTCCCGTCGCCAACCCGCGCCGGCGCAGCCGGGCTCAGCCATCGAGCCTGTGCTGGGAACCTGAGTCAATCCGGGCCGGTTCCGGCGATAATCGCCTCATGCAGAACTACCATGACTTGCTGCGCGCATTGCTTGATCGCGGCACGCCCAAGGATGACCGGACCGGCACCGGGACGCTGAGCCTGTTCGGCTGGCAAATGCGATTCGACCTGGGGCAGGGCTTTCCGCTCGTCACGACCAAGCGCGTCCACTGGAAATCGGTGTTGCACGAGTTGCTGTGGTTCCTCCGCGGCGAGACCAATATTGCCTATCTCAACGCCCATGGCGTCAGTATCTGGGACGAATGGGCCGATCCCGAGGGCGACTTGGGTCCGGTCTACGGCAGGCAGTGGCGAGCTTGGGGCTGTGGCGATGGTCGAACGATCGATCAGTTGAGCCAGGTCGTGCAGGAGATCCGCGCCAACCCCGATTCACGCCGGATGGTGGTCAGCGCATGGAACGTCGGGGAGCTGCAGCAGATGCGATTGCAGCCATGCCACGCGCTGTTCCAGTTCTACGTGGCGGGAGGAAGGCTTTCCTGCCAGCTCTATCAGCGATCGGGCGATGCGTTCCTCGGAGTGCCCTTCAACATCGCGAGCTACGCTTTGCTGGTTCACCTTGTTGCCCAGGTTTGTGACCTTGAAGTGGGGGAGTTCGTGCACACGCTGGGTGACGTGCACCTTTACCGGAATCATCGCGAGCAGGCGGAGGAACAATTGCAGCGAACACCGAGGGAACTGCCCGTATTGCGGCTGAACCCGGCGGTTCGCGACTTGTTTGCATTCGGCCCCGATGACATTGAGCTGGTCGGATACAGGCCGCATCCGCCGATCAAGGCCCCCGTGGCCGTATGAGCGACGCCGGTCCGAGCCTGATCGTGGCCTATGATCGCCGCGGCGCGATCGGCCGCGCCGGCGCGCTGCCGTGGCATCTTCCCGACGATCTGCGGCGGTTCAAGGCGTTGACGGTAGGGCGTCCCGTGCTCATGGGGTACCGCACCGCGCTCTCCATCGGGCGCGCGCTGCCCGGGCGACGCAACCTTGTGCTCAGCAGGGTGCATCCGGCCCCGTTTCCCGGGCAGGAAATCGTCCGCGACCTTCAGGTGGCCTGCGTCGGCGAACCGGATCTTTGCGTGATTGGAGGAGGCGAGGTTTTTGCACTGGCCCTGTCTCTGGCTCGAGTGATTCATGCGACCGAAATCGACGCCGAGATCACCGGCGCGGATGCGTATTTTCCGACGATCGATTTCCGTCAATGGCGGGAAACAGCGCGCGAGGCGCATCCCCGGGACGCGCGCCATGCGTACGCCTTCAGCTTCGTTGACTACCGGCGGCGAAGCGCTTGACGAGTTCGCCGCAACCCGTCGAAGTCGTGGCCGGCGTGCTGATGGATGCGGACGGACGCGTGTTGCTGGCGCGTCGCACGTCGGCCCAGGATTGGGCTGGCCGATGGGAGTTCCCCGGCGGCAAGCGCGAACCCGGGGAAGATGCCGCGAGTGCTCTGGTGCGAGAACTGCACGAGGAGTTGGGTATCGTTGTCGAGGCGAGCGCGCCGTTGGCTCGCACCCCCTGGTCGGTCGGCGCGCGCGCCTTGACGCTGGAAGTGCGCCATGTGACGTGCTGGCGCGGGCAGCCTTATCCGCGCGAGGGCCAGGAGCTTTGCTGGCAACACGCCCGGGACATGCGACGCGAGTCCATGCCGCCAGCCGACTGGCCGGCCGTTCAGTCGTTGCGGCTGCCTCCCTTGATTCGCATCACGCCTCCCTACTTTGGTGAAGCCGAGCTCCCGCGCGTGCGTGCGGCATTGCTGGCTGGCGATGCGCTGGTCCGGCTGCGCCTGGATGATCCGGCGCGCGAGCACCAGATCGCCCGACAATTGGCCTCCGGCGCCGGCGAGGAGCGCACGAGGCTGTTGCTTGGCGGCAGGCAAATGGCATTGGCGCGGGATCTCGGCTGCGGGTTGCAACTCCAGGCACGGCAGATCGACGAACTTGCCCTGCGGCCGGTCACTGCGTCGCAATGGTGCGGCGCCTCCTGCCACGGTGCCGGGGATTTGCAGCGTGCCCAGCAACTGGATCTGGATTTCGCCGTCGTGGGTCCGGTACGGGCTACGCCGACCCATAGGACTGCCCAAGGCCTCGGGTGGCCAGCCTTCGCATCGCTCTGCGAAAGGACGGCGCTGCCGGTTTACGCCCTGGGGGGACTCGCGCCCATGGACCTTGCCGCTGCCCAGACAGCCGGTGCGCGGGGTGTTGCGGGAATCCGGGCATTCTGGAATTGATCCCGGCGCAACCATGCCGGCCGAGTTCCGTACGCGCCCAGACTGTCTTGGTCAGTGCCCGCCGGACAGGCGGAGATACTGGCGATGAAGGGCATCGATGCGATCTCGCAGCGATGGCACGTCGCCACGATTGTCCAGCACGTCATGGGCGATGGCGAGTCGCTGCGCGCGCGTGGCCTGCGCGGCAAGGATGGACTCGGCCAGACTGACATCGATGGCATCGCGTTGCATCAGTCGTTCGCGCTGCAGGGCCTCCGGTACGTCGACGACCAGGATGCGGTCCAGCCAATCGTAGGCTGGCCATGTCTCGCGGATCAGCGGGATGGCAAGCACGGCATAGGGCACCTGCAGCGCCTGCAACTGCCCGGAGAGAAGCATGCGCACCCGGGGATGCACGATCGCTTCCAGCTTGCGACGGGCATTCGCATCCGCAAAGACGTGCTCGCGAAGCGCCGCGCGATCCAGATCGCCATTGGGGCCAAGTACCGACGCGCCAAATCCGTGCACCACCGCCTGCAAGCCATCGCTGCCTGGCCGCAGTACGGACCGCGCAGCTTCGTCAGCATCCAGCACGGGGACCCCCAGATCGGCGAAGGCTCTTGCCACGGTGCTCTTGCCACTGGCGATTCCACCAGTCAGGCCGACCGCGTACGGCCGGTTCCTTCGCATCACCTCAACCATGCAGGAAATAGCCGAGATACCAGTGGGTCAATGCGTGGCCGGCCAGCAGCCAGATCCAGCCAGCCGTCGCAAGATACGGCCCAAACGGAATAGGGACGCCATGGCCCTTGCGGCTGAGCCAAAGGTAAAGGGATCCAACCAATGCGCCGACGATCGAGGAAATGAGCACGATGGGTAGCAGGGCGCCGGTGCCCATCCAAGCGCCCAGTGCTGCCAGAAGCTTGAAGTCCCCATAGCCCATGCCTTCCTTGCCGGTCAGCAGTCGGAAGGCCCAGTAGACGCTCCATAACGACAGGTAGCCGAGCGTCGCGCCCAGGATCGCCGATGCGGGCGATACCCACAGTGGGGCGAGCGAGAGCAGCAAGCCGAGCCAAAGCAGCGGTTGGGTCAGCTGGTCTGGCAGCAGTTGGGTGCGAAGATCGATGCCACTGGCGGCAACCAGAACCCAGGTGAATAGGAGCGCTGCGGCACCCTGCAGCGTGGGGCCGAAATGGGCCATCACGATGGCGCTGAGCAGCGCAGTCAATGCCTCGACCAGCGGATACTGCGGGGAAATGGGCGATTTGCAGTAGCGGCAGCGGCCACGCAGGAGGAGCCACGACAGGACCGGGATGTTGTCTCTTGCGGCAAGCGGGTGCTTGCAATTCGGGCAATGCGACGGCTCGCGCACGATGCCGGGCGGGGCATCAATGTCGGCTTCGGCGGGCGTCTCGGCCATGCCGCTGGCTTCGGCCAGGATGGCTTTGGCCTCGCGCTGCCAGCCGTGCTGCAGCCGCGCTGGCAGGCGCAGGATCACCACGTTGAGGAAGCTGCCCACCAGCAGCCCCAGGATCCCAGCCGCCGCGATCCAATAGGGCATGGACAGCAAGCTGATCCAGTTCATGCTGATGCTCCAAAGCACCGGGCCCGCACGTGGCGGGCCCGGTGGCGAGGCGTGGGTACGGCGTTCAGAACGTGCCCGCCAACTTGAAGATGGGGAGATAAAGGCCGATGACCATGCCGCCGACCAGGATGCCGATCACGACCATGATCAGCGGTTCCAGCAGGGTGCTGAGGGTGTCGACCGCATTGTTGACCTCTTCTTCATAGAACTCGGCGATCTTGAACAGCATGGTGTCCAAGGCGCCGGATTCCTCGCCGATGGCCGTCATCTGGACCACCATGTTGGGAAACAGGTCCGTTTGGCGCATCGCCAGCTCGAGCTTGTGGCCGACCGCGATATCGTCGCGCATGCGCTTGACCGCATTGCCGTAGACCACGCTTCCGGTTGCGCCTGCGACCGCGTCCATGGCCTCGACGAGCGGCACGCCGGCCTTGAATGTGACGCCCAGCGTTCGTGCGAAACGGGCGATCGCGGATTGCCGAAGGATGTTGCCGACGATAGGAATCTTGAGTGACATCCGGTCCAGCGATTGCGCGAACGCTGGAGAGCGCTTGTACGCCATGACAAGGCCGACGATGATCAGGACCAGGACAATCAGGATGAACAATCCGTTGCTGCGGACGAAATTGGAGGCATTGATGATCATCTGCGTGAACGCCGGCATGGCAGCACCGGCATCCTTGAATACCTTCGAGAATACCGGGACGACAAACACCAGCAGGACGAGGCTGACGAGGATCGCGACCGAAAGCACCATCGCCGGGTAGAACATCGCTTTCTTGATCTTCGACTTGATCGCCTCCATGCGCTCCTTGTAGGTCGCCACGGTATCCAGCACCGTGTCGAGCACGCCGGCCGACTCTCCCGCCTTGACCAAGTTGCAGAACAGCTCATCGAACTGCACGGGGTGCCGCGCCAGCGCCTCGTTGAGCGAGTTGCCCCCTTCGATCGCCGTCTTGATGTCGAGCAGCATGTTCTTCATGCGCACGTTGCGCTGGCCGCCAGCGATGATTTCGAAGGCCTGAACCATCGGCACGCCCGCCTTCATCATCGTGGCGATCTGGCGACTGAAGATTGAAATGTCCCGTGGCTTGATGCTGCTACCCGCGGCGCCGAACAGCGGCTTGGCCTTCTCCTTGACCGCTTGGGGATTCATCCCCTGGCGCCTGAGTTCCGCTTTGACCAGGCTGGCGTTCTTGGCCTGCATTTCGCCGCGCATTCTCTGGCCACGCTTGTCCAGCGCTTCCCATCCGTAGGTGGTCAGGCGCGAGATCTCGGCGCGCGCGTTGCCGAGTTCAGTCTTTTTTGCAGTAGCGGCTGTGGCCATGGTTTAACCTCTCAGTCCTTGGTCACGCGGTTGATTTCCGCCAGGCTTGTGGTGCCATTGAGTACTTTCAGGAGCGCCGATTCGCGCAAGTCGCGCACGCCGCTGGCTTTGGCGGCGGCGGCGATCTGGAGTGCGTTGCCACCTTCGAGAACGATACGCTGGATCTCCTCGGTCATGGGCATGACCTGGTAGATGCCACTGCGGCCCTTGTAACCCTCGTTGCACTGAGGACACCCGGCAGCATCATAGAGTGTGATGCGACCGGCTTCGATATCCGCGATCTGCGCGTCGGTAAAGCCTTCGGCCTTCAGTGCGCCGGGAGGTAGGGGGGTCATCGGCTTCTTGCAATCATGCAATCGCCGCGCCAGTCGCTGCGCAATGACCAGCAGGACCGCCGACGTGATGTTGTACGGTGCGATACCCATGTTCATCAGGCGCGCGATGGTGAGGGGGGCATCGTTGGTGTGGAGGGTGGACAGGACGAGGTGACCCGTTTGCGCGGCCTTGATGCCGATTTCCGCAGTCTCGGTGTCGCGGATTTCACCGACCATGATTACGTCGGGGTCTTGGCGCAGGAATGACCGCAGGGCCTTCGCGAAGGTCATGCCCTGCTTTTCATTCATCTGGACCTGATTGATGCCGGCGACGCGAATTTCGACCGGATCCTCCGCGGTGGAAATATTGCGTCCTTCCGTATTGAGGATGTTCAGGGCGGTGTAGAGCGAAACCGTCTTGCCCGACCCTGTGGGGCCGGTGACCAGGACCATGCCGTAGGGCTTGTGGATCGCGTTGAGGAATAGGTTCTTCTGGTCCTCTTCATAGCCGAGTTTGTCGATGCCGAGCTTCGCGGCACCGCCGTCGAGAATACGCAGAACAATTTTTTCGCCGGCCAGGATGGGGAGTGAGCTGACGCGGAAATCCATCGACTTGCCCTTGCCGAGGTTCAGCTTCATGCGTCCATCCTGCGGCACGCGGCGCTCGGCGATATCGAGCTGGGCCATCACTTTCAGGCGCGCGGAGATCCGCGGCGACAGCGCCACTGGCGGGTTCGACACGGTCCTCAGGACGCCGTCGATCCGGTAGCGTACCCGGTAGAACTTCTCGTAGGGCTCGAAGTGGATATCCGAGGCGCCTCGGCGGATGGCATCGAGCAGGATCTTGTTGACGTACTTGACGATCGGCGCCTCGTCCGTGCCAGCTGCGCCAGCGACCGCCTCCTCGACAGGCGACGTGATTTCGTTCTCCAGCGACAACGCGTCGAGATCTTCATCACCATCGAGACCGCCGATGGTCGTTGCGGCGCTTTGGAGGGCGGCGTCGATGGCCGCTTCCAGCAACGTGTCGTCGACCAGGACTGCCTCGACGATCATGTTCGAGTGGAATTTGATTTCGTCAAGTGCCTGCGAATTGGCCGGATCGCCGGTGCCCAACGTAAGGCGGTTGCCTCGCTTGAACAACGGGAGGACCCGATGCCTGCGGAGCAGATCCTCGCTGACCAGCTTGACCGGCACCTGGCTGAGGTCGAGCGCGTTCAGGTCGAGCACGGGGACCCCGAACTCGATCGAGAGTGCGTGCATCACCCGACGTGCGTCGACGAGTGCGTTTTGCACGAGATGGCGCGCCAGCGGTACTCGCGCCGCGGACGCATCCTGCAGCGCCCGGCGTGCTTCGACTTCGCCCAGTATTTGCTCGGCCACCAACCTGCGGGCCAGGCCAGTCAGCCCTGCCAGTGGCGGTGCATTCATCTGGGTTGCCATAAGAATCCCGTCTAACTCCCCGCGCTTGTTGCGAATCTACCGCAAAAGCATCGTCGTAGGGGGGTCAAGGGTCTCCGACTTATTCCCAGGCCGCAGTCCAGGCATGATGCACGTCACCGTTATTGACATTGGTCCAGACACCGCCGCCTCCCGGCGGCTTGGATGGACGCATCGCGTATCATCCCCGCGCCCGACATAGGGGACCATCGTGCTCAGCATCATCCTGCCTGCAAAAAACGAGGCGCCGGCCTTGGCCGGCCTGTTGCCACGCCTGCGCGCCGTGCAGCCTCAAGCGGAAATCCTCGTGATTGACGATGGATCGACGGATGGAACCCGCGCACTCTGCGCGCAGCTGGATGTCGTTTGCCTCAGCTCACCGTACGCGATGGGCAACGGTGCGGCAATCAAGCGTGGTGCGCGCGCGGCCAAAGGCGATGTGTTGGTCCTCATGGACGGCGACGGCCAGCATGACCCCAACGATATCGCGAGGCTACTCGCCGAACTGGATCGTGGCTTCGACATGGTCGTTGGCGCGCGCGACCGGTCAGGGCAAGCGGGAGCAGGACGCGCGCTTGCCAATGGCCTCTACAACCGCATGGCCAGTTGGATGACGGGGCACCACATAGCGGACTTGACCAGTGGGTTCCGTGCCGTCCGTGCAGACAAGTTCCGTGAGTTTCTCTATTTGCTGCCCAATGGATTCTCGTATCCGACCACCAGCACCATGGCTTTTTTTAGGAGCGCGTACCCAGTCGCCTATGTGCCCATCACCGTGTCGAAGCGCATCGGTAAGAGCCACATCCGTCCATTGCGTGATGGCCTTCGATTCCTTGTCATCATCTTCAAGATCGCCACCCTGTACTCGCCGCTAAAACTATTTTTACCGGCAAGCGCGATCTTCTTCGTCCTTGGGTTGCTGAACTACCTGCACACCTATTTGGACTCGGGTCGGCTCACCAACATGAGTGCGCTGCTCTGGAGCGCGGCGGTCATCATTTTCCTCATTGGACTGGTTTCCGAGCAGATCACCAACCTGACCTACAAGCGCGATGGCTGAGCCGAGGCCTCGACTACTGCTGGTTACTCGCAACTTCCCGCCGCTGTGGGGCGGCATGGAGCGCTTGAACTGGCACATGGCGCAAGAACTGGCAAGACAATATGAAGTACACGTAGTGGGTCCTGCGGGCGCATGCGAACATTCGCCCGAGGGAGTTCATGTCAGCGATGTGCCGCTGCGACCGATGGTGCGATTTCTGGTGTGTGCGACTTGGACAGCTGTGCGCGTCGCGCGTCGCGAGCGGCCCCGAGTCATTCTTGCAGGCAGCGGTCTGACCGCGCCCATTGCATGGCTGGCAGGGTCACTATCGGGGGCATTCACGGCTGCGTACGTGCATGGCCTCGACCTTGTTGTCCCCAGTTGGGTTTATCGGTGGATCTGGGTTCCCCTGTTACGGCGAATCGACCGGGTCATCGCGAACAGCCGCGCGACCGCCGCCTTGGCGACGCGCGTCGGCGTGGGCGGGGATCACATCCGCATCGTCCATCCCGGGGTTGAAGTGCCTTCGCTTGAAACCGATGCCCGCGCGCGGTTCCGTGCGCGTCATGGCTTGGGCGAGCGTCCGGTGCTGTTATCGGTGGGTCGCCTGACGGTGCGCAAAGGCTTGCGCGAGTTTGTTGCGCAGGTGCTGCCGAAGATCGTGGCGCAGCGTCCCGACCTCATGCTGCTGATCGTGGGTGACGTGCCTGTGAACGCACTGTTTGCCGAGGCACAGACACCTGAAAGCATCTTGCGGGCAGCGCAGGCTGCCGGGGTTGACTCCCATGTACGATTCTTGAGGCCACAGTTTGGCCAGGATCTGGCGGAAGCCTACGCGGGTGCCGACGTGCACGTGTTCCCGGTTCGCGAAATACCCAACGATCCCGAAGGGTTCGGGATGGTGGCCTTGGAGGCTGCCTCCCACGGCGTGCCCACCGTCGCGTACGCGACTGGAGGTGTGGTCGATGCGGTGTCCGAGGGCGTCTCGGGTAGCTTGGTTCCCCCACACGACGCCGATGCCTTTGCGGATGCAGTCATCCGCATCCTCAAGTCCCCTCCATCGCCGCAAGCCATGCAGTCATTCGCCACCAGTCTTGCGTGGCCGGCCTTTGGAATGGGCGTTCGTCAGGCCCTGGAGACAATGTCACGATGAACGCCGGCGTTCGCCAGCCACATGCCGTGCTCGATCTGACCTCACGGCGGCACAAGGGAATGAAGATCGAGCGACTGCTCGGTTTGCGCCCGCAGCCACAACCATTGCGCTTGCTGGAGATCGGCACAGGCTCGGGCGGTATCGCGCACTATTTTGCGACCCATCCTTCGATACGTTGCGCCGTGACCGCGGTGGATGTAGTTGACCAGCGTTTGGCGCGCGACGGCTACGACTTTCACCTCGTCTCTGGCACAGCGCTGCCGTTCGTCGATGGTACCTTTGACGTGGTCATCAGCAACCATGTGATCGAGCACGTCGGCGAACATGCATCGCAACTCTCCCATCTCCGCGAAATTCGCCGGGTCATGGCATCTGGAGCGGTCGGCTATCTCGCTGTACCCAATCGCTGGATGCTTGTAGAACCCCACTTTCGATTGGCGCTTCTGAGTTGGCTACCACCGTCGCTGCGCACGCCCTATCTGCGCCTGATGCGCCGCGGCGAGCGCTATGACGGCGAGCCGCTGAGACTGCCGCGGCTCGACGCGCTGCTGGCCGAGGCGAGATTCGCCTGGCGTCACCTTGAAGTCGAGGCGCTGCACGGGATGCAGGCCATCGAGGGCGCGCACGGCCCGAGTTCGCGAGTGGTTGGCTGGCTGCCCAATTGGATTCTGGTGTTAGTGCGCTGTGTTATGCCTACGCTGATCTGTCGCATCCAGGCACAACTCCCGTGAGCCGTTTCGATCCCTCCGATATTTCATCGGTGGTTACTGTCACGGTGACCTATAACCCCGTAATCGCTCCTCTGCGCGCACAGTTCGAAGCGCTGCCTCGCGAGAGTCTGAAATTGGTGGTCGATAACGCCTCGCAGCCCAAGGTTCTCCGCGAAATTGAAAGCCTAGTGGCGATGACACCTGGTGCCAGGCTGCTGCGTAATGATAAGAATCTGGGGTTGGCGGCAGCATTCAATCGTGGTGTACGGGAAGCCCGCGCTGTAGATTTAGCGGCGCGCTTCGTTTTGCTACTGGATCAGGATAGTGAGCCGGCGTCCGATAGTGTCGAGACGCTGTTGGCGGGCTTTGAATCCTTGCAAGCGAACGGAGTGAATGTTGGCTGCGTCGGACCGACATTGCTAGATGTTGCGACTGGCCTGACGCATGGCTTCCATCGATGTACGCGTTGGCGCTGGCACCGCATCCATCCACCGCTGGACGCCATCGCGCCCGTTGAGTGTGCGAGCCTCAATGGCAGCGGCACACTGGTGCCCATTGATCTCTTCCTCGAACTGGGGGGGCTGGAGGAGGCTTTGTTCATCGATCACGTAGACACCGAATGGGCATTCCGTGTCCAGACGCATGGCTATCGACTATTCGGCATTCCCAAGGCGGTATTTCAGCATCGCATGGGCGATACGAGCCGGCGAATGTGGATATTCGGGTGGCGGGTCTGGCCAGTTCGTTCTCCGCAGCGTCACTACTTCCTCTACCGCAATGCCATTATCCTGATGCGTCGCAAGTATGTGCCCCAGGTGTGGAAGGTTTGGGCCATGCTCAAACTCGGCATGACGACTTGCGTGTTGCTGATGACCGGTCCTCGGCGGTATGAGCAACTTAGATGCATAACTATTGGATTCCGCGATGCTGTCCGGAAGAGTCGAGAGGGTTTGTTGTGAGTGCTCAGGAACACGTAGAGACATGGTCGCACGGTGCGCTTGAGCGCGTGGAGCGCTGTCCTGCCTGTGGCAGCAGCAAGCGCGAAGCGCGCACATACAGCCGGCGAGATGACGCGGGGGCCATGCCCGACATCTGGTACATGGTCCGTTGCAGCGATTGCAGATCGCTTTATCTGGATCCTCGGCCCGATGCTGCATCCTTGCCATTAGCCTATCTTGATTACTATACGCACCAGGCCGAGCATGAAAACGTGCCTCGCAAAGGTGTAGGCAGGCACCTTTGGTCATTGATCCACGGTTATCTGAATTGGCGTTTTGGCATGCATCGTTTACCTGCCAATAAGTTGGGTGCAACTCTTTTGGCGGCAATTGAACCCGTTCGCCTCAAGCTGGACTACTACGGTCGGCACCTCACCCTGAATCGGTTCCCGGAGCCTGGACGCCTACTGGATGTCGGATGTGGTAACGGCGCGTTCTTGGTCCGAGCACGTGAGATGGGCTGGGAGGTCGCCGGCTGCGAGCCCGACGCCAAAGCCGTTGCGGCCTGCCAGGCACAAGGACTGGATGTGATCCATGGCGACGTCTTCCACACGGCTCTCGATGTCAAGCCGTTTGACGTCGTGACGATCAGCCATGTGCTCGAACACGTAACCGATCAGCGAGGATTACTCAACCGCGTTCACTTGCTGCTTTGTGCCGGAGGTGTTCTTTGGGTTGCCGTGCCGAATCCAGAAAGTTTTGGCTTGCACATTTTTGGTTCAGCCTGGCGTGGGTTGCATGTCCCCTTTCACCTTTGCATTCCTAGCCAGGAAGAGCTGATGTTTTTGGTTCGATCAGCCAAGTTCTGCGCGCCGAAAATCATGCGCCGAGGTGCTCACAGTCAATGGCTCTGGTCAGATTCGGCAGTGATTGCGCGCCGCGAACGCGTCGGCATTCCGCCGCGTCAGGTATTGAACGTCGCGCGGCTATTGACCGATTTTTTATCCGCGTTCACACCCCGTTTCGCCGAAGAGACTGTGATCATCGCGCACAAGCCCGAGGCGAGCGATGTCGGCTGAGTGCGGCATCGTCGGGCTGGTGCTGCATTTCCGTACGCCGGACCGGACGCTCGCATGTTTGCAATCGCTCGCGGACGAGGGCATCTGCAAAGTGGTGCTCGTGGACAACTCCGAGGACGCAGGGCAATCGATCCAGGCGATGCAGTCCGGCCTCACCCGTCTGGCTGATGCCGGATTGCGGGTCGAAGTGCTGCGGCCCGCGCGCAACCTTGGTTTTGCTGCCGGCGTCGGCATGGGGCTTGAACGCATGTCCAAGAACCCAGGCGCGCCGGTGCTGCTGATCAATTCGGATGCGAAGCTGGAAAATGGCGCGTTGAAGGCTATGCGCGGTCCGCTACGAAACCATGGCCTGGTGGTGCCGATGTTGGCGCGTGAAACGGGGCAGTCAGGAGCTTCAGCATTCGCCTACTACCAACGCTTTGCGGCACTGATCCTGCGCAGTGCAATGCCCGGGACGGTCGCGCATCCGAGTGGCTGCTGCCTGTTGATTCGCGACGATCTGGTCCGTGCCGACCTATTCGACCCGGACTTCTTCTTCTACGGCGAAGATGTGATGCTGGGTTTCGACCTCGCGCGGCGTGGAGTCGAAGTGGTCGAGTGTGTCGATGCGACTGTGATCCATGCCGGATCGGCGAGCGCGAAGAATGGCTCGATGTTCTACGAATACCATATGGTACGTGCGCACTGGCTTCTCGCCCGCAAGTTGGCCCGCAATGGATTTGAGCAAGGCCTGTTCGTCATCGGCCGCTGCATGGCTCTTCCGCTGCGTGCGTGCGTGCGCAGCGTTCGTAGTCGCTCGCTTATGCCGTGGCGTGGGTTTGTTGAAGCGACGTTGGATGTGATTCGCGGTCGTAGTCGTACGATTACGCCGTCTCCGGTACCGTCGTCGAATCGTTCCGACGTTGCTGCAACTTGATCAGGAACCAGCCGATAATTGCCATGCTCCATTCGCTACTTGCGAGTGCCAAAGGCATCGCGTACAGACCGGCTTGTTGTGCCAGCAGCGTTGCCATCACCGACAAAATGACCAGTCCGATTGCCTCGAAGCCAACCCGCATCCACGGCTTGCCCATAGTTGTCAATATGGCACCCGCGGAGACTCGCAGTGTTATTCCTGATATTGCCAAGGCAAGCCAGCGGATCATTTCACCGATCATCCGGTAGCGCGGGCCGAACAGCACACTAAATAGTGGCGCGCTCAGCCACAATGCAATTGTGAGTATTAGCCCGTACGCGAGCGTGGCACCAAAGATCCAGCCCAGCAGACGCGCATTTTGCGTCCGGTGATGCTGCCATTCGCGGAATAGTCTTGGCATTGCTGATAGCATCATGGCGATAACCGGAAGGGTCATTGCCCCAATGACTCTTGCTCCGGCTGCATAGACACCGGCTGACGTGAGTGGAAGCAATTCGGCGGCGAGCGTCTTATCCAGTTCGGCGGGCCCTGCACCAGTAAGGTTCAGGACAGCGTAGCCTGCCGCGTCGCACAGCTCGTGACGTCGGGGTAGTCGCCATTCCCGAACGCGTGGCCATGCGTCATGCAGAGTGCCAGCCGCGAGGAGCAGGGAAACTGCGGAAGCTGCAAGATAGCCCCAAGCATACGTCTCGAGTGGATCGTCTGGACGCACCGCCCAGACCGCAATGGCCGCGAGCATGCGTAGCACTAAGGGTAGTGTGATCAGAACCTGCGAGGTAGCGATGCGTCCGTGGCCTTGATGCTCGGCCCCGGGGAGCGTTACCAACGGTTGCACGATCATCTCAGTAAGCCCTAAGGCAATGATCACTGCGGAGGCGATTCCCGAGGCTTTGAAAAGTGTGAATGCGATAAAAAAATAAAGGCCTACGAGCAAGCTGCCGCAGAGCAGCGTCGTGCTTAGAGCGAATGGCAGCACGGCCGCGCGCCGAGTAGGGTCACGGGATACCTCGCGCAACAAGATGAGATTCGTGCCAAACGTGGAGAACGTACCCATCAAGACCGCAAGTGCCGCGAGTCCGGCAAATACACCAAAGTTTGCCGGCCCCAGCAGTCGCGCCACGATGAGCAGGGTGCCGGCCTGTGCAAGCAACCGGATGCCGAGTACCGCGCTTGTGCGCAGCGTGGCGCGGACGATCGGACCGCGCATGGTCAATCCGACCAACGAAATCGTGTGATGGCGAGCTCCATCGGTTCGACGTGCTCGCTCAATTGGCGCAACTTGCGCCGGTTTGCCTTGGCGCAAGACAGGATTGCAACTGGTGAACCATTGCTGGACCTAGAATCAGCCGTTGGTCTGGCGAAATCCTCTCGAATTCCGCCCGGGCTTCGTCCATATGGCCGGTGACCGCGAGTAAACGTACGAGAGTAACGCGATAGATTGGCGTCCTCGGACTAATTCGCACGGCGGCACGAAAAAGTTTCATTGCGTCCGGCACGTTATGCAGGACGTTGAGCGTGTAGTCTCCGTACACTTCCATGATGCGCGCGGATTGTCGTCGGTGGCTTAGCGCGGCCTTGAAGGCGGCAACCATGTCGGAGTGAGGGAGATCGCATAGGCCTTGGCGTGCGCACGTCGTCAGTGCCTGCAACGAACTTTCTTCCTGGACTCCCGGAGTGCGGTCATTCAAGCGCTGGATCATCCGTGACCACCATTGCTTTTTGATCGGTCTGTGCAGCCGCGCATTGAAAAATATGAGCGCTTGCTCTGGCAGGATGGATGACCCAGGCAACGCCATGGCGCGTTCCAACGGAGTGTATGCCAACGGGGTGAAAGGCGATTGGGGATCGTAATCTGACAAGACGATGTAGGTACGACCCAATTCATACTGCGCTCGCGGGGAGTTTGGCGCCCGGAGTGCAAGCTGCTGTGCCAGCCGTAGTGGATTACCCCATGCCCAAGCGGTCTGTGCGGTCAACACAGTCCACCAGAGCATCAGTACGCCTAGCAGCACGCCTCGCGCCAGTGGCAATGCCGCGCGTGGGCGAGCCAACAATGGGATGAGCGCGAGTAGCACGCCGAAGCTCGCGAAATAGTTGCGTTGTTCGTAGGCGAGTTCCAGCGGAATCACGGTTCCGGTCATCAACTGGGCTCCGAGAAACAGAGCGGCGCCCAGGGACACTAGGGGTGCACGGTTGCGCAGCCAAATGGCCCCCGCAATTAGCGCGGCGATCCCGAGCATCGCTAAGAGCGTTGTCCAAGGATGCAGTAGGCCGGTCGAGATGCGTATGTCGTCGTGGTAGAAGCTCAGGCTATGGGGTGTCGGTAGGAGAATCCAGCCGACGTAGTCCATAACGATGCGGGACTCACTGAGCAGACGTTGTCCTAAGCTGAAGTCGCGTGTGGCCCAGGTCAGCGGATTCATGATGCCGGGAAGGAGCCAGCCGAGGCCAAGGATTCCTGGCAAGACAAGCTCCACGCCAAACAGCGCAAAGATACGGTGATCGCGGTGCGGCTGCGGTCCGCTTCGCCCTTTGAAAAGCGTCCACTCGATCAGCAGCGCATAGAAAGGCGCCATGGCGGCATCTTCCTTGGCCATGATCCCTATGAAGGTCCAAAGCCCCAGTCCAATGGCGGCTCCCCAGAATCCGCGCCCGTCGCGCTGCATGCGCATACGCCCCCGCACGTAGACCAACAGCGCTGCCAGCACAAACAGGTTGCCCAGCGATTCCATGCGTTGAACGACATAGACCACCGCTGTCAGGTTGATTGGCAACAGCAGCCAGCCGCCCGTGATGAGGGCGGCGTACCAGCGCTCGGTGTCAGCTTCGAGGCCCGGCTTTCCTACCCGAAGCAACCGTCGCGCCAGGAGATAGACCAACAGCCCGTTCGCGAGATGGATGAGCAGATTGGTCAGCTTGAACCAAAAAGGATCCGTCCCGGTCAGGAGCCAGTTGGCCGTGAACGTCAGCGACGACAGAGGCCGGTGCAATTCGCTCGATGGTGAGGACAGCGCGGCAGCGATCAGGGACCGGATATCGACACGCGAGGGGCGAAGGGCGCCGTTGTCGACGATATTGGGGTAATCATCGAACGTGTAACCGCCGTAGAGGCCTGACCAGTACACGGCCACCGTCAGCACCATGAAAATCGGAAGCAGAAAGGGAAGCAGGCGGTGGCGGATGCTTGTGTTCAACGGTCGTTCTCCGGTCGGTGCGGCTCATCCACGAGAGGAGGCATCTTGGGGCCACGCTTCAACGTCTCCCTGTCGGCAGCGGCATGCAGCAGCGCGGTGCGCAGCCGCATAAGTTCCCGCGGCCAGTAGTTCTGTTTGCGGAGGACCCACTCATGCACCATGCCCATGCCCAAGCTTGGCGGCGATGCTTCGTGAGCGACCTCCGCGTAGGCATCGAGTAGCGCAAGTGCAAGGCGCGGATGGCCCGCGCTGCCCAATTCAGCAGCCGCACCGGCGGCAAAGCCGGGACGGATGTCAAAGCCCAGTGCATAACTCAGTTCCGCCAGCGCCGCACGCGCGTGTCCTTCCGCGAGCAGGATGCTGCCTGCGAGGTAGTGAAGATCCTGCTGACGGCCATTGGATTGGCCAAGTCGTCGATCATGCAGCCCGGCCTGAACCAAACCCTGAAGCAGTGGAAGATTAAAGCCCTTGCAGCGACCCGACTTCGCGACTGCGATGGCACGGGCGAACCAACTCGTCAGGAGCGCTCCCGGGTCGCGCATCGTGGCCATAGCATTTCTCGCTGCTGCTGCAGCGGCTGGCTCGACACCGCCGAGCTGACATTCCACATCAAGAAGATTGAAGGCCAGTTGCACTTGGTCCGGATGCTTCGCAAGCAAGGGTAGCAGGCGTTGCTCGGCCTTTTGGGGCTGGCCATGAGCCGCCTCAAACTGCGCGGCATAGGCTTGCGCGCGTGGCGAGTGCGGGTTGATCGCGGCCCAATAAAGTGCCTGCTCGTTCGCATGGCCCCAGAGAACTGCGCGCTGCAAGGTCAATAGTGCCAGCAGCAATGGCAGGGCTAAGCTCAGCGTGCCTTTTAGTCCTCGCAACCGACCCAAGTCGGCCAGCCACCAACCAACGGGCCAGAACATCATCAATGCGGGCAGGTAGTTCCTGTGTTCGAAATAGAGTTCGAGTGGGATCGTCGTCGATTCAAGGAGCATGCCCGCGAAATAGAAAATGATCGCAAGTGCCAGCGTCGGACGCGTGATGCGCCACCGCCATGCCACTGCGCCCAGAGCGACAAGACTGAGTAGTGCCGGCAATGTATCCGCTGGACGCCACAGACTTCGCGATACCGCGAATGCGTCGTTGAAAAGCCCAGTGGAAAAGGGTCTCGGCAGCCACAGGAGGTGGAGGTAGTCCCAGAGTGCGCGCGGCTCCGTCAGCAAGCGTTGAGGTTCCGTCCAGCGCCGTATCTCCGGAGTGTGCAGGGTGGCGAGCACACCCGTCCGGATGAGGTAAGCGAGGAGCAGCAGCGTTGGCAGGGCAGCGAACGCCGCGAGCATCATTCGCCAGTGAGCTCGGTTGCGACCCGTCAGCGGTTGCTTCGTGTAGACGGTCGCCTCGACCGCGAGGGTTAGCAGCGGAAGGAGCGCGCCATTGGCTTTCGAAAGCATGGCGAGCAGCGTGCATGCAACCAGGCCGAACAATCCCCACATCAGGCCCGCGAACGGGCGGTCGGCTAGCATGAGCCGTCGACCTTGCGTGTAAGCCAAGAGCCCCAACAACACGAAGAATGCCGCGAGCATGGCCTCGCGCTGCACGACATAAAGCGTGGTCGAAACCATCAGCGGGTGGAGCATCCACAACGCCGCGCCAAGCACAGCGGCGAGCGGCGCCCGTTCGCCCACGGGCTCCAGTACGCGACCCAGACGCCACAGGAGGATGGCCAGCAACGTGCCGTTCAGCACGTGCAGGAGGAGATTGGTCAATTTAAACGGCCAGGGATTGGCCGGCCAGTTGTGCGCGTCGATGAGAAAGCTAAGAAGCGCAATCGGACGACCGGTCGGATCGCCACCGCCAGCCGTGATATAGCGCCAGAACACGGCCCAGCTATGAATAGGACCGAATTGCCCCAATTTGGGCAGCGTGCCGAAGTCATCGAAAAGGAAAGGGCCCTTCAGCCCTGGCCAATATGCCCACAGCGTCAAGATCGCGACTGCCAGAAACCCCATGGGTGCCCACCAGCGGTGGGGAATCAGCGGTCGTTCCCTTTGGATGTCGGACATACGCGTTCCTTTCTAGGCGTTACGCATGATGGCATGCGTCCACCGCACGCGCCCACCAACTTCAAAGCATGGCGCGCCACCGGCGACGCATGCTTGGGCCGATGCGAGCGGGGCGTGGGCGGGCTGCCGTCTTGCTCTCAAAGTTTTGACACAGTAGGAGGCGCGCGCAGCGCCAGGGTCCCGTGGTGGCGATGCCTACAGTGCGCGTGCTGGATTTCACGCTTGGTGTGGTGCGTCGAGACGCGCCGTCGCTTCCTCGCGAATGCGTGCAAGCATGGCGGCGAGGCCATTGGCGCGCGTTGGCGAGAGCGCCTTGGCGAGGCCGATTTCGCGGATGAAATCAGCGGGTGTGTCCAGGATCTCGCGCGCGCTGCGGCCCGAATAAACACGAAGCAGGAGTGCGACCAGACCCGAGACGATGGCCGAATCACTGTTGGCGCGAATCTCCATGCATCCAGCGTTCCCGGATACCTGCATCCATACATTGGACTGGCAGCCATGCACGCGACAGGCCTCGGTCTTTATTTCGGCGGGAAGATCCGGCAACGTTTTGCCCAAGTCGATGAGGTATTGGTAGCGCTCGGACCAGTCCCCAAACAACGCGAATTCGGTGACGATGGCTTCCGCAGCGGCCGCGGCCGAGCCGGGTAAGGCGTCGTCATTCATGGCTTCGCGACCTTCCAGCGTGTTCCATTCGGACCATCTTCAATGGCGATGCCCAGCGCAGCCAGTTCAGCGCGGACGGCATCGGCGCGTGCGTAGTCGCGCTCGGCGCGCGCAGCGTTGCGCTGCGTGATCAATGCTTCCACCCGCGCGATATCCACGGATTGGTCGGTTGCAGCGTTCTTGAACCACGCCTCCGGATCCTGTTGCAGGAATCCAAGCAGCGCGCCGCCCGTGAGAAGGTGAGCCTTTGCGGCACGCTGGTGCTCGGGTGTGGCCGAAACAGCCTGACGCGCCGCGCTGGCCAGTTTGCCAAGTTCGACCAAAGCCGCGGGCGTGTTGAGGTCCTCATCGATCGCGGCAAGCAGCGGATGCAGCGCGCCCCCGGGATGCCAAGCCGCATCGTCATCCGGGAGCAGGGGGGCTGGGGTCTCGTCCAGGTCCCGGAGTACGCCGTACCAGCCATCGAGCGTCGCGCGCGCCTGTCGGACGGCCGCCTCGGACCAGTCGAGGGGTTGCCGATAATGCGCCTTCAGGAGAACAAGCCTCAGGACTTCCGCCGGATACGTCCGCAGGAGATCGCGCAACAGCAGCACATTGCCGAGGGACTTCGACATCTTGCGGCCCTCGACGGTCAGCAGGCCATTGTGCAGCCAGAATCGCGCAAGCGGTCTTCCTCCATGTGCGCACGCGCTTTGCGCGATTTCATTCTCATGGTGCGGGAACTGCAGGTCGATACCGCCCGCATGGATGTCGATGGTCTCACCCAAGTGAGCCTCGATCATCGCGGAGCATTCGATATGCCAACCTGGTCGGCCGCGGCCCCAGGGACTGTCCCAGCCCGGCAGGTCGGATGGCGAGGGCTTCCAGAGCACGAAATCCGCGGGGTGGCGCTTGTAGGGGGCAATGTCGACGCGAGCACCCGCCAGCAATTCCTCGACGCTCCGGCCCGAAAGCTGCCCATAGGAGCTGAACCGCATGATGTCGAACAGGACGTGCCCTTCGGCCGTATAGGCGCAGCCTGCGTCCACCAGCCGTTGGCACAATGCAATGATGGTGCCGATATGGCCGGTGGCGTACGGTTCGATGTCGGGGGGAGCTAC
>JAJYPJ010000081.1 GCA_021795435.1 Pseudomonadota bacterium
CACCGCGCCACGACGGACATCGTGCGCACCGCGCAGGTCCTCGCCATCGAGGACCTGGCGGTGAAGGCCATGGCGCGCGGCATGGGCCGCAAGGGCTTCCGCCGCGCCGTGGCCAACGCCGCGCCGGGCGAGCTGCGCCGGCAGATCGCCTACAAGGCCCAGCGGGCCGGGCGCACGCTGAGCGTGGTCGATCGCTGGTATCCATCGAGCAAGACCTGCTCGGCCTGTGGCGCGGTCAACAGGGCGCTCAGGCTGAGTCAACGCCACTGGACGTGTCCGGCCTGCGGTGCGGAGCACGACCGTGACTTCAATGCCGCGGTCAACCTCGAGCGTGAAGGCCTGCGCTTTCTTGCCGAATCCGGCCCGGAGGGGCGTACCCCAATGAGTGGGGGAACTGACGCGCGGGGAGACCTCGGCGCGGTGGCGACAGCGCGGGTCATCGCGCTGCCGCAGCACCGCCGGTCGCCGAACCGCGAGGAGCTTTACAACAGCCGCAGGCTGGTCACCCATCGCCAGGCGCTGCGCGCCGAACCGCTCGAAACGCCGGTCCGGAACCGGCGGCGAGGGTGGGGCGTGAGACTCAGATAAAGGCGCCGTACGTTTCGCAAGGGGCGATGCCCGCCTCTTCGCCGCCCGGACAACTGATGAATGTCCGGCATTACTGGAGTTCCCAGGATTTTGTGGACACTTTTGGCGAAGGTAGAAAAATCGCTGGAGGTGAAAGATGGCCAATCGCCTTGGAAGCAGCGTCGTTCGGCGGAAGTACGAGTTCATCAAATCGAACCAGAAACGCGATCGCTGTCGCCACGGGGTAGGGTATCGAGCACCGCTACCGCACGGCAGGGGTCATAGGTTCGAACCCCATACCGCCCACCAAAAACAAGCAGAGGCGCGCCGCCGTTGCGGATTCCCGCGCCATCCGTGCGAAGCGGTCCCGCCGACCAATCGGCATTGCGCTCTTGAACCGGCGACCTTCCGGGCTGCGGCCTGACCGGCAGGCCGCAACGCGCATCCGCCTTGATCCTTCGGGTACCCAAGCGCATGCACGAGAGGCGCCGGGCTCCTGGATGGCTTGCCGCAGGATCCGTCCGCGTCAGTTGCCTGCGAGCCCGCGATCGTCCTTCAGGGTGCGGCTGTAGAACCGATCCAAAACGCTGTGCATCGACTTGAGTGCGTTGGCATTGATGTAGATCGGATGACCTGAGTCGAAGTAGGCGAAATGAATGTGCTTCTGCAGCGCCGGACTCAGCGTGATGTGGCTGAGATCGAATTCAGTGGCGTGGAACGGAGTCGCCAGGTCGAAGTAGCCATTCTCGGACAGGACCTGGAGGTATGGATTCTTGCGCATGGCGGCGGCCAGATCGGCCGCCACGTCCGGCAACGGCTGCTTGCGGTAACTGTCTGGCGTCCGGTGATGCCAATCCCACGTCTTGTTGGCCTTGAAATTCAGTCCCACGTAGGCGCGATTCGTCTTCCACTTCAGCACATGGAAGACGTACCACAGATAGCCCTGGTTCAATGCCGGAGAAATCTGGTTGGATGGATCCGAATCGGGAGTCGCGCTGAGGGCATTGCCGTCCACGCCCACATAGCGGCCATCGTATCGCCCCAACTGCTCGCGCTCGGGCAGCATGAGCTCCTTGCGGAACTCGGAGCTGGTGACCCGCAGATTGGCGCGTTCGAGGTAGCTGACCGGCAGGCCAATGAGCTGGTGCAGCTGTTGCGCCATGGCATCAAGCTGATCCTTCGGCAGCCGATTGCCCGGGCGCAGTGCCTGCGCGTAGGGGCCGTCTGCAAACTCGCGCACCTGCTGGACGAAGGCCGGCAAGCTGGCTGGTTTGTTGGGGAGCTTGTCGTGATACCAGGCGAGCGCGGCGAAGGTCGGAAGGGTGAATATGTATTTGTCGTCCGAACCGGGCGACCAGTCGAAATAGTTCAGGATCGACGATTGCAGGATGACACCATTGACGGCGATTCCCTGGTTCTGGAGGTACAAGGCGAGTCCCGCGGAGCGCGTCGTGCCGTAGCTTTCGCCGTAAAGGAACAGTGGCGAGTTCCAGCGATCATGTTGCGTGAGATAGCGTTCGATGAACTGGCCAAAGGAACGCACATCCTCGTCCACGCCCCAGAACATCTTGCCCTTGCCCTTGCCGACGACATGGCTGAAACCGGTACCCATGGCATCGACGAACACCAGGTCCGTGTCATTGAGGATGCTCTGGTGGCTTTTGACGACTGAATAGGGCGCGGGCGGCATCGCCGCGCCATTGAGCAACCTGACGCGATAGGGTCCCAGCCCGCTCATCGTCAGCCAGTTCGACGAGGCTCCCGGGCCGCCGTTGTACAGAAACGTGACGGGTCGGTCGGCGAGGTGGCGCACCCCATCCTCGGTATACGCGACGTAGAACATGCTGCCGATCGGCTGGTTGTTCTTGTCGCGCAGAAGGATGGTGCCGGCGGTCGCCGTGTAGCGGATCTTCCGGCCATCGATCGTCACGCTGTGCTGCGTGCTTACCGAGCGTTCCACGGGCGCCGGAACAGGTGTGCTCGGCGCGTGCTTTGGGGATGCTGCGAAAGCAGCAGCGGACACCATCAACAAGCCCAGCATGGGCGATGCGATCAGACGCGACATCAGTCAGTCTCCCTGCGAACGGACGGGGCAAAAGCCGTGTGTTCGAGTCTCGAACGCGTCGAGAAGTTCATTTTTCATCGGCAACGGCGTTGACGGCTGCCGGGCTTGCGGACCAGCGCGAACAGGCCACCGAGGATCACGAACAGCGGCCACCACACCTGCCAATCGAGGTTGAGAAGGAACATCACCGCGACGAGGCCGATCGCCATCGCCACCAACAGGGAGTGTGCGGCTTCCGCATCCAGGCGGCCGCTTGCGCGGACAAGCCTGTAAGCGCGGATCAGCGGTTCCAGCGCAACGAGCAGGATCAACCAGGCCCACCAGTTGCGACCATCGAGGAGCGGGATCTCCAGTCCAAGGTTCTGCATCAGGAAAATGATGCCCACCGCAATCACGGCAAGGGCCGGGAAAAGCCGGTATCGGCAGGGATAGCCTGATTCACGCTGCGGCTCTTGCATGGTGGCGACTCCGTTCAGGGACGTCGTGACCATAGGTCACGGCGACCGTTGGCACCATAGACAGATGTCACCTTGGCAACCTGCTTGTAGCGGCGCGACCCTGGCGCAGATGGTGTCGGGGCGGTGCGATTCGCCAGGAGGTGGCGGCCAAATGGCAACGGCCCGGACGGGCCGGTCCGGGCCGTTGCCATGCAGGCTTGCATCGCGTCAATGCTGCATGCGGCTGACCACCCACTGCTCGATGGCGCGGTAGTACAGCTCTCGGTGCACCGGATCCTGTGGCGAATGGAATGCCCCGGGGATGCCGATGAACTTGACAGGTACGTGCCTGCTCGCCAACGCGTGATAGAGCGCGAAGGATTCGGTGATCGGCACGGTGATGTCCGCGGTGCCGGACAAGATGAGCGTCGGCGTGGTGATCTGCCCGGCATAGGTAATGGGCGAGCCCGTGCGATACAGGTCGGCGCTTGCGGCATCCCAGGGGCTTCCGCCCAGCGAATCGCGCGTCCACGCGAGGTTGCCGGCGCCGGAAAGCTCATATTCCTCCGTCCAGTCCAAGGCCCCGTCCGCCACGACGGCGCAGCGCCAGAAGTGGTGGTGCGAGATCAGCCATGCCGTCATGTAGCCGCCATAGGAATGGCCGACCGCGGCGATGCGCGTGGTATCGACCAGCCCCCGCTTCTCGAGCCGATCGATGCCTGCAATGACGTCACTGTCGGGACCTTGGCCGGGATCGCGGTAGATGGCGTGCTCATGAACGTTGCCCAGGTTGTCGCTGCCGCGATAGTTGGGCTCGAACACCAGGAAGCCCTTCGCGGCGAACAGATCGCGCAATGGCCCGATCTCGCCCGCGTCGAAGTCCTCGCTCGAAGCCGCCTCGGGCCCTCCGTGGCTGAAGACGACCAAGGGATAGCGTCTGCCCGCGACGTAGCCGTTCGGGTACGTGAGGATTCCGTCATCCGGCTGGCCATCCGGCGCATGCCACTGGAGCTCGACGCTGCGTGGATAAACGTACTTCTCAAAGCGCTGGTTGAAGTGGGTCAACTGTTCCGGCTTGGCATCCAGCGTGCGCAAGAGATAAAGCTCCGGCGCCTGCGTGGCATTGTCGGCCACGATGGCCAGCGCGCCATTCGAGGCCACCGCCAGCCGCAGTGGATTCAAGCTTCCGAGGGCGATGGCGTGACCGGCGCCGTGCAGCGGTTGAACATACAACCGGGTGCCGACATGGTCGTTGGCCAATGCGACGAGGCCCTGGCCGTCCGGCAGCCACGCATACCGCGAGTAGATGTCGCGATCGAGGTCGGCGCTGACATCGCGAAAACCGCCGCTCATCGAACCGACGAACAGATCCATGGTGCTGATCGGGCCCGGCCCATGCGGATAGAGATAGGCGATCGATCCCCCCTTGGGTGCGAACGTGGGGGTGTATTCATAGCTACGCTGGGCCGTCAGCAGGCGGACCTTGCCGGTGTCGACGGAAACCGCCGCAATGGTCGTGCGATCCGTGTCCGCATCATGGCCATTCGCCTGTTGGGTATAAACGATCCAGCGTCCATCCGTCGACCAGGCCGGCGCGGACACGCTACCGGCAAACGGAGGGGCATGTTCAAGCACGCTGGTCGTGCCGAAGGTCAACTGTCGCGCCTTGCCGCCGCGAAGGGAGAGGATCCAGATATGGGAAGCCACCGCCGGTGTACGGACCTGATAGTCGTCGTCGTGGATCGTGAAGAGGTCGTGGTGCATGCGACGGTCCTTGTCGCTGATGGGCGATGCATCCGGGGTGACATAGGCGATTCGGCGCCCCCCAGGGCTCCAGGCGAATTGCTGGACGCCCCGCGGCGCGTCACTCAGCTCCTCCGGCGTGCCACCGACAGCAGGCACGGTGTAGACCTGCGGTTGGCTTTTGCCCACCCGGGCGATAAAGGCCAACGATCGTCCGTCGGGTGACCAGCGGGGCATGCGCAGATCCCGCATGCCCCGCACGAGCACGTGCTGCGAGTCGCCATCGAGATCAATGGTGCGGAGCGTGGCAAGGTAACGGTCGTGCACGAAATCGGGCCGAATGGTGACCAGGGCGAGCCGGTGCCCATCGGGAGAGAACCGTGGCGACACGATGCGCACCAGGTTGCGGTAGTCCTTGAGCCGGACGGGTGTTGCGGCCAACGCGACCGGCAGCGCGAATGCCATGGCGATGGCGGCGAGTGAAGCAAGGGCAGAACGGCTCTTCATTCAAACCTCCGGAGGAGATTGGCGCTGGTTGCCAGGTGCTGGGCTGCGGGCGCCGAGGGGGCGGCAGTGGAACGCAGCCTTCATAGTGAGTGGCCGGCATCATTTGCGCCAAGTTGCGACGCATCACGGGCTCGCTGCGGCTTCGTTTGCCGCACCACGAGGGTGTCGTGCCGTGGCACGCCCACACGTGGCGACGCACGCAGCCTGCGTTTGTCATGCGTGGTGGGCTGGGCGGTTGCCGGATGCACTCGCTTGCAGTGGGCGCACCCGAGCATTGAAGGAAGCAGGACGCTGACGCCCCCGCCGGCCTGAGTCGAGCGGAGCGTTCGCGCAGCGAGGCCGTGCAGCCGTCCTGGCGATCGCGGCCCGCGAGGTGGACGTCCGGCGGCAGCCTGTGCTGCGTCTCACGCCCTGCG
>JAJYPJ010000024.1 GCA_021795435.1 Pseudomonadota bacterium
CAATGCCGGGTTCGACGTGGGTTCTGGGACAGCCATCGAGCGAGTTCACCCTGCTTGCCGCCGACATCGGCGGGACGCACGCGCGAATCGGCATCGTCCGCGCATCCGGCCCATGCGTCGTCCCCGCCCAACTCGAGTCATTCGCCACGTACGAATGCGCGCGCTACGCAAGCCTGGACGCCATGCTCTCGCACTACCTGCAGGAGCATCGCATTGGAGTCGTCCATAACGCCTCGATTGCCTGCGCGGGTTACCTGACCGACGGACGGGTGCTGAACAGCAATCTCCCCTGGGAAGTCGGCGTTCCCCATCTCCAGGAAAAAATGGGGTTCGAGAACCTTTGCCTTATCAATGATTTCGAAGCGCTTGCTCACGTTGCGCCACATCTCGACCAACACGCCAGCACATGGATCGCTGGTCCGGACCGGCCTGCGCGCGGCCGAATGCTGGTCGTCGGGCCGGGCACCGGGTTGGGTGCCGCTCTCAGCGTCCCGAGCGAAGCCGGCGACCGAACGGTGCTGACCACCGAAGCCGGCCAGGCGGCATTTGCCCCGAGCAGCGACATGGAGCTTCGGGTCCTCTCCAGGCTTCTCGTTCCGGCCGCCCATGTGCCGATCGAACAGATCGTCTCGGGTCCGGGCCTTCTGCTGCTCTATCGCACACTGGCCTCGATCGAGGACCAACCGCCCTCGCTGACAACTCCTGCCGACGTCACCGAGGCAGCGATCGGCGGCGATGACCCCTTCGCGCGCCGGGTGCTGCAGATCTTCTGCGGGCTCCTGGGCAGCACCATCGGAAACCTCGTCCTCTATTACGGAGCCGAGGGCGGTGTCTTTCTCGCCGGGGGAATCCTCCCTCGCATTGCTCAGTTCCTGCGCCACAGCACGTTCCATGAACGGCTAGTCGACAAGGGGCTCATGCGCCCCGTTCTTGAGCAGGTACCGATCCGTTTGCTCGAACGCAACGATCTCGGGGCGCTTGGCGCGGCGTCCTGGTTCCTGCAGCACCGACCGCAGTCGGCATTGGCCATGGAGGCCCGTCACTGAAGCACCCAGAGGCCGCGTTCCCCATCCGGGGAGGCGGTACATAGCCCACACAACTGACCCCATACCAGGGCACCACCAGAACAGGGAGATCTAGGCATGAAACTTTCGATTTCGATCCTTTCGGCAAGCATCATGGCCGCGCTGTGTCTGAGTTCACCGGTCCATGCGCAAAGCAGCAACACCAACCAGCAGGACGCGAGCAAGGACAACGGCGTCAAGACGCTGGCCGTCGTCAAGGTCGAGGGACTCCGGCAAAGCCTCAAGCAGTCGCTCGATACGGAGCGCAACGCGAACGCGATCATCAACGTCATAACGGCCGAGGACATCGGCAAATTTCCCGCCACCAACGTCGCCGAGGCGCTCGCCCAGATGCCCGGCGTGACCATCGATCGCGTATTGGGCGCAACACAGCGCGTCAGCATCGACGGCATGGACCCGAGCCTCAATCTCAGCTTCCTCGACGGCCATCCGGTCGCCCAGGCGCTATGGCTCTATGGCGACCAGCCGAACCGCGGATTCAACTACTCCCTGCTGCCGCCGGAGATCCTCGGCAACCTTGAAATCTACAAGTCGCCCGAGGCCCGCCTTCCCGAGGGAAGCATCGGCGGCACGATCATCATGCACACGCTGGAGCCGTTGAACCTGCCAGCGAACACGCTGCGCGCATCCATCGGCTACAACTACAACGACATGGCAAGCAAGGGAAAGCCCAATGCCTCGCTGATCTACAGCTGGAAGAACCAGTCGGATACCTGGGGCATCGACGTCGCCGCGGAACATTATGAGCAGGTCACGAACCGGCAAGGCGAGGAGATCTTCGGCTATACGCCCGTCGCCCAGATCGCGAAGGTGAATCCGGCCGTGCAGCAGCAGATCACGGATGGCCAGATTCAATCGACGGCCGTCATGCCCAATGAAATCAACATCGCGAACTTCCAGCAGACGGAAAAGCGCGACAGCCTCGTCAGCAACATCCAGTTCCGGCCCAATGATCGTTTCGATGCGACGCTGGGCCTGATGTACCTGCGCGACCGCCTCAACAACTACAACCAGTCGATGTATGCCTTTCCCGTCTGGCTGGCAAGCACCCAGCAGGGCATCAGCGGTCTGGTCCAAGGCCCCAATGGCGTCATCATCGCCGGCAGCCAGTGCGACCCGTCGACCCAGCCCACCTGCCCCGCTGGAGCCGCTGGCGCCACCGTATTCGACAACAACGCGCGGCGCGCGACGATCACGACCAAGGGCATCGACTTGCGGGCCGCCTATCACGGCTATGGCTGGAAGCTCAGCGGCCAGGCCGGAGTCAGCACATCGCACGATCCGATCACCCAGGCATTCATCGAGCCCGTGTATTTCGGCGGTTTCAACTGGAGCATTCCCCAGGGCGTCGAATTCAGCAACCCCGCGGCGGCACAAAATCCGGCCAACTGGGCTGGCTATTACTTCATGGGCAATTACGCGAGCCTTCCCTACTACGCACGGGATAACTACGCACAGGCCGATTTCCGCTACGACCTCAACGGATTCTTCAAAGACTTTCGCCTCGGCGTGCGCTGGGCCGTGCATCATGAGGGCCAGACGCTGGACGTCTACACGGGTGTCCCGGTCGCGACGCTCGCGCAAATCGGCGCTGGCAGCCTGACCAATCTATCGGGTCTATCGAGCCTCAATTTCTTCCCGGGCAGCATCAACCACGTCCAGCCCTCTGGGCCCAACGCCATCTATGACTACGTGCTATCCACGCCGGGGCTGTTCAACAATCTGTACCCGCCGTTCGTCTATGCCGACACCTTCGGCGTCGCCCAAAAGAGTGAAGCGGGATATGCCCAGGTCGACTTTGGCAATGACGAGAACCTCCGGGGCAACTTCGGCTTGCGCTTTGTCCACACCCTGATCAACGCGTCAGGATTCGTCGTAAGCCAGGCGGACGTCGGCAGCCTGCCCCCACCCCCGGGCAGTTACCAGACCGTGCCCAATTCGCACAACAACGTGCTGCCGTCCTTCAACATTGCGTACAACCTGACGCCCGATGTCGTGCTGCGGGGCGCGGCGGCCGAGACCATCGCCTGGGCTCCGTATAACCAGGAAACGCCCTACACCGAAACCAACGACACGGTCTTGACCGGCGCCGGTGGCAACGCCCACCTCAGCCCGTACAAGTCGTTCAACTTCAACACGTCCGTCGCCTGGTACTTCAACAACCAGTCGGTCCTCGCGTTCTCGTTGTTCTACAAGAACCTGGCGAACTACATCACGCAAGGAACGTCGACCGAGGCACTGTACAACGGGCTTTTCAAGACCGCGCCCAATCTCTATGCCCAGCTGCCGGCAGGGAGCTGCAACAGCGTCGGGATCTGCAACTACAGCATCATCCGCCCGCAGAACGGCGGCCGGGCCGACGTGAAGGGCATTGAGGTCAGCTACCAGCAGCCTTTCAGCACCACGGGCTTCGGGCTTCGCACGAACCTCACCTATACGGATGGTTCCACCCATACGGGAGGACTATTGCCCTACAACTCCAAGCTCTCCTACACGCTGGCGCCCTACTTCGAGAAGGGTCCGATCACGGCAACGCTGACCTACAGTTGGCAGAGCAAGTACCTGGCGGGCGGCTACGTTGCAGGGGCGCCGAGTGCCATGGTTGCGCCGTGGGCGGAACTGGACTTCAACGCCAGCTATCGGATCAGTCGCCACTTCTCGGTCAGTTTCGATGCCCTGAACCTGCTTGATTCGACCTACAAGGAGTACGCGCAGGGCAATCCGTCCGAGATTTACGCGCGTTACAAGAGTGGACGTGAGTACATCGGTCGGCTCACTTACAAATTCTGATTGACGTGGTGTGTGTGTTTGCGGGCCGGTCCCCTCCCGGCCCGTTTTTTTATCATCAGAGGTCAAGCGGCGGAGGATCCCCATGAAGACAAGGGCTAATAGGCATCTTCGCAACGTCCTGTGCAGCATCGCGATCGCGGTAGCCATGACCATCGCGCCAACTCCGGGCGCTGCCGCTTCGACAACCCGCTCCTCCCGGCCGTGCCACCCCTGCTTCCAGACGGTCGGCTACGTGACCCGCTGGAATCCTGTCGAAGACCGACGGCTCGGGATGATCAACACGCTGATCTTCGCATTCGCCGAAATCAAGCACGGGGCCGTGGGCCTCTCCCCCGCTGCCGAGAATCGGCTCCGCCCAGTGATTGCCCTCAAAAGACGCGATCCACGCCTCCGGGTCGAAATATCCGTTGGCGGCTGGGGCGCCGGTGGATTTTCCGAGGCGGCCAGCACTGCGGCTGGACGGCGGCTATTTGCCGAATCGGCCGCCGCAATGGTCAGGCAAACCGGCGCCGACGGAATCGATGTGGACTGGGAATATCCCGGAATCAGCCAATCGGGCATTCGCTCGAGTCCGCATGACCAGCAGAACTTCACGTTGATGCTCGCCGCGGTTCGCCAGGCACTCGATGCCCAGGAGAAGGCGGCGCACGAACATTACACCTTGAGCGTCGCCATCGCCGACGGTCCGTTCGTCCGCTACGTCGACATCCCCGCCGTCAACCGGTATGTCGACTGGTTCAACCTCATGACCTATGACTTCGTCAACGGCCTCACGACGACAACCGGGAACCACACGGGTCTCTATGCTTCCCGATGGGCGCCTGCGGACGCGAGGACGACCAATCGCGCAGTCCACCAGTTCCTTGCGGCAGGAGTCCCCTCCAGGAAGCTGATCATTGGCGTCGCTTTCTACGGCCGTGCATTCGACGACGTCCGGCCGATCCACGATGGCCTCTACCAGCCCTATGGGCATTTCATCGCGATGATCCCGTGGCCGAAGCTCGTCGCCGACTACATCAACAAGCACGGCTTCAAGCGCCATTGGGACGTGCAGGCGCACGCGCCGTTTCTCTGGAATCCGGTCACGCGCACGTTCATCACCTATGACAGCCCGCGGTCGATAGCCGCCAAGGATCGCTATGTCGTACGCCACCATCTCGGCGGCGTCATGTACTGGGAGCAAAGCCTGGATCCGGGCGGCACCCTCCTGCGGGCGATCCACGATGGCCTCGAACGAACACCTTGAATGGCTTCCGGGTATGAAGAGCGGGCCAGGAGTCCTGCGCGTGCATGATGCCGCGAGCAACGTCGACTGCGCCCATGGCGCCGCGCCTCGGAGCATGACCGTAGGCTGATGTCCTTCCGCGCGACGCGTGCAGTCGCTCAACGGCTTTGCGCAAGTGCATTCCACCATCTCGCCCTGCGCCCATGGCCCAGGACGCTGCCTCCGGGTAGCCCCGGAGGCAATGCCGCGCATCGGCGACGGAGGGCGGGACGCGAATCGTCCAGGGCTCAGCGGCATGTCGCCGCCCGCAGAGGCCACCCCTTGGATCGCAAGGGCGAAGATCGCCCGCGCGGGCACGACAAACCACGGGCCTACAGGCGCTCCGTCAGCCGGTGATGCCGCGCAGGCACCAGTCGAGCAAGGGTCCCTGGAAGACGCCCAGTGCAAGCAGCGCCAGGGCATTGAGCGAAAGGACCCAGCGCAGCGATGCATCGCTGGTCGCAATGAGCGTCCGGTCTTCAGCAGGCGAATCGAAATACATGACCTTGACTACCCGCAGATAGTAGAAAAGGCTGATGATCGCGGCGACGGCTCCCACGATTGCCAGCCACAGGAGATTCGCTTGGATGGCCGCCTGGAGCACCAGCAGCTTGGCCCAGAAGCCAAACAACGGGGGCACGCCGGCGAGCGAAAACATGGCAAGGGCCATGAGGCCCGCAAGCCAGGGCGAACGCTGGTTCAGTCCGCGCAGGTCCTCGATCTGATCTGCCTCGAAGCCTGTTCGCGCCAGCGCCAGGATGACGCCGAAGGCCGCGGTCGACATCAGCACATAGGCGATCGCGTAAAACACCGACGCAGCGGCACCGAAGGACGTGCCTGCGCACAGGCCGATCAACAGGTACCCCATGTGGCCGATCGTCGAGTAGGCCAGCATACGCTTCAGATTGCTCTGCACGATCGCGACGAGGCTTCCGATCGCGAGCGAGGCGACCGCCAGCACCGCGAGCATGTCCTGCCAATAAGGGAAGAGCGGATGCAACCCCAGATCCAGCAATCGCAGCGCCATTCCCACGGCAGCGAGCTTGGGTGCCGATGCGACGAACAGGGTCACCGCCGTGGGCGACCCTTCGTAGACGTCCGGCAGCCACATGTGGAACGGGGCGGCGCCAAACTTGAACGCGATGCCCGCCAGCACGAATACGACGCCGAACACAGCCAGCATGTAATGCGGACTCATCGGCAGCGTCGCGCCGATCCCCGCCAGAGAGAGCGTCCCGGTGGCGCCATAGATCATCGACATCCCATAGAGGAGCAATCCGGATGCCATGGCGCCCAGCACGAAATACTTCATCGCCGCCTCGGTCGCTCGCGGCGAATCGCGATCCAGCGCAACAAGCGCATAGGAGGACAACGTCAACATCTCGAGACCGAGGTAGATCATCACCAGGTTGCCGGCCGACACCAGCATCATGATCCCGAGCAAGGCAAACAGCGCCAGGGTATGGAATTCGCCGGCGGCCAGCTTGCGCATGCGCAAGTAGGGACTCGCGAAGACGAAGACCAGCGCCACCGCGAGGATCGAGAAGAGCTTGAGCAAGCCGGCCAGCGCGTCGTTGATGTACATGCCCGAAAAGGCCGTTGCCGGGCCCACGCGTTGGGCGGCGACGACCAGCAAGGCAGTGACGATCAAGACGAGCATCGAAAGCCAGTGCATCGCATTGCGATAGCGCGCGCCGGCGAAGGCATCGAACAACAGCAGGACGCAGATCGAACCGGTAAGGTACAGTTCCGGCAGGACGTTGATCAGGTCATTCCAGCTCATTGAAGGCAATCCTCAAAGCTTGCTGTGGCCCAGCGTCTGCACGAGCTGGTTGACTGCGGGGTCGAGCAGCTTGACCAGCGGCTCGGGCCAGATACCGATGAGTAGCGTGAAGGCCGCGAACGCCGCGAGCACCAGCGCCTCGCGCGCATTGATGTCCGGCATGGCCTCGACCTTGCTGCTGGCCGGCGTTCCCCAGACGACTCGCTTGACGAGCCAGAGCGTGTAGCCGGCGCCGATGACCAGCGTAAACGCGGCCAGCAGAGCCAGCCAGGGGCTGGCGGCAAAGCTCGCCAGGATGACCATGAACTCGCCGACGAAGCCGGATGTTCCCGGCAAGCCCGTGTTGGCCATGGCAAAGAACACCATGAACACCGCGAACCACGGCATGACGCGGGCGAGTCCGCCGTAATCCTTGATCAGCCGCGTATGCAGTCGATCGTACATGACGCCGATGCTGGTGAACAAAGCGCCGGAAACGAAGCCGTGCGAGATCATCTGCACCATCGCGCCCTGCAGGCCGAGCTGCGCGGCGTCGCCATCGTGCGCCCGGATCAACATGAACACGATGAACAGGCCCAGGGTCACGAAGCCCATGTGCGCGATCGACGAATAGGCGACCAGCTTCTTCATGTCCTCCTGGACGAGCGCCACGTAGCCGATGTAGATCACGGCGATCAAGCTCAGCGCCACGACAAGCCAGGCATAGTGCTGGGCGGCGTCGGGCGTCACCGGCAAGGCAAAGCGGATCAACCCGTAGGCACCGATCTTCAACATCACCGCCGCCAGCACCACCGAGCCGCCGGTGGGCGCCTCGACGTGCGCGTCCGGCAACCAGGTATGGACCGGCACCATCGGGATCTTGACGGCGAATGCCAGCAGGAAGGCGAAGAACAGCCATGTCTGGGCATTCATCCCAAGCGGCAACGCCTGCCACGCGGCCATGTCGAACGTGCCGGATTTCAGGTACAGGTAGATGAGCCCGAGCAACATGAAGATCGAGCCCAGGAACGTATACAGGAAGAACTTCAGCGCGGCATAGACGCGGCGGGGACCGCCCCAGACGCCGATGATCAGGAACATCGGGATCAGCTGCGCCTCGAAAAACACGTAGAAGAGCAGCGCATCCGTGGCCGCGAAGACGCCCGTCATGAATCCCGACAGCACCAGCATCGCGGCCATGTACTGGTGGACACGGCTGTTGATCGCCTGCCATGCCCCGATGATGACCAGCACCGTCGTGATCGTGGTCAGCAGGATCAGCGCCATGGCTATGCCATCGACGCCGAGCGCATAGTGCACATGCAACATCGGGATCCACGGCTTGGATTCGACGAATTGCATGGTCGCGCTGTGGTAGTCGAAGCCGGACAACATGGCGAGATTGACCGCCAGCGTGAGCAGCGCCGCGAGGAGCGCGAGCCAGCGCGCCAACTGCGGACGCCGATCGCCAGCGAGCAACACGGGCACGGCGCCTGCAATCGGCACCCAGATCAGCAGGCTGAGGAAAGGCCAGTGGGTCATGGATGGGATGTTCCCTGCATGGGCTCAGGCGTGAGGCACGAGCACGAAACCTGCGAGGAGCAGGATCAGCCCGACGATCATCGCGAAGGCGTAGTGGTAGAGGTAGCCGGACTGAAGCGTGCGCGCGCGGCGCGCGATGCGACCGACCAGCGAGGCGGAACCGTTCACGACCAGCCCGTCGATGGCGCCGGCATCGGCGCCCTTCCAGAGGGCCTTGCCAAGCGCCACGCTCCCGCGCGCGAACAACGCGGTGTAGAGCTCGTCGAAATAGAACTTGTGGTCAACGATGCGGTACAGGGGCCCGAGGGCCTTGCTGATGGTTCCCGCCAGCGTCGGCTTGAGCAGGTAGATGTAGCTCGTCAACGCGATGCCGGCGATCGCCAGCCAGAATGGGGTGGTTGCGACCGAGTGCACCGCGAGCGCGAGCGGACCGTGGAATTCCGCGGCCATGCCCGCCAAGACGTCATGCGCCGGCAGAACGCTGATTGCGCTGCCGAAGAAGCCGCCATAGAGCAACGGCCGCGCAGCGAAATAGCCGATCGCCAAGGAGGGAATGGCGAGCAGCACCAGCGGCACGGTGACCACCCACGGCGTTTCGTGCGGTGCATGGGTCAGGACGCCCGGCTCGGCATGGCCATCGTGCCCGTGACCGGCATGGGGATCGACGCGGAACCGGGGCGCCCCATGGAACGTGAGATGCATCATCCGGAATGTATAGGTCGCCGTGACGAAAACGCCCAGCAGCACGCACCAGTAGGCGTAGCCCGCGCCCCAGACGTGGGAGGCCCCCACCGCCTCGATGATCGCGTCCTTGGAATAGAAGCCCGCGAACGGCGGAATCCCACACAACGCGAGCGAGCCGATCCACATGGTCGCGTACGTGATCGGCATGTAGCGGCGCAGCCCGCCCATGTGGCGCATGTCCTGCTCGTGGTGCATCGCCATGATCACGGACCCAGCACCCAGGAAAAGCAGCGCCTTGAAGAACGCGTGGGTCATCAGATGGAAAATGCCGGCGGCATAAGCCGATGCGCCGAGCGCGGCCATCATGTAGCCCAGCTGCGAGAGCGTCGAATAGGCAATGACCCGCTTGATATCGAACTGGGTGATGCCGATCAGTCCCAGGAAGAAGGCGCCCGTCGCACCCGTCACCATGACCACGCTGAGCGCTGTCCCCGAAAGCTCGAACAACGGCGACATGCGCGCGACCATGAACACGCCGGCGGTCACCATCGTCGCCGCATGGATCAGTGCGGAGATCGGCGTCGGGCCTTCCATCGAATCGGGCAGCCACACGTGCAGGGGCACCTGTGCGGACTTGCCCATGGCGCCAATGAACAGGAGGATGCAGATCAGGGTCGCCGCAGACCACGGATGTCCGCCGATCACCTCGACCGTCTGGCCCGTGAGCGACGGCGCATGCGCGAAAGCAGTGCTGTAATCGAGCGATCCGAGGAAGTGCAGCGCCGCGGCGATCCCCAGCACGAAACCCAGATCGCCCACGCGATTGACGATGAAGGCCTTCATGCCCGCATAGGACGCGCTCGGCTTCTTGAACCAGAAGCCGATGAGCAGGTAGGAGACGAGGCCCACGCCTTCCCACCCAAAGAACAGCTGCAGGAAGTTGTTGCTCATCACTAGCATGAGCATGAAGAAGGTGAACAGCGCGATGTAGCTGAAGAACCGCTGGTAGCCATCGTCATCCGCCATGTAGCCCACGGTATAGACATGCACCATGAGCGAAACAAAGGTGACGACGACCATCATCATGGCGCTGAGGCGGTCCACCAGGAACCCGACGTTGGCGCCGATGCCCCCGATCTGGAACCACGTGTAGATGTCCTGGTTGTACGCCGGCGCCCCACCCCAGACCAACTGGTAAAGCACGCGGATCGACAGGATGCAGGCGATGCCCACGCCGAGGATGGTGACGCTATGGGCACCCGTGCGGCCGATCTTCCGCCCGAGCAATCCGGCGAGGATGGCACCGGCCAGCGGAGCCAGAACGATGGCAAGCAGCGTTGCGGTTGAAATCATGGCGTCCTCAGCCGCGCAGGTCGTCGAATTCGGCCACGTTGATCGTGCGCCGGTTGCGGAACAGCAGCGTGAGGATGGCGAGTCCGATCGCCGATTCGGCTGCTGCAACGGTCAGGATGAAGAACACGAACACCTGCCCCGAGACATCGCCGAAGAAACGCGAGAAGGCGATGAAATTGGTATTGACCGCGAGCAGCATCAACTCGATGGCCATCAGCAGCACGATGACGTTCTTGCGGTTGATGAAGATCCCGGCAACGGCGATGCAGAACAGCACGGCCCCCAGGACGATGAAGTGCGCGAGACTGATCATGGCTGGGCTCCATTGCCGCCGCGCTCCGCGGGCATGCTCACGAGGCGCACGCGCTCGTGCGCCGATACGGCCACCTGACGCGCCGCATCCTGATGGCGTACGCCCGGACGGCGACGCAGCGTCAATGCGACGGCTGCGACGATGCCCACGGTCAGGATCATGGCGGCCAGCTCGAACGGCAGGAGGTACTCCGTGTAGAGGGCCCTGCCGATCCAGACGACGTTGGCCTGCCCGCCCATGACCGCCGCGCTGGGCGGGGGCGCCACGTGCATCGCACGGACCCCGAGCAGCGCCACCATTTCGGCCAGCATCACCGCGGCGACGCCAATACCCACCGGCAGGTACCGGATGAAGCCCTCGCGAGCCGCCGCCACCTTGATGTCGAGCATCATCACGACGAACAGGAACAGCACCATGACGGCGCCCACATACACGACGATCAGCACGAGGGCGAGGAACTCGGCCCGCAGCAGCATCCAGATGCTGGCCATGCTGAAGAACGTGAGCACGAGGCTCAGGACGGCGTGGACGGGATTGCGCAGGCTGATGACCAGCAGCGCGCCCAGCACGGCGAAGAATGCGAAGAAGTAGAACGCCAGCAGCTCGATGCTCATGCGGTTCTCCAGCGCGCTCAGCGAAATGCCGCGTCTTGGGCGCGGGCTGCGGCGATGTCGCGCTCGAAGCGGTCGCCGATGGCGAGCAACTGCGGCTTGGTGACAACATTCTCGCCGCGTTGCTCGAAGTGGTACTCGTGCACGTGGGTCTCCACAATCGAGTCGACGGGGCAGCTCTCTTCGCAGAAACCGCAGAAGATGCACTTGAACAGGTCAATCTCGTACCGGGTCGTGCGGCGCTGCCCATCCGCACGGGGCGCCGAATCGATCGTGATGGCGAGCGCTGGGCATACGGCCTCGCAGAGCTTGCAGGCGATGCAGCGCTCCTCGCCATTGGGATAGCGGCGAAGCGCGTGCAGTCCACGGAACCGATTGGACTTCGGGATGTGCTCCATCGGATAGCGCATCGTGTACTTGGGCTTGAACATGTAGGCCATGGTCAAGCCCATGCCCTGCAGGAGTTCGAGCAACAGCAGGCTCTTCAGGTAGCGCGTGACACGGTTCATCTCATGCACCCGGCGCGACGATGTGGAAGTACTTCAGCAACCCGGCCACCAACACCCAGACCAGCGCGATCGGGATGAACACTTTCCAGCCCAGCCGCATGATCTGGTCGTAGCGGTAGCGCGGGAAGGAGGCACGGAACCAGAGGAACAGGAAGGCCACCACGAAGGCCTTGGCGAGCAGCCAGAAGAAGCTGCCATGGCCGATGAGGCCCCACGTCGCGGGGAAAGGGCTCAGCCAGCCGCCCAGGAACAGGATCGAGGTCAGGAACGCGACCAGGATCATGTTGGCGTATTCGGCCAGGAAGAACAGCGCGAACGCGGATCCGGAATACTCAACGTGGAACCCGGCGACGATCTCGCTTTCGCCTTCGGCGACATCGAAGGGCGCGCGATTCGTCTCGGCCACGCCGGAGATGAAGTACACGACCGCCATCGGCAGCAGCGGCAGCCAGAACCAGTGCAGCAACCCGCCGGACTGGGCCGTGACGATGTCGCTCAGGTTGAGGCTTCCCGCAAGCACCAGCACGCACACGAGGGCCAGGCCCATGGCCAGTTCATACGACACCACCTGGGCCGCTGAACGCATGGCGCCGAGCAATGCATAGCGCGAATTGGATGCCCAGCCGGCGAGAATGATGCCGTAGACGCCCATCGAGGTCATCGCCAGCAGGTACAGGACGCCGGCGTTGATGTTGGCCAGCACCAGTCCATCGGAGAACGGGATCACCGCCCAGGCGGCCAGCGCTGGCACGAGCGCAAGCATCGGCGCCAGGAAGAACAGGAAGCGATTGGCGTTGGTCGGGACGACAATCTCCTTCAGCAGCAGCTTGACCACGTCCGCGAAGGCCTGCATCAACCCCAGCGGGCCGATCTGGTTGGGTCCCATGCGCACGTGCATCCAGCCAATGACCTTGCGCTCCCAGTAGACGAACATCGCCACGGCGATGACGAGAGGCAGGACGATGGCCAAGACCTTGGCCAGCGTCCACAGCACCAGCAGCAGTTCGGCAAGCATGCTCAGGCCCTTGAGATGTCGAGCGCAGCGCCATGCGGCGGCAGCGCCTCCGTTTCCGGATGGGTTGCATCGATGCGGACGGCACCGCGCGGGAGACGGGCGTCCAGCGCGACCGGCAGCGTGCCGTCGCCTATCCGGACCATGCTGCCCGCGTGGAGGCCCATCGCCAGCGCATCCTCCGCGTGCATCCACACCTGCGGTGGCTGGCTGAGCGGATGGGCCTGCAGGGCCGCCGACCGGCGCAGGACTGCGTCGCCGCGATAGATCGGCACGCTGGCGACCCGATGCAACGCGCCCTCCTTCCCGGTCGAGGCCAGGCTGGCCAAGCCATGGCCGCTGGCCGGCTGCTGCGCCAGCAACGGCGCCAGTTCCGCGGCCAGCGAGGCCAGCACGTTGAAATCGAATCCCGGCAGTTGCAACTGGGCTCCCAGTGCGCGCAGGGCCTTCCAGCCAGGCCGTGCCTCGCCGGGCAAACGGGCCGCGGCGGCCACCGCCTGGACGACGCCCTCGAGATTGACGAACGTCGCGTCGATCTCGGGAGTCAGGCCGATGGGCAGGATCACGTCCGCCAGTTCCCGCAACCGCTCGCTCGCGAAAGGCGCAAAGGCAATGACGGCATCGGCCGAGCGCAGGGCGGCCATGGCCTCACGGTCCGCGGCGAAATCCTCGGGCGCCTCCGCCCCATAAAGCACGTAGACCTTGCGCGGCCTCGCCAGCAACGCGTCCAGCGACGCCCCCGGTCCCGGCAGGACCCCGGCCCGGGCCAGGCCGAGCGCATTCGCGCCGTCGGGGACTTCGACGCAGGCCAGGCCGGTGGCCTGCGCGATGTAATGCGCCAGCGCCCGCAGCCACGACGCCTGCGGGTGGCGCGCGGCATCCAGGCCAAAGATCAGGGTCCCGGCGCCGGCATGCCGCATTTGCTGGGCCCATGCCAGCGCCGATGCGTCGGGTTCGCCCGCTCCGGCACCTTGCAGCGACGGCGGCAAGGGCGGTGCGCCCTCCAATGCGCCGACCGCCCGCGCCAGCGTCGCCAGCGCCGGCACGAACCCACTCGGCGAGACGGCCTGGCTCTCGACGGGGAAATGCAGGTCCGCGCGGCGCAGTCCGATCGACCGGATGCGCGCGCCGGCCTTGGCCGCCTTGCGCAGGCGTTGATTCACCAGCGGCAACTCATCTCGAAGCTCGCAACCGACCAGCAGCGCGAAATCGGCCTTCTCCAGGTCAACGACGGAGCGCGACCAGGGCTGCGGAACCGGCGCGTCGGCGAAGTCCTGCGTCCGCAACCGGAAATCGATGCCTGTGGCTCCGAGACCCCGCGCCAGGCGCGCCAGCAGAGCCCCTTCCTCGCAGGAACTGCCGGGATGGACCAGCAGCGCGACGTCGGCCGGCGCCACGCCACGCAGGTGGCCGGCCGCGGCGTCGAGCGCGTCTTCCCAACTGCAATCGGACCACGTCCCGTCGCGCTTGACCTGCGGCTTCAATGCCCGATCGCCCGCGACGAGCCCTTCGTGGCTGTAGCGGTCGCGGTCCGACAGCCAGCACTCGTTGATGGCCTCGTTGTCGCGCGGGACCGCTCGCAGCACCTCGCCTTGGCGGGTATGCAGCCAGAGGTTGGACCCCAGCGCGTCGTGATAACCGACCGAGGGGCGCGCGATCAGCTCCCAGGCGCGTGCCTTGAAGCGATACACCTTGTTGGTGAGCGCGCCCACGGGACAGACGTCGATGATGTTGCCGGACAGTTCGCTCTCGATGGCCCTGCCGATGTAGGTCCCGATCTCCAGGTGCTCGCCGCGATTCATGCCGCCCAGCTCATGGGTGCCGGCGATTTCGCTGATGAAGCGGACGCAGCGGGTGCACTGGATGCAACGGGTCATTTCCGTGGCGACCAGCGGACCGATGTCTTCGTCGGCGACGACGCGCTTGCGCTCGACATAGCGCGACACCGATCGCCCATAGCCGATGGAGACGTCCTGGAGCTCGCACTCACCACCCTGATCGCAGATCGGGCAGTCCAGCGGATGGTTGATGAGCAGGAATTCCATCACGTCGCGCTGCCAGTGCAGGGCTTTCTCCGAGCGCGTGAAGACCTTCATGCCCTCGGCCACCGGCGTGGCGCAGGCCGGCTGCGGCTTGGGAATGGACTTGCCGCCCATTTCCACTTCGACGAGGCACTGCCGGCAGTTGGCCGCGATCGGCAGTTTCTTGTGATAACAGAAGCGGGGAATCGAGATGCCGACGGCATCGGCGGCCTGGATGATCATGCTGCCCTTGGGCACGCGCATCGCGCGGCCGTCGATCTCGATGCTGACCTGGTCCGGCGCGGCGCCGGCGGAAGGCTGCGCACTCATGCCGCTACTCCCATGCCGCGATCGACCAGGGAATGGCCATGCGCGACGTAGTATTCGAATTCGTCCCAGAAGTGGCGCAGGAAGCCCTGCACGGGCCAAGCTGCGGCCTCACCGAACGCGCAGATGGTATGTCCCTCGATCTGCCCGGCGATCGCCTTCAGCCGATGCAGGTCATCGACGGTGCCCTGGCCTTCCACGATCCGCGTCAGCACCCGGTACATCCAGCCCGTGCCTTCGCGGCAGGGCGTGCACTGGCCGCAGGATTCGCGGAAGTAGAAACGGCTGATGCGCTGGCATGCGCGCACCATGCAGGTCGTCTCGTCCATCACGATCACCGCACCCGAGCCGAGGCCGGAGCCGGCCTTCTGGATGCTGTCGTAGTCCATGGTCAGGCCAAGCATGGTCTCGCCCGGCAGTACGGGCATCGAGGAACCGCCGGGGATCACGGCCTTCAGCTTGCGGCCACCGCGCACGCCGCCCGCCAGCGCCAGCAACTCGGTGAACGGGGTGCCGAGGCGGATCTCGAAATTGCCGGGGTTGTTGACGTGGCCCGAGACCGAAAAGATCTTGGGTCCGCCGTTGTTCGGCTTGCCCAGACCCAGGAACCAGTCGGCCCCCTTGCGCAGGATGGCGGGCACGGAGGCATACGTCTCGGTGTTGTTGATCGTGGTGGGCTTGCCGTAGAGCCCGTAATTGGCCGGGAACGGCGGCTTGAAGCGGGGCTGGCCCTTCTTCCCCTCGAGCGATTCCATCAGCGCGGTTTCCTCGCCGCAGATGTAGGCGCCGGCGCCCAGCGCCGAATGGATGTCGACGTCCACGCCCGAGCCCTGGATGTTCTTGCCGAGCAGACCCGCCGCGTAGGCCTCCTTCAGCGCCGCCTCGAAGTGCTCGAACGGCTCGTGGTGGAACTCGCCGCGAAGGTAGTTGTAGGCGACGGTACTACCGGTCGCGTAGCAGGCAATGGCCATGCCCTCGATCACGGCATGGGGGTTGAAGCGCAGGATGTCGCGATCCTTGCAGGTGCCCGGCTCCGATTCGTCCGAATTGCAGAGGATGTACTTCTGCATCGCGCCCTTGGGCATGAACGACCACTTCAGCCCCGTGGGAAACCCGGCGCCGCCGCGACCCCGAAGGCCGGATCGCTTCACTTCATCGACGACCGTCGCCGGATCGGGCCGTTCGGCCAGGATCTTCCGCCACGCCTCGTAGCCACCGGTCTTGAGGTAGCTGTCCATCGACCACGGCGTGTCGAAATGCAGCGTGGTGTAGACGACCTGGTGTTCTTGCGGTGCCGGTCCGTATGCCATGCTCAGCCTCACTTCAAACCATCGAGGATCTGGTCGATCACCGTCACCGTGAGGCGCTCGTGGTAGTGGCCATCGACCACCATCATCGGCGCCCCGGCGCAGGCCGCCAGGCACTCTTCTTCGCGCTTCAGGTAGATGCGGCCATCCGGCGTGCTCTCGCCGACCTTGATGCCCAGCTTCTGTTCGCAGTGGCGCAGGAGGTCTTCGGCGCCATTGAGCCAGCAGGAGATGTTCGTGCAGATGGCCACGTTGTGGCGACCCACGGGTTGCAGCTCGAACATCGAATAGAAGCTGGCGACCTCGTAGGCCCAGACCGTCGGGATGCCGAGATAGCGCGCGACCGCGGCAACGAGAACGTCGGTCAGGTGTCCGCCATTCTGCTCCTGCGCGGCCATGAGCGCCTGCAACGTGGCCGAACGCCGGCGGTCCGGCGGAAACTTCGCCAGCCAATGCTCGATGTGCGCGCGCGTCGATTCGCTCAGCACGGTGGCCGGATCGACATCCCTGACCTGATCGAAATTGCCGGTTGCTCGCATGGTTGGATTCCAGGTCAGCGGTCGATTTCGCCGAAAACCACGTCGTAGGTGCCGATCATGGCCACGACGTCGGCCAGCATGTGGCCACGAACGATTTCGTCCATCGACGACAGGTGGGCAAAGCCCGGCGCGCGCAACTTCACCCTGAAGGGCTTGTTGGCGCCGTCGGAAATCATGTACACGCCGAATTCGCCCTTGGGCGCCTCGACCGCGCTGTAGCACTCACCCGCTGGCACCGCATAGCCCTCGGTGAACAGCTTGAAGTGGTGGATCAGCGCTTCCATGTCCTCCTTCATCTCCTCGCGGTGCGGGGGGATGACCTTGTGGTCGTCGAGGATCACGGGGCCCGGATTGCGTCGGAGCCACTCGACGCACTGGCGGATGATGCGGTTGGACTGGCGCATCTCCGCCACGCGGACAAGGTAACGGTCGTAGCAGTCGCCGTTGGTGCCGACGGGAATGTCGAAATCGACATCGGCGTAGGCGGCGTACGGTTGCTTCTTGCGCAGGTCCCAGGCGATGCCCGACCCGCGCAGCATGGGACCGGTCATGCCCCAGGCATGCGCCTGCTCCGGGCTGACCACGCCGATGCCGACCGTGCGCTGCTTCCAGATGCGATTGCCGGTCAGCAACTCCTCGTATTCATCGACCTTGCGCGGAAAGTCCGCGGTGAAGGCGTCGAGGAAATCAAGCATCGAGCCCTGCCGCCACTGGTTGAGGCGCGCAAGGTCGGCCCCCTTGTGCCAGGGCGAAGCACGGTACTGGGGCATCTGCGCCGGAAGGTCGCGGTACACGCCACCCGGGCGATAGTAGGTCGCATGCATGCGAGCGCCACTGACCGCCTCGTAGCAATCCATCAGTTCCTCGCGCTCGCGGAACGCGTAGAGGAACACGGCCATGGCGCCCAGGTCGAGCGCGTTGGAGCCGATCCACATCAGGTGGTTGAGGATGCGCGTGATCTCATCGAACATCGTGCGGATGTACTGGGCGCGCACCGGCGCCTCGATGCCGAGCAGCTTCTCGACGGCGCGCACATAGGCGTGCTCGCTGCACATCATCGAGACGTAGTCGAGTCGGTCCATGTAGCCGACCGACTGGTTGAACGGCTTCGATTCAGCCAGCTTCTCCGTTCCCCGGTGCAGCAGTCCGATGTGCGGATCGGCGCGCACCACCACCTCGCCGTCCATCTCCAGCACGAGGCGCAGCACGCCGTGCGCAGCCGGATGCTGCGGGCCGAAATTCATCGTGTAGTTGCGGATCTCTTCCATGGCGTGCTCAGTTCTGGCGCCAGTGGTCGGCGGATTCGGCGGCGGCCTGGTCGTAGCGGGCGTCGTGCCGGACCACGCGCGGCACCAGCACGCGCGGCGCGATGCTCACGGGCTCGTACACGACGCGCCGTTGTTCGGGGTCATAGCGCACCTCGACGTTGCCGATGAGCGGGAAGTCCTTGCGGAACGCATGGCCGACGAATCCGTAGTCGGTCAGGATGCGGCGCAAGTCGGGGTGGCCATCGAACACGATGCCGAACAGGTCGAAGGCCTCGCGCTCGAACCAGCCGGCGCCGATCCAGATCGAGGTGACGGAGGGAACGACCGGCAAGCCCGCATCCGGGCAGAAGACCCGGACCCGCAGTCGCCAATTGTGGCGCAGCGAAAGCAGGTGGAGCACCGCGGCGAACCGACGCGGGACGTCGACCTCGCGCGGGCGACCGTCCCAATCGAATCGTCCGGGACCCTCCCCCTCGACGCCGCGCGAATAGCCGGTACCCGTGGCCCGCTCCGAGGTTTCCCATTCCGACTGCCCATACCCCAGGTAGTCGACGCCACACAGGTCGACGAGCTGCTCGAAGGCGAAGTCCTCGCTGTCGCGAAGAGCCTTCGCCACGGCGAGCAGATCGACCGGCGCGATCTCGATCGTGACCTCGCCCAGCCGTTCGGTGCAGTTCTGCACTTGGCTGCCGAAACGCGCCCGCAGGCGGTCGGCCAGAATGGTGCTGTCCGTCATGGGAACCTCAGCGTGCGATCGTGCTGGTGCGCCGGATCTTCTGCTGCAACTGCAGGATCCCGTGGATGAGCGCCTCGGCGGTCGGCGGACAGCCTGGCACGTAGATGTCCACCGGCACGATGCGGTCGCAACCTCGCACCACGGAATAGGAATAGTGGTAATAGCCGCCGCCATTGGCGCAGGATCCCATCGAGATCACCCACTTGGGATCGGGCATCTGGTCATAGACCTTGCGCAGCGCAGGGGCCATCTTGTTGACGAGCGTACCGGCGACGATCATCACGTCGCTCTGGCGCGGACTGGGGCGGAAGATCACGCCGTAGCGGTCCAGGTCCAGGCGCGCCGCGCCGGCGTGCATCATCTCCACGGCGCAGCAGGCCAGCCCGAAGGTCATCGGCCACATCGAGCCGGTGCGCGCCCAGTTCATCAGGGCGTCGATGCTGGTGGTGGCGAATCCGCGCTGCATGACGGGATTGTCGGCAGCCGGCCGCAGGATATCGTCCACCACGGCCAGCGGCTTGGGGTTGTGCATCACCCGGTCGAGGTTCTCGATCATTCCCATTCGAGCGCTCCCTTCTTCCAGATATAGATGAAGCCGACGACCAGCAGGCCGATGAACAAGGCCATCTCGACCAATGCGACCAGGCCGATGCGCTCGAACACGATCGCCCAGGGAAAGAGGAACGCGATTTCCAGGTCGAAGATGATGAACAGGATCGCGATGAGGTAGTAGCGCACATCGAATTTCATGCGCGCATCCTCGAAGGCCTCGAATCCGCACTCGTAGGGCGAGAGCTTCTCGGGATCCGGGCGGTGGGGAGCCGCCAGCAGGCCGATGGCCAGCAGGACGATGCCCAGTCCCCCGGCGACGGCCATGAACAGCAATATCGGCCAGTATTGTGCAAGCACGGCTCGAACGACCTCCGCGACTAGCGCTGCGCGCGCGGCGCAGTGTGTGACTGTGGTGCCCAAGGGGGGACTCGAACCCCCACGACTTTCGTCGCTACCACCTCAAGGTAGTGCGTCTACCAATTCCGCCACCTGGGCAAACGATGTATTGCAACTGCGTGTTACTTGCCGCCCGCGGGCTTGCCGTTGGGTGGCGGTTGGGCCGTCGGCGGCTTCGCCGCCGGCGCAATGGGGGAAGCCGGGGAAGCAACGGGCGCCTGCGTCTTCGGCTGGTTCGCCGCGGGGACGGCACCCGCCATCACCCCCAGCCCCTGCTCGGCGTTGCTGGCCGGCGCACCGGCGCGACTCAAGTAGATCGCCATGCCCAGGCTGATCGCGAAGAACAGCGTGGCCAGCACCGACGTCGCACGCGAGAGAAAGCTCGCCGAGCCGCGGGCTCCGAACACGGTCCCGGACGCGCCACCGCCGAAGCCGGCACCGGCGTTCGCGCCGTCGCCGCGCTGAAGGAGGATCAGCACGATCATGGACGCGGCGATCAGCACGTAGAAGATGGAAAAGATTGTGAACATGGACCTGTCTTGGTTGACCGACTCAGCGTGCTGCCGCGCAAATGGCCAGGAACTCGTCGGCGTCCAGCGCCGCGCCACCGACCAGTCCGCCGTCGACATCCGGCTGGCTAAACAGATCCGCGGCGTTGGCGGCTTTCACGCTTCCGCCATAAAGCACCCGGATCAGCCTTGAAAGTTTAGCATCGCGTGCCGCGAATTGGCTACGGATGAACGCATGGGCGTCCTGTGCCTGTGCCGCCGTCGCGGTGCGGCCGGTGCCGATGGCCCACACGGGCTCATAGGCGATCGTGAGGTCCGCGGCGCGTTCGCCCAGCAAATGCAGGGGCGTGGCAAGCTGCCGCGCGAGGACCACTTCCGCCTCGCCGCGTTCCCGCTCCGCGAGCGTCTCGCCCACGCACAGGATCGGCGAGAGCCCCTGCTCCAGCGCGCGCTCGAGTTTCGCCGTCACCAGCACGTCGTCCTCGTGGTGATACTGGCGACGTTCCGAGTGGCCGACCAGAACCCAGCGCGCACCGAAGTCCGCCAGCATCGCCGCGGACACCTCCCCCGTGTAGGCGCCCTGCGCATGCGCACTGACGTCCTGGGCGCCGATCGACACGGCCTGGCCCGCCAGCTCGACCGCCTGCGCAAGGTAGGGAAAGGGGGGGAAGACGGCCACCTCGCAGCGCGGCGGGCGATCGCGCAAGGCACCGAGCAACTGGGCCGTCATGGCCCGCGAACCGTGCATCTTCCAGTTGGCTGCAACGAGTTTCGGACGCATCGCCGCCCTCCCCTTGTCGACCGCGAGCATGCAGCTTAGCCAGCGTGCGAACATGGCTGCAATGCATGGCATAACCGACCGGAACGCGGAGCAGCGAGCATGAGTCAATCAACCCCCTGGGCGCTCGTCACCGGCGCCTCATCCGGCATCGGCGCGGCCTTCGCCCGTGAACTCGCGCGGCGCGGCCATCCCCTGGTGCTCACGGCGCGGCGCGAGGAGCGGCTCCATGCGCTTGCCGCGGAACTCGATGCGCGGCACGGGACGCGATGCCGCGTGGTGGCGGCCGATCTGGCCAATCCCCAGGCACCGGCCCGGCTCGCGGCGATGCTCGATGCCGAGCGCGTCGACGTCGGCCTCCTGGTCAACAATGCCGGCTATGGCGTTCCCGGCCTGTTTGGCGACCACGGGTGGCCGCGCCATGCCGATTTCATCCAGGTCATGATGACGGCCCCGACCGAGCTGGCGCATCGCCTGCTGCCCGGGATGCAGGCCCGGGGCTACGGCCGCATCCTCAACATCGCGTCGCTGGCGGGCCTGATTCCCGGCACCGCGGCGCACACGCTCTATGGCGCCAGCAAGGCGTACCTCATCCGCTTTTCGCAGTCGCTTGGCCAGGAGACGGCGCGCCAGGGCATCCACGTCTGTGCGGTCTGCCCGGGCTTCACGTGGTCGGAATTCCACGACGTCACCGGCGCGCGCGCGCAGGTCTCGCGGATGCCGAACTGGATGTGGATGACGGCCGAGGTTGTCGCGCAGCAGGGCATCGCGGCAGTCGAACGCGGCGACCTCGTGTACGTGCCCGGTCGGGTCAACCGCACCATCAAGCGTCTTTTCGAACTGCTGCCGGACCGCCTCGCCCTCGCGCTGCTCGCACGGCGTGCGCGCGACTTCCGCGTCACCGAGGACGCTGGCCCGCGGGCCTGAGCGAAACGCTCAGGCGCCCACCAGTCGCGCCACCGCGAAGGCGACCGCCGAAGCGAGCCCGCCGACGACCATGGTCTGCAGCGCGCCGCGCAGTCCTCCGGTGCCGGTCATGCGGCCCTTGATGCCGCCGAACACGGCCAGCGCGACGAGCGTCGCCAGCACCGAGACCGCCAGCGCCTGTTCCACGCCACTCAGGAGCATGTAGGGCAAGAGCGGCACGAGGCCGCCGACGACGTAGGCACCGCCGATGGTGATCGCGCTCTGCAGGGCCCGGCCGGCGCGAGGCTCTTCCAGCCCGAGCTCGTAGCGCATCATGAAGTCCACCCAGGCCTCGTGGTCGCGACGGAAGGCCGCGAGGATGGGTTCGCACGCCTCGCGCGTCAGGCCATAGCGCTCGAAGATCTCCACCACTTCCCGCTCTTCGTGCTGGGCCAGGTCCTTCACTTCCCGCTGTTCACGGGCACGTTCACTGGCGTAATGCTCGGCGTCGCCGCGCGCGGCGAGGTAGCCGCCCAATCCCATGGCAATGGCGCCCGCGGCGATCTCAGCCACCCCGGCCGTGACGATCACGCGCGTGGCGGCGATCGCGCCGGTCAGGCCGGCCGCGAGGGCGAAGGGGACGGTGAGGCCATCGGCCATGCCGATCACGACATCGCGCACGCGATCGGAGGCGTTGAAGTGCCGCTCGTGGTGCTGGGGTCCGGCCATGGCGTCAGGCCAACCGGATTTCGCGCAGGCGCTGCTGCAGGAAATCGTGCGCGGTGATCGCCCGGGGGTAGCGGCTCGGATGGTCGGGTGCGATGCAGTTGGGCAACACGTCGATGAGGAACTCCGGATTGGGATGCAGGAAAAACGGCACCGAGTATCGCGGCTGGCGCGCCGCCTCGCCCCGGGGATTGACCACGCGGTGGGTCGTCGATGGATAGGCGTGGTTGGTGAGGCGTTGCAGCATGTCACCAATGTTGACCACGATGGCATCGCCGGTCGTCGTGATGGGGAGCCAGTCGCCCTCGCGGGTCAGCACTTCCAGCCCGGCCGTGCTCGCGCCGACCAGCAACGTGATGAAGTTGATGTCTTCGTGGGCGCCGGCGCGCACGTTCGGGATCTCGGGCGCAGTGACCGGAGGATAATGGATGGGGCGCAGGATCGAGTTGCCGTGGTCGACCTTGTCGTCGAACCAATGCTCCTCGAGGCCGATGTGCAACGCCAGCGCGCGCAGCACGCGCGTCCCCAGGGCATCGAGGGCCTCGTAGAGCGCGTAGCCGGCTTGCTGGAAGCCAGTGACCTCCGACGGCCACAGATTGGACGGCATCCACCTCGCGAACGGACTGCCCGGCGGCAGCTCGCGGCCGATATGCCAGAACTCCTTGAGGTCGGGGTGCTGGCTGTCCTTGGCCGTTTCGATACCGAAGGGCGTATATCCCCGGGCGCCGCCACCACCCGGAACGTGGTATCGCATCTTCACCTCGACGGGCAGGGCGAAGAACGCGCGGAAGGCCGCGTAGGCGCGCTCCAGCAAAGGCGCCGGAAGGCCATGGCCCGTGATGCAGCAGAAGCCGAATTCGCGATAGGCCATGCCGATCCGCGCAACGAACGCATCGCGGTCGTCGTCGTAGTGGCGGATGTCCAGGGTCGGGACCTGCTTCATGTGGCGTCCTCACCGGCCGCCGCCTCGCTGGCCAGTTGCCGCACCGTCGTCGCCAATTCCGTCGCCAGGCATTCGACCAGGGATGCCGTCGGCCCCTCGACGGTCACGCGCAGCAGGGGTTCCGTGCCGGAGGCGCGC
>JAJYPJ010000082.1 GCA_021795435.1 Pseudomonadota bacterium
CGGTCGACCGCTTCGCCGGTCCGACCGTCGAACAGCGTCGTCTGACCGCTTTCCGGCAGTTCGGCGAGGCGGAGCATCGCCTTGATCTCGGATTCGTCGGCACCGTCGAACACGGGCGTGGCCATCGGCACGCCGGAACTCAGGTTGTCGGCAAGCGCCACGATCTCTGCGTCGCTGAAGGATTTCAGGTTCACATGATGCGCCTTGCCCGCAGCGTCCCGGTTGTAGATCTGGTCGAGGAAATCGCGCAGCTTCGCGGCCTTCTCATTGACCTCGAGCATTCGCGCGATGCGCTGGCCCAGTCCATGCGCGGCCCAGCCCAGATGCACCTCGAGGATCTGCCCGATGTTCATTCGCGATGGAACGCCCAGCGGATTGAGCACGATGTCCACCGGCGTTCCGTCGGCCATGTGCGGCATATCCTCCACCGGAACGATCATCGACACGACACCCTTGTTGCCGTGGCGGCCGGCCATCTTGTCGCCGGGCTGGATGCGACGCTTCACGGCCAGGTAGACCTTGACCATCTTCAGCACGCCAGGCTGCAGGTCGTCGCCCTGCGCAAGCTTGGCCTGTTTCTCCTTGAACCGCCGGTCGAAGGCCTCCCTGTGCATCTTGATCTGTTCGCCGGCACGCTCCAGCAGTTCGGCGGTGTCTTCGTCCTTGACGCTGATCTTGAACCACTCGTCCTTCTTCAGCGTGTCGAGGTATTCGCCGGTGATGGCGGCCCCGCGCTTCAGGCCATGCGGTCCGCTGTTGGCGACCTTGCCCGTGATCTGCTGGCGCAGGCGCTGGAAGATCGCGCCTTCCAGGATGCGGAACTGGTCGTCGAGGTCCTTGCGGATGCGCTTGGTCTCGGCCTCCTCGATCTGCTTGGCGCGCTTGTCGCGCTCCACGCCGTCACGGGTGAAGACCTGGACGTCGATGACCGTGCCATCCATGCCGGGCGGCACGCGCAGCGACGAGTCCTTCACGTCCGAGGCCTTCTCGCCGAAGATCGCGCGGAGCAGCTTCTCTTCCGGCGTCAGCTGGCTCTCACCCTTCGGCGTGACCTTGCCAACGAGGATATCGCCGGCCTTGACCTCGGCACCGATGTAGACGACGCCGGACTCATCGAGGCGCGCCAGCGCCTGGTCGCCCACGTTGGGGATGTCGGCCGTGATTTCCTCCGATCCCAGCTTGGTGTCGCGCGCGGTGCAGGTCAGCTCCTCGATGTGGATCGAGGTATAGCGGTCTTCCTGGACCACCCGCTCGGAAATCAGGATCGAGTCCTCGAAGTTGTAGCCATTCCAGGGCATGAACGCGACCAGCATGTTCTGGCCGAGCGCCAGCTCGCCGAGATCGGTCGATGACCCGTCCGCCAGCGTGTCGCCCTTGGCGACGACATCACCGACATTGACCAGCGGACGCTGGTTCAGGTTCGTGTTCTGGTTCGACCGCGTGTACTTCGTCAGCGTGTAGATGTCGACGCCGGCGTCATCAGTGCCGATCTCGTCCTCGTTCACACGCACGACGATGCGGCCGGCATCGACCTGGTCGATGACGCCGCCCCGACGGGCCGCCACGGTCACGCCGGAATCGCGTGCGACGGCCCGCTCGATGCCGGTGCCGACCAGCGGCTTCTCGGCCCGCAGGGTCGGCACGGCCTGGCGCTGCATGTTCGCCCCCATGAGGGCGCGGTTGGCGTCGTCATGCTCGAGGAACGGCACCAGGGCCGCGGCCACCGACACCGACTGCATGGGCGAGACGTCCATGTACTGGACTTCGCCGGCCGGCTTCAGCATGGGCTCGCCCTGGAATCGGCAGGACACGAAGTCCTCGGCGAAGCTACCATCCGCGTTCAATACGGAGTTGGCCTGCGCAATGGCAAATTCGCCCTCTTCGATCGCGGAGAGGTAATCGACCTGATTCGTGACCTTGCCGTTGACCACCCGGCGATAGGGCGTCTCGAGGAAACCGTATGAATTGGTGCGCGCATACACGGCCAGCGAGTTGATCAACCCGATGTTCGGGCCTTCCGGCGTCTCGATCGTGCAGACGCGGCCATAGTGCGTGGGGTGAACGTCGCGAACCTCGAATCCGGCGCGCTCCCGGGTCAGGCCGCCCGGGCCCAGGGCCGAAACGCGGCGCTTGTGGGTGACTTCCGACAGCGGATTGTTCTGGTCCATGAACTGCGACAGCTGGCTCGACCCGAAGAACTCCTTGATTGCCGCCGCTACGGGGCGCGCGTTGATGAGGTCCTGCGGGCCGAGATTGTCGGCTTCGGCGAGCGACAACCGCTCGCGCACCGCACGCTCGACGCGAACCAAGCCGACGCGGAACACGTTCTCCGCCATCTCGCCGACGCTGCGCACGCGCCGGTTTCCCAGGTGGTCGATGTCATCGACCTGGCCCTTGCCGTTGCGGATCTCAATCAGCGTGCGGATGACGTCGATGATGTCCGAGGTTTGACCCAACTCCTTGACCAGGCGCTCGGACAGTTCCTCCTTTCGCTCGCCCAAGTACTTGGCGTCATAGAGGATCTCCGGTCCGATGATCTCCTTGCGGCCGACCCGGCGGTTGAACTTCATCCGGCCGACGGCCGACAAGGCATACCGCTCGAAAGTGAAGAAGAGGTTGAAGAACAGGTTCTGGGCGGCATCCTTCGTCGGCGGCTCGCCCGGTCGCATCATGCGGTAGATCTCGACCAGCGCCTCGAGTTGCGTCCGCGACGCATCGACGCGCAGCGTCTGCGAGATGAATGGGCCGCGATCCAGATCGTTCACGTAGAGCGTCGCGATGCGACCGATGCCGGCCTGGCGGAACTTGGCCAGGTGCTCGAGCGTCAGTTCGTCGTTCGCGGCCGCAAGCAATTCACCGGTTCCGGCATCAACGATGTCGTTGGCCAGGATGCGCCCCAGCACGTACTCGTCGGGCACATCAAGCGTCTGCATGCCAGCCTTGGCGATTTCGCGGACGTGCCGGGACGTAATGCGCTTGCCAGCCTCGACCATCACCTTGCCGTTGTGCACGATGTCGAAGTTCAGGGTCTCGCCGCGCAACCGCTCCGGTACCAGTTCGAGCCGCGCACCGCCGGCGTTGCCCAACTGGAACGCGTTGTGCTCGAAGAAGATGGATAGCATCTCCTCGTTGTTGTAGCCGAGGGCGCGCAGCAGCACCGTCACCGGCAATTTGCGGCGGCGGTCGATGCGCGCGAACAGCACGTCCTTGGGATCGAACTCGAAGTCCAGCCACGAGCCACGGTAGGGAATGATGCGGGCGGAGTAGAGCAGCTTGCCGGAGCTGTGCGTCTTGCCGCGGTCATGGTCGAAGAAGACGCCGGGGGAACGATGGAGCTGCGAGACGATGACACGCTCGGTCCCGTTGATGATGAATGTACCGGTGCCCGTCATGAGCGGGATCTCGCCCATGTAGACATCCTGCTCCTTGACCAGCTTGACCGCCTTCTTGGACGCGGGGCTGTCCTTGTCGTAGATCACCAGGCGCACCTTGACCCGAAGGGGTGCCGCGTAGGTCATCCCGCGGTTGCGGCACTCGTACTCCTCGAAGGGTGGCGTGCCCAGCTGGTAATCGACGTACTCGAGCGCCGCGTTGCCCGAGTAGCTGACGATCGGAAAGACGGACTTCAGGGCCGCGTGCAGGCCATGCTCGGCCCGTGCGCGCGTCGAGCTGCCCTCCTGAAGGAATTCCCGATAGGAATCGATCTGGATCTGCAGCAGGTTGGGAACATCCAGGACCGGCGGACGCTTGCCGAAATCCTTGCGGATGCGCTTTTTCTCGGTGAACGAGTAGGTGCTCATCGTGGTATCACCCTCGCGGCGGATGCGGGTCATTCGGAAAACGGAAAATCGCAAGCCGCCGGTTGCTGCCAGCGGTTCGCGACTTGCCGCTTGATGGGGCACGGCCTTCCGGCGCGGCCCATAGCGGACAACAGGCAAAGGCCGGGGGCTTGCGCCCCCAGCCTCGGCAACGCTTCGGTCAAGAGGCGGCGCAAGCGCCGCTTACTTGACTTCGACGGTGGCGCCGGCTGCCTCGAGCTCTTTCTTGAACTTGTCGGCATCGGCCTTGGACACGGCTTCCTTGACATCCTTCGGTGCGCCTTCGACGAGATCCTTGGCCTCCTTGAGGCCCAGGCCGGTGATGGCGCGGACCACCTTGATGACCTCGACCTTCTTCTCACCCGCGGCCTTCAGGACGATGGTGAACTCGGTCTTCTCTTCAGCCGGTGCGGCCGCGGCGGCAGCGGGGGCGGCAGCAACGGCGACGGGGGCCGCGGCGGAGACACCGAACTTCTCCTCCATGGCCTTGACCAGTTCCATCACTTCCACCAGCGACTTGCTGGCGATCGCGTCGATGATCTGCTCATTGGTGAACGACATGAGATTTGACTCCTGGAAACGGATTGAACGTTGAATGAAAGTTGCGAACCGGACTCAAGCGGCCTGCTGCTTCTGCTGCGCCACGGCGTTGGTCGCCCTCGCCAACTGCGCCGCGGGCTCGGAGAGCACGCGCACCAGCATGGTGGCGGGCTGCACCAGCACGCTCAGCAGCATGGACAGGGCCTGCTCGCGGGTCGGCAGCGAGGCCAGTACGTCCAGGTGGCCGGGACCGTAGGCCTTGCCGCCAATGACCACCAGGCGCGGCTTGAGCTTGTCCGCCGTCTTGCCGAAATCCTTCAGCAGGCGGCCAGCCGCACCGGGATCCTCGGTGGAGAAGGCGTACATCAACGGACCCGTGAGCTGGTCGCCGGCACAGGCATAGTCGGTACCTTCGACGGCACGACGCAGCAGGGTGTTCTTGACCACCCGGAGATAGACGCCACCGGCCCGCGCCTTGCGACGCAGTTCGGTCAGCTGGGCCACAGTCAGCCCCGCATACTCGGCGGCCACCAGCGAATGGGCCTTCTGCGCCACTTCGGCCAGTTCGGCAACGACCTCTTTCTTTTGCGCAAGATTGAGCGCCATTGCATGCTCCCAATCCGGGCCTCGCGCGCTCCGCGCCCTGTCGCCCGGTGATTCCGCCGCCGCATCCTGCGACGCCGTGGATGCCTCGCGGCATCCGCTTCGGTGGCCGTTCCAGGAAACCTGTCCGGGCTGCACCATCTGCGCGGGCCTGTCGATTAAGGCTGGATCCGGCTCGCGCCGACTCCGCCACCCGCGGTCTTTGACGGCACCGCGGCCACTGGGCCGCGGCAACCCTCAAAATGGGACCGGCGCGCATCCGCGCCGGCGTTGTTACTTGGCGATGCTCAGCGTCGCGGGGTCGACGGCAATGCCGAGACCCATCGTGCTGGACACCGAAATCTTCTGCAGATAGACACCCTTCGCCGACGCCGGCTTCACCTTCATGAGGTCCGCCAGCAAGGCATTGAGGTTGTCGCGCAGCGCGTCGACCTCGAAATTCGCCTTGCCGATCGAGCAATGCACGATGCCGGCCTTGTCGTTCCGGAACTTGACCTGCCCGGCCTTGGCGTTCTTGACCGCAGCGACCACATCGGCCGCCACCGAGCCGTCCTTCGGATTCGGCATCAGGCCGCGCGGACCCAGCAACTGGCCCAGTCGGCCGACCACGCGCATGGCGTCGGGCGTGGCGATGACGCGGTCGAAGCCGAGGTCCCCTCCCTGCATCCGCT